>DATIBX010000430.1:0-7291 GCA_035457105.1 Pyrinomonadaceae bacterium
AGCAAGAAACCGATTCATCCCAACGATGACGTAAATATGTCGCAGTCTTCGAATGATACGTTTCCGACAGCCATGTACATCGCCGCTGCTGAGGAACTAAGTAAGTTGATCCCGCGAATCACTGAGTTGAGGGATGCAATCAGTGCCAAAGCAAAAGAGTTTGCGGGTGTAGTAAAGATTGGTCGTACGCATCTTCAGGATGCTACTCCGTTGACAGTGGACCAGGAGATGGGTGGTTGGGCCAGCCTGGTAGAACGTGATGTTGACAGACTGAAGCTGGCTTTGCCTGGTCTACTTGATCTTGCAATTGGTGGTACTGCAGTTGGCACAGGTTTGAATTCGCATCCCAGGTTTGGACACGAAGCGGCAAAAAAGATTGCTGAGATTTCGGGTTTACCGTTCAAGTCACACCCCAATAAGTTCGCGGCTTTGTCAGCTCACGATGAACTGGTGTTCGCCAGCGGCTCGTTGAAGACACTCGCTGGTTCCTTGATGAAGATCGCCAATGATGTTCGTTGGCTCGCGTCAGGTCCAAGGTGTGGGCTAGGCGAGTTAATACTGCCCGAAAACGAACCGGGATCTTCAATCATGCCCGGTAAAGTTAACCCCACCCAAAGCGAGGCCATGACGATGGTCGCGGTTCAAGTGTTTGCCAACGACCTCGCGACAAGTTTTGGTGGTTCCCAGGGCAATTTTGAATTGAATGTTTTTAAGCCAGTAATGATCCATAATTTCCTTCATTCGGTTAGACTATTACACGATGCGACGAGGAGTTTTATTGACTTCTGCATTTCAGGCATCGAGATTAACCGGGATCAAATAGACGAGCATCTCAAAGGCTCGTTAATGTTAGTAACCGCTTTGAACCCGCATATCGGCTATGACAACGCCGCCAAGGTGGCTAAGAACGCTCACAAGAAGAAGATTAGTTTGCGCGAGTCGGCCATTGAGCTGGGACTACTCACTGGCGAAGACTTCGACAGGTTGGTCAAGCCCGAAGAAATGACTCATCCATAAAGCTTGGTTGCATTCGTGGTTTTTTGAGGACGGTGGCGAACGTCCCGGCGAGCTATTTTGATTAGGAGTGAAGAGTCGTTGCCCGACAAGACCGATAAAGTGAAAGAAAACGTTACGGGTTCCTGGTATGTGGACTCTTCCTGTATCGACTGTGACGTGTGCCGTGATACGGCGCCGGATAATTTCATCCGATCGGATGAGAATAATTACTCGTTTGTGTGTAAGCAGCCCGAAACTCCAGAAGAGAAGACGCTGTGTGAAGAGGCGATGAGTTGTTGCCCTGTGGAAGCAATCGGAAATGACGGATAGGGCCAGGGTTCGAAGGCATATTGGATGATTATTAATTGATATTTGAGAATTTCTATTTGGATTGGACGCGCCCGTCGTAAACCAAATGGCAATTCTCAAATTTCAAATCATAATTCTCCAATAACTTTCTTCAGCTCCTTTAACGCCATCCTGTGGCAAACCACAGTCGCGACAAGCGAACACACGCATCACTTTCCTATGGCTGTCCTGCCGTCCTAACGTTGGTCCAACGCTAAGAATCTCAACCTCTCAAGAGCAAAATCGGTTCTACGTTCTTCATTGGAAAGAAGACGTAGAACCAACATGCTATTCGCCACTGGCAAATACTGGATCTTTCTGACGATTGTTTTCTTCGCTTATTGGAGCTTCGCTCGCAATCGCCGGGCTTCCATTATCTTTCTATTGATCGCCAGCTACTACTTTTATGCGCTCTGGAACATCGAATTTGTTCCACTGCTCATTTTGATTTCAACCATTGACTTCTTAACTGCACGATTTATAGCCACCAGTAATCGACCTCTGATCCGCAAACTCTTGCTGTCAGTCAGCGTCGCGTCAGACATCGGAACGCTCTTCATCTTCAAGTATTTCAACTTCTTCAGTAGTTCCATCAACGATCTGCTCGGACAATTCCACCTGCAAACGAGGTTCATCCTCATCCAGGACCTCGTCATTCCTTTGGGATTGTCTTTTGTAACTTTTCGCTCATTGAGCTATGTGATTGATGTTTATCGAAAAACTGCCCCAGCCACGAACCAATATGTTGATTACCTCGCGTTTGTTTCTTTCTTCCCAACCCTGATTGCTGGTCCGGTTGTTCGTGCCCGGGAATTGTTGCCGCAACTGCGTAATCAAAGTTTCGAGAGCCGGGAAGCGCTTGATGGAATATTTTTGATCATGGTCGGACTGGTAAAAAAAGTAGCGATTGCTGATGTTCTCGCCACGAACCTGGTTGATCGAGTCTTCGATCAGCCACAGCTCTATTCCTCAGTCGAGACACTTGCCGCTATCTACGGTTACGCCTTGCAGATCTATTACGATTTTTCCGGTTACAGCGATATCGCAATCGGATCAGCTTTGCTTCTGGGAATCAAACTTCCCGAAAACTTTCACTCACCCTACCGCGCACAAAGCCTGCGTGAGTTCTGGAAGCGCTGGCATATAACTCTGTCTAATTGGCTTTTTGATTACGTCTACATTTCTATCGGTGGACTTCGGAAAAGGCGTTTCAATCTCTATCGCAATCTCGTCTTGACCTTTCTGGTTGGCGGGCTCTGGCATGGTGCAGCCTGGACGCTTTTAGTTTGGGGAGGTCTGCATGGTGTCGGATTGTCTGTGAACCATTGGTGGTGCTCATTTAGAAAGCAGTTAGGAGTGAAGACAACTGAAAGCCGCTGGCGTGAAGTCCTTTGTGTCCTGGCTACATTCCACTTTATTTGCCTCACCTGGATTGTGTTCAGGGCTGAGAGTCTCCAGCAGGCTTTGAGTGTGTTGCAACGTTTGACTGCTTTCAAATTCTCAGTTGGAAACATTCCTGTTTTGCTCGTTCTTCTTCTGCTAATCGTTTACTTGATTCACTGGTTGCCGGAACGTTTCGTTGCTGCGCTTCGAGAAGGCTGGCAATGTTTGCCTTCGCCGGCCCAGGCAGCAGTGATTCTCTCGACAGCATTTGGTTTGTATTACGTCTCGGGTGCTGAGGTGCAATTCATTTATGGCAATTTTTGAGAAGTCCATGCCGGGACTTGGCCAGGCGCACGGCCCTGAGGGATATCGAAATCCGGTCCTTTTTAGTAAACCGAGCCGAACGTTAGCACTCGTCTTGATACTGTCATTTGCTCCATTGCTGTCGCAACCGGCGCAGAAAATATTATCGCTCAAGGGACAGAGCTATCGTGAGATGTTGCCAAGCGCACACGATTTTATTGCTTTCAAACAAGCTGCTGGTCCAGGCACCGTGCTTCCATTAGCGAGTGAGCGGGGCGAAGAAATTGTTGTCACGAAACCGGCGACCAGAAGTTGTAATGATCAGTTGATCGAGGATCCTGAAGGAATGATGGATGCTTTCAATGCTCACCTGCTGACGACTGAGCAGCGCATGCCTGGCGCCATAACAAGGGTAGTGCATTACGGAGATTCTCCGATTACCAACGATGGAATCACGGGAACGGTAAGAGAGTTGTTACAGAAGCGATTTGGCGATTCGGGACACGGATTCATTTTGGTGGATAAACCATGGGATTGGTACGGGCACCAGGCGGTTAACTTTCAAAGCGGAGGCGGTTGGACCAGTGCTTCATTAATGTCCCCACGCTTCAGCAAAGGGCTGTTGGGCCTCGGCGGCGTCGTTTCGCTTGCGTCTGGTCCAGGCAGCTACGCGCTATACCAGCCCGCGACCGCTGGTACCACTGGCAAGAAGTTTTCGCGGATGGATGTCTATTACCTTGCGAAGCCGGGCGGAGGCAAGTTCACCGTTTCTATGGACGGTAGGCAGGAAACTATTTCTACTGACTCGGGCCAACCAAAGTCCGGCTTCTTTCAATTAGGTGCGGGTGGGAACGTCAGCTCGTTCCAGGTGCGGTCAGAAGGCGAGGTGAGTGTCTTTGGCGTTGTACTTGAGAATGACAACCCAGGAGTTGTGTACGACAGTCTTGGGGTAAACGGAGCATTTGCGGGACTGCTGGCAACTACCATGAATGGTCCACACTGGACTGAACAACTACAACATCGAAATCCGAACCTCGTAATCCTCAATTACGGAACTAACGAAAGTGAGTACGCTTCAGATGATCAGATGGAGCGATATGACCGTGAATTGCGCGAGGTTGTAAGTCGTGTGCGAACAGCGCTTCCAACTGCGGCAATTCTGATTGTCTCACCGATGGATCGCGGCAAGCGCGCTCCGGGTGGTCGAATCATTACGATGCCGGCAATTCCGAAAATCGTCGAGATGCAGCGTCGAGTCGCGCTGGAGAGTCACTGTGCCTTTCTGAACCTGTACACCGCGATGGGCGGTGAGGGCACGATGGCCCGTTGGCACGAAGGTAGAAAACATCTGGTTGGTGCGGATTTAACGCACCCAAATGGAGAAGGCGCTCAAACGGTCGGCAACCTGATCTATATGGCGTTGATGGAAGATTACGACAACTACAGGGAGAGTCAGCAAACAGCATTTAAATGAGTGCTGAGTTTAAAGCCAAGGAGAATTGTTATGTCATTACCAGCCGCAGTGATCGAGTACTTGAACCAAAGTGCATTGGCAAATGGTGCGATAAAGCCCGAGGAGACAATAGACCTTTTCGCCAACGGCACGCTTGATAGTTTTGGATTAGTGGATTTCATCACCGTGTTGGAAGAACACTGCGAAGTGAGTATTCCTGATAACGATGTAATACCCGCGAATTTCCGGACCATCGCAGCGATTGAACATTACATCGATTCAAGCCGGAGTTGATCATGAACGCCTTTGTGATTGGGTCAGGATCTTTTCTGCTTCGCCTCGGAAGGGGGCGCTCGAGATCGTCGACGCACACCTCGCGACTGATGGCCAGTACGTCGATGATCTCGGGATTCGTTGTCCGGGCAGTGAATATGGCGCAGGCCAAGAGTCTCAAGATCGAGAGCCGCGCATGGTTGGGCAGTCAGTGATACTCCAGGCCTCCCGCAGAATGATCGGTGCTTGTAAGACGATCCTTGAGCGTAACGACCTCGAGGTTAGTGATGTCCGGTGGATTGTTTCCGCACCAGGCTAACGCGAATCTACTTGCCCAGGTCGCGCGAGGAATTGGTTTGACGAACTACGACAAAGTTATTTCCGTGATCGAACATACTGGCAATGCATCGTCAGCGTCGATGGGTCTGGCTTCGGACCATCTGCTGCGAGAGCGCGAAGTAAAGGAAAGCAACCAGCGTTTGCTGCTGGTTTTGCATGGGGAGCGGCTCTATGCCGGGCGGTTTAGTCAGGAATGATTTGTTCGCCCGCGGCTTCACGTTTTAACTGGTCCAAGATCGAACGAATCGCGGCGGCATAGCTGCCATTGGGTGCTAACTCCAAGTATTTCTCGTAAGCAGCGACAGCGTCCTTTGGTTTTTCCATCTTTTCGTAGGCAGCGCCAAGCAGCTGATAGATTACCGGCTCGCTATCCGAGAGTTGAGCGATCGCCTTTTTGTATTCAATGATGGCCTCGTTAAATTGTCCCTTCTCCTCATAGACTCGCGCCAGGCCAACATGAGCTTCTGGTTGGAACCCGTTTCCTTCTCTGATGGCACGGCGAAACGAACTGATCGCTTCGTCGTTAAAAGCAGATTCACGATAGATACGACCCTCAACAGCAGAGGCCTCGGCGTATGCAGGACGAGTGCGACGAGCTGCGGCTATTTCATCGTGAGCTTTGTCAAACTCATTTAGGTCCATGAGAATTCTCGCGAGGCCGAGATGGGCCGCCGGGAACGCATTTCTTATAGCGAGGGCTTCGCGATAGAGATCGGCAGCTTTCTCGCGTGAAGATTGATCGGTCGATTTCTCGCGCGCAATCTCAGCCTGTTGAAACAGTAGCTCAGCGCGATCGGTAGTTGGAACAAGTTTGATGGCGAGAGTTCGACGTCCGGGAAGTAAGGGCACCGTGGTTTCTTTAAAACCGCTGGCTCTTACGCGGACGGAATGACGTCCGGGTGAGAGTTTTTTAATTGCGAGATTGCCTTGGCCATCAGTAGTACCGCGTCGAATCTCATCGATCCAGACTGCGGCGTTAGGTTCCGATTGAATGGTTAAAGCAGGAGGAGAAGTTTGGGGAAAGGCCTGGACAAAACTGAAGAATAAAGTAATAAAGGTGAAAGCATAGGTCCTATGAGTTCTATAGATCCTATTTCTATAGTTCACACACCTCATAATCCTAATTACTCTTCCTGTGGCCCACCCGAAACGCGTCGCTTTTTAACTGTCGAACTGCCTTCACTCGAGGGAGAAACTCCAGGCGCTGGTGGTGCAGTCACAGCCCGAGTCCCAACTTCCGGTCGAAAGTTTCCCTTTTCATCGTAGAGCCGCAAGTACTGAAGCCGGTTTCTTACTACGCCCTGTACATAACCTCTAGTCTCTTTGATGGGAACAGCTTCAGCCCATTCGTCCATTTCAAACGGCAACGACGCTTTCCACTGGACCGCCCGACCGGGTCCCGCGTTATATGCTGCGGCGACGTATTCGATTCTCCCAAACTTATCAATCTGGTCACGCAAGTAGGCAGTGCCGAGCTGAATGTTCAAGCGAGGTTCGAGTATTGATTCGGAGGTCACCTCTCTACCCATTCCGTACTTCCGCGCCGTCAGCTTCCCGGTAGGCACAAGCACCTGCATCAGACCATACGCGTTCGCGGATGAGCGAGCACGAGCGCTGAAGATCGTTTCCTGACGGATCAAACCAGCAACTTGATAAGGATCAAGATTTCGATTGCGAGACTCCTGCACAATTATGTCCCAGTACTCGAGTGGATAGAAAACGTCCCACTCTTCGCGCGTCATCTCTTCGGGCTTCATTTGTGAGTAGTCGGGAAAACTACGTCTCAACGTGTTAAGAGCGCGAACATTATCATCATCGGACCGATAGATTCGCGCTTCCGCCAGGTTGATCTTGGGACTGTCTGGATGTTTTTCGCCAGCCTTATCCAATTCCTTCACGGCCCAATCGTCGAGGCCGATGTTGGACAATTGATCGGCCTTCAAAATTCGGGCTTCTTCTTCAGGTCCTGCCGTCTCTTCAGCGACTGTGACAGTCTTTAGGTTCGCGACAGCACGAGCAACGATCGAGTCGTCCGGGAATGTCTTTGAAGGTGCTGAGCGTCCCATTGTGTCGAGACGTTGTTTGGCGAGATAGCCGTACCAGTTAGCGTCGTAACGAGCTTGCATTGCTTCGTATAGCGCTCGAGCTTCAGCGAGTTTACCGGCACGCTGTGAATCGCGAGCTGCCCAGTATCCG
>DATIBX010000431.1:0-2804 GCA_035457105.1 Pyrinomonadaceae bacterium
TTTGATTATCCTCCGAGCCGAAGGTCAAGAAACTTTTAAGGGCATGTCTTTTGCCTATTTAAGACTTAGACAGAGTCATTGAGTCAGAAGGGGTGCGCGTATTTATGCAATTCCAAAATGTCCAGCAATCGGCGCTCGCGAACAATATGTTCCGGAAGGTCTTGTTCACGAACAAACACTCTCAGGTGGTCTTGATGAGTGTCCCTCCGGGTGAAGACATTGGTCGCGAAGTTCACGAGCTTGTCGACCAGGTCCTGGTTTTCGTCAAAGGCAAAGGACGTGCGGAGCTAGGAAGTGAAACGCACGATATTAACCCTGGTGATATGTTTGCGGTGCCGGCCGGAATGGAACACGACTTCATTAACACTGGCACTGAAGATATGAAACTATTCACTGTTTACTCGCCCCCCGAACATCCGGACGGCGTGGTGCACGCCACCAAGGCGGATGCTCTCGCTCATCCGGAAAAGTAACTACAGCATAGAGCGAGGTCGTTCACTTCTGCGCGTTATCTGGCGCAACTAGAAGGAGTGAGAATCATGTTGTAGACAATATTTGTAATTCTATTGGTCCTTTGGCTATTGGGATTTATATCGGGTATAGGTGGCGGCACCAGTCTGATTCATCTCGTGTTGGTCCTGGCTGTGATCGTGTTGATATACAATTTGGTCACTGGCCGACGCACCGTCTAGAAAAAGCATTCGTCGCTACGATTCTGTGAGGACGCATGCAGAACACGGGGCCACATGAGTGGCTTGATTAGGTCAAGCCACGATGGCCTCGGTTTGCAAGGGCTTCAGATGCCCAAATACGCCAGCGAGTCGATCGTCTGGCGCATCAAGAGAGTTATCTGCGGGTGAGAAGCTTCGAGTTCGGCCACAGCGTCATTGAGTCGTTCACTCAGACTCGTGTAGTGATGCTGTTGAATGTCATCTCTTTTGAGCAACGCCTGAATTTCATCGGCCAGCGTCTGTAGCAACTCGCGTTGTTGCAAGTCGATATCAGGACTCCGGTGAAGTTCGTTGTGCAACTTTTCCAGTTGCGAGCGCAATTCTTCGTTATTCATTGTTATTTACCGTGCTTACTAACTCGAAGGGCTATTGTAAACCTTTAGTGTGCTTTGGTCGCAAAATCGTCCAGGCTAAATAGATTCCTAACACCAGCGCGCTTAGAAACCCAATGGCGAATACAACCTATGCCCAACGCTCCCATCCGGGAGGCCTGTACACTGAGGAGAGAACGGCCAGGCCGTTAATGAGTGCATTGCGACCGTAGAGAAGTTGACGTTGGCTCACCTCTGACGTTGTTAATCCCGAGGTCGGATCTACATCGAGTGAGTTGTCCACTGCACTCGCACGAACAAGAGTTGTTTTCCCAAACTCTGACGAAACCGCTCGGTCTTACTCTTCTGATATTCCTGTTAAGCGATCAATCCTGATCCGAAAGACAATTACTTCAAGACCAGAAACCAAATTGCCGGCGGCGGATATTAGTTCACCGCTGCATTAGCAGCGTCATTGATGAGTACGGCTGTCCAAGCGAGATAGTAGATGCGGCCATCCATGTTTTTTCCCTGGTTAACGAATTCGTAAGAAAACACTGTGCCTTTGAGATGACCGTTAAAATCGGTTCCCTCCCCTCCGCTACAAACCACATAACCCGGCAGCTTATGCAATTCCCACTTCGCCGCTTCACTAAATAGATCCTTGGTAGTGGTATCAGGCGTTACTAACTTCTTGCGGAGACGCAGATATCCATTGCTGTAATCTTCACCGTTGACAAATTCAAGATGCTCATGAACGTCGACTTGCGAAACAGCTCGCCATGAAGGTGAAGGAAGATCCAACACGTATTCGACACCTTCTCTGGTGAAAGTTTGTGTCTGAGCATTCGCATTTATGCTCACGGGAATAATAATCAACAGCAGCGTTAAGATTAGTCTCATGGCTCTTACTCTGTCCTGGACGTCAAGAGGCGGGCCTTTCTGATTCGAAGTGCATGATAGTGACCCTACCTTCCCCATCCTCTATTTCCAGAGCTGCATCACGGCCATCGGTCGTCTCCAATTCCAATCGCTTCACGCCGGCTACGGTGCGCGTCATGTGATTCTTGCTTGAGGTGGATGGCGCCTGGAGCATGATTTCAACGCAAGTATCACGCTCACCGTCAGTGTTTAGATCTACACCCGCCAATAGCAATCCATCTTCGAGCCAGAAGTCTGATTCGACATCCCGCTCTGGGCCAAGAACTTCAAGTCTTGTCGGACGCATGTTGTTTCGTTTGCCGAAGGCTGCCAAATCAGCTTGCCACGACAAGGGTTCAATGTTCTTTCGCATATTATTTCTCCATTTCCTGCAGTTCAATCGTCATACACGATTACCTCGGTTCCTACAGGCGTGAGTTCGCTCAGCTCCTTTGAAGCGAACATTGGTATCCGAATACATCCGTGGCTGCCAGGATAAACCGCCATCGCCAGGCTGCCATGAATCGCGATGCCGTTGTATATGTAGTTAGGGTAGTAAAGCAGGCCAAGCGAACTTAGCCGCCATCCGGCAATCTTTCGCAAGACTCTAAATCTCCCTCTTGGCGTATGTGCTCGATGAATCTCGCCGTGGTCCATATAGGTTTTCTCATTGCCGGTGCAAACAGGAAGAATGTGTGTTACTGTGCCGGTCGTATCGACAATGAATAGAACCTGGCGTTTGAGATCGATCTCCACGTGAGCGTCGCCGCTGTATTTAGGGAGCGGTCGGTGTGCTGAGACCAGGGCTTGAAATTCGACACGCGTCAGTTTCCCCGTGCGT
>DATIBX010000432.1:0-5175 GCA_035457105.1 Pyrinomonadaceae bacterium
CATTGAAGTGTGTCAAACACGCACCTCGCGCTTTGCACTTTGTGCTTTGTTCTTGGTGTTTTGTACTTGGTATCTTGATTTTTATGTTTGCGCTTGCAACCTGTCTGAACAAAGCACCAAGTACAAAACACAAAGCACGAAAGTGCAATTTCCTGTCCAACTCCTCTCCTTTAGCAATATAATTCCTTCCGCGTTTCGTCATATTTCAACCCGCCCAGGAGAAATGTAATGTCCCTTCAACGCCTGCCACTGCTTCTGTTTAGCACAGTCCTTATTATAACAACCGTCACAATCGCTCATGCTCAGCACGAGAATTCCGGCGGTTCGACAATGGGTGGTGGCATGATGGGAGGAGCAACCGGACCAGCGCCCTCGAAACCACCCGCGAGAACGACACCTGCAACTTCAACCAAACGAAAGACTACGACGCCGGCGGTCCGAAAAACTCCATCGACTCCCACCGGCCCTACTTACACCGCCGACTACTATTACAAACAAGGTGAGAACTTCTATACCGCCAAACGCTACGACCAGGCGATTGACGCTTATAACAAAGCGATCGAAATAAATCCGTCATTGGCTGAAGCTCACTACCGGCTGGCATGGATCTATAACGACACGGGTGAATATCAGGACGGGCTCGACGAAGCGAATCGGGTTTTGTCGTTACAGCCGAATCATGCGAATGCCAGTTTTGAAGCGGGTTTCGCCTTGAGAAAACTTGAGCGCTATCCCGAAGCTCTGGCGGCTTTCAAACGAACTTTGCAAATTAAACCTGACTATTCAGGCGCGCTTTACGAGATGGGCTGGATTTATAACGATCAAAAGAATTACATGGCCGCTCTCTCGAGTCTGCGGCAGGCAATCGATATCAAACCTGAATATCCTGACGCCCATAGTGAGCTCGGGTATTCGTATCGTCTCTTAAATCGTAATCAGGAGGCGATTCAGGAATATCAAACGGCACTCAGCCAGAAACCGGATCACGGTTTGGCCTATCTTGGTTTAGCCGACGTTTATTACTACAACACAAAGCAGTACAAACAGGCTGCTGATGCTTACCGCCAGGGCCTGCGTTTGCGACCTGGAAGCGCGACATCTAACTTCAATTTTGGTTGGTGTCTGAATGATTTAGAGCAGTTTGCCGAAGCGGTAACAGTTTTGCGCGAGGCCGTTCGCATCAAGGGTGAGTATGCCGAAGCGCATAATGAATTGGGTTACGCCCTGCAACATTTGAATCGATATCCTGAAGCTGTCCAGGAATTCTCGACTGCGATTAGTCAGCGTACTGACTATGCGTTGGCCCATTACAATCTTGGTGCCACATATGTTGCGATGGGTAATCGCAATGGCGCTTTGCAGGAGTACCGCATACTCCAGCGCATCGATCCTCCCAGCGCCACGAAGCTAGCAGGTGTGATGAAGTAACAGGGCCGCGACACCACCGGCTTCAGCCGTGTGGTCATATCAACTTCCACCTAACCCCTCCGGAAAGATCCGCGACACCACCGGCTTCAGCCGCGTGGTCATATCAACTTCCAGCTAACCCCTCCGGAAAGATCCGCGACACCACCGACTTCAGTCGTGTGGTACCTCAATTTCTACCTAGCCCTACACATGCCTAACAACCAGACACCACCGGCTTTAGCCGCGTGGTCATATGAACTTCTACCTACTCGGCAAGTGAACAATAGGTCAAAATTGAAAAAACCACGCGACTTCAAGTCGGTGGTGACTCTCAAATGCTTTGGCTAGGGCTAGGTAGAAATTGAGGGACCACGCGGCTAAAGCCGGTGGTGTCTGGTTGTTAGGCGTGGTGTAGGGCTAGGTAGAAATTGAGGGACCACGCGGCTAAAGCCGGTGGTGTCTGGTTGTTTTGCGTGGTGTAGGGCTAGGCGGAAGTTGAATCACCACGCGCCAAAGTCGGTGGTGTCCGTAGTCCTTTTTTAACCAGCGTAACTTTTCTGGCGTTCACGGTAATACCCATCAAGAACTCCCCATTGGCCGGTAGTTACCCCGCCGGCCCTAGACCGTAAACATTTCCTTTCACTCAATAAATTCGATACCACTCCGGGTCGAAACACTCGAAGTGTGTCAGCGAGGTCGATTATGCCTACCTTCAACCATGCCAATTTCGAACTGACGATCATAGATTCCGAAATGCTCCTCGAACGACTCGCCAAAGAGATACGAGCACTAAGCCTTGACCTAAAACGATCATGGCCCAAGTTTCGACAGGACCCAGTAGGTGAAGGCCGAAAAACTCTTCGCGTCGCTTTTGGCAGAGTTAAAGACCAGTTCAATTCCCCAACTCGCCTTCTTTCTTACTTCGGTGCGTGCTCAGTGATCATCTTGCTCGTAACCGTCGTCGGCTTGCTCGACTCATCCCGACCACAAACAGATGTGACAGATCGCGAGAATTCGTTCGCCGATCTCCAGAACGTTCAGCTACTCAGGATTGACGACCAATCGCTCGCTGCTGGTATCGGGAAGAATGGTGCTGGAACTGTTGGTTTCAAAAGTGCTAAGGGACAGGGATCAGGCGCCGAGCAAAAAGCCCGAGGCGGCGGTTCAGGCGGCGATAACAACCCAATCGAAGCTCAACAAGGTAAACTGCCGCAGCCGTCAACCATTCAAGCGGCCATTCCGAAACAACCAACACTCGCGCCGGCACTTCCAGTCGCCGGAATTGATCTCGATCCGGCACTTTGGAATGACTCAAAGGCGCCACAGTATGGCGATCCCAATTCAAAATCTCAAAATCCTTCGCATGGACCAGGTGATGGAGGTGGTATCGGTACTAACCAAGGACTCGGCATCGGTGACGGCAAGGGGCCAGGATATGGTCCGGGCGAGGATGGGAACATGGGAGGCGATCGATCTCAAAAAGGATGTTGCGGTGAAAGTGGAGCGAAAAATAACTCAAATGGCACCCCAACCATCTTTAAGTCTGCTGAAGTAGAACAACGCGCGCGTCTGCTTGCAAAGCCTGAACCTCAGTACACCGAAGAGGCTCGTCGTAATCAGGTTACGGGCACAGTGACACTCCGATGCGTGTTCTCAAGTGCCGGCGATATTGTTCAGATTCACACAATTCAGACCCTTCCGTTTGGTTTGACTGACCGGGCAATTGCTGCGGCCCGCCAGATAAAATTCATTCCTGCAATGAAAGGCGGACATCCCGTTTCGGTGTGGATGCAGCTGGAGTACAACTTCAACTTGTATTAATTGGAACGAAGTAAGGACTGCGGTCGTGAACGCAGCACCGGTCTGTTCAAGTAGGTTGGAAAGTAATGAGCAATCGCAACGGTCCTGGTATCTAATCGACGAATTTTTTGTCTCCTCGATGCAAGGTCTCTCACCATGGCTCGTTCTAATCGGGAACCTAGTTGAAAGAGTGGGTTCTAAATTGCATAACTCATAACGTCGGCGTCCGTTAGCACACGGCACCTTAGCAGGGAGTTCATTATGGACAGAAACCTGGTTGCTACCTACCTCATTATTCCTGGTCTCGTTATCTTCTCCGTCCTCGTGCTCATCTCGTCACGATTTGCTCAGACACCGGCGCTGGCTCAAAGCGACGACACGCCAGGCACGCTCGCTGTTGTCGGCGAGGACGGAAAACGCAAAGCCGTCTGCCCGTTGAAACAAACAAAGGTAAACGCTCAGATCAGCGGTTTCCTTTCGCGCGTCACAGTTACACAGGAGTTTGAAAATCCTTTCAAAGACAGGATTGAAGCCGTCTACACCTTCCCGCTGCCCCAGAATGCCGCGGTCGATGACATGACGATGAACGTGGGCGAACGAACCATAAAGGGCAAAATTCTCAAGCGCGAAGAGGCTCAGGCAGTTTACGACGCCGCCAGGGCCAACGGTCAGACTGCAAGTCTCCTGGACCAGGAGCGTCCTAACATCTTTACGCAGTCAGTTGCGAACATACTGCCGGGCGAACAGATAAAGATCACTATCAGTTACGTCGAGACCTTGAAATATGAAGCCGGCGCGTACGAGTTTGTCTTTCCGATGGTTGTTGGCCCACGTTACATGCCTGGTACTCCAACCGGCGCAAAACAGGGAAGTGGTGCTTCATCCGATACGACTGAAGTGCCTGATGCTTCGCGTATCTCGCCGAAGTTTGTTGAGCGCGGCCTGCGAAGTGGTCACGATGTTTCGTTGGACATCCAACTTGATGCCGGAGTAATTCTGACCGGGGTCGACTCAAAGTCCCATGAATTAAATGTGGAGCGGAATGGTGATGCTCACAGTGCTCATGTGCGTCTGAAAGATAATGCGACTATTCCAAATAAGGATTTCGTCCTGCGTTATGAAGTGGCCGGCAAGAAGATTGAAGATGCTGTCCTCACTCACCGCTCGGAGAAGGGAGGCTTCTTCACAATGATTCTTCAGCCTCCCGATCGAGTTGCACCTGAAGATGTAACTCCTAAAGAACTCGTCTTCGTACTCGATACCTCTGGCTCGATGAATGGTTTTCCTATTGAAAAGGCCAAGGAGACAATGAAGCTGGCCCTAGATAGTCTCTATCCTTCAGATACTTTCAACCTGATCACGTTTTCCGGAGATACGAGCATTTTATTTCCCGAGCCAGTACCGGCGACAAAGCAAAATCTGCAGAAGGCGCAAGCCTTTCTCGCCTCAAGATCTGGTAGTGGCGGCACGGAGATGATGAAGGCTATTCGTGCTGCACTGGAGCCCTCAGATAAACAAGACCACATGCGGATCGTTTGTTTCATGACCGATGGTTATGTAGGCAACGACATGGAGATCATCTCCGAAATTCAAAAGCACGCCAACGCTCGAGTCTTCGCGTTTGGAATTGGCGGTTCAGTCAATCGATTCTTATTGGACAAGATGGCCGAGAACGGTCGCGGCGAAGTTGAGTATGTGGCGTTGAACGACGACGGTTCGGCAGCGGCCCGGAGATTCCACGAGCGAATTCGCAATCCACTGCTTACAGACATTTCAATCGATTGGGGCGGTTTACCCGTCACCGATGTCTATCCACAGCGAATCCCGGATCTATTTTCAGCGAAGCCACTTGTCTTGAATGGTCGTTTTACCGCGCCGGCAAACGGGACGATCAAATTGAAAGGCAAGGTCGCGGGGAACGAATTTGTGCGTGAGATCCCCGTGAACTTGCCTGAGACAATGGCTGCA
>DATIBX010000433.1:0-12762 GCA_035457105.1 Pyrinomonadaceae bacterium
AGGGGCGGCCACGGAGTGCCGCCCCTCCAGCTGGAGATCAGAATGTCTGAATCAAAAAATCTTTGGGGTGGCAGGTTTAAGGGGAAGACGGACCCGAGATTTGCGGCCTTCAATAATTCTTTCCGGTTCGATCAGCGCATATTCGATCAGGATGTCATGGCGAGCATTGCGTATGCGAAAGCACTTCGATTAGCAGGCGTTCTCACTGATAGCGAAACTCAACAGATTCAGGATGGGTTGCGGGAAATAGGGCAACAAGCAAAAGACAAGTCATATTTCGATTCAGATTCTGAAGATGTTCATTCGTTTGTTGAAAGTCGCTTGATTGAACTTGTTGGCGACGTCGGCAGAAAACTCCACACCGGACGGAGCCGAAACGATCAAGTAGCGACTGACTTTCGCCTCTGGGTTCGAGAGGCGATCGATCAACTCGACGCGGAGTTGCGCAATTCTCAATCAGCTCTCGTGGACTTTGCTGATTCGAACATACAAGTAGTCATTCCCGGCTACACTCATTTACAACCGGCCCAGCCAGTGCTGCTAGCCCATTGGTGTCTCGCGTACTTTGAGATGCTGGCACGCGATCGAGCTCGTCTGTCTGATACTCGCAGGCGCGTGAATGTATTGCCGTTGGGTTCGGCTGCGCTCGCCGGTAACTCGTTTGGGATCGATCGAGAAGCTCTCGCAGCGGATCTCGGGTTCGAAGATGTGTCAAAGAACAGCCTCGACGCCGTGAGCGACAGAGATTTTTGTATCGAGTTCCTCTCGAACTGTTCACTCCTGATGGTCCATCTCTCCCGGCTTGCTGAAGACATCATTATCTATTCAACAAACGAGTTTGGCCTGATCCAACTTGGGGATGCGATTGCTACGGGATCGAGTTTGATGCCCCAGAAAAAGAATCCCGACTCGATGGAGTTGGTTCGCGGGAAGGCTGGTCGAGTGTTTGGCGATCTGTCGGGAATGCTGGCGACGATGAAAGGCTTACCGCTGGCTTATAACAAGGACATGCAGGAAGACAAAGAGGCAGTGTTCGATGCGTTCGATACGGTTACTGCCTCTCTCCAGGTCACTCAAAGTGTTTTGTCGAATATCGAGATCGATCGTGCTCGAGCTGATGTTGCCGCGAGCGCCGGCCATATGAATGCTACTGAGCTGGCTGACTACCTGGTGAGAAAGAATATTCCATTTCGCGAGGCTCATGAGATAGTCGGTCGCATAGTGATGAACGCCTTAGCTGCTGGAAAAGATTTACAGCAGCTCAGCCTTGAGGATTTGCGTTCGTTCTCGACATCATTCGACGACGATGTCTACGAAGTTCTTTCGGTCGAGAGTACTTTGAACGCCAAGTCCGTCGCCGGCGGCACTTCCTCAGTTCGAGTAAACGAGGCCTTGAAACACGCCCGCCAATCATTGACTTGAGAGAGTGAGCTTTTTCAGCGCCGAGACGCATAGACGCTGAGGTTTAGTCTTCTCTGCGTAACTCTGCGATTCTCTGCGTGGCTCTGCGTTTCCTCGGAACAGTCCGCTGATCTTGTTTACAGACGATCGCAAAGAGACGCGGAGGACCGCGGAGATACGCAGAGTGTTGGCAGAAATCTACTGGAGCAGATGTTGTTAGCGACGTCGACGGGAGCTAACCGATGGAGACGGAGAGGCTGGAACTGTTGGCGTGGGTTGGGATGGTTGCTCGGGTTGGATTGTTTCCTGATAGATGAACTGAGTGTCCATGAGTTTCAAAACAACAGCCGGTTTGATCGCATTCCGATTAGCGTCCATGCTGATGACGCCCGTTACACCAGGAAAGTCCTTTGTATGCGCGAGTGCTGCCTTGATCTTATCTCCGTCCATTGAGCCGGCTCGTGTGATTGCGTCAATTAACACACGCATTGCATCGTAGGCGAGGGCAGCGTGTGCATCCGGCGACAAATTTCCATACCGTTGACGATACTCGTGCGCGAACTTCTGAATCGCCGGAGACGGATCATCCACCGAATAGTGAGACGTGATGTAGCATCCATTCAAAGCATCGCCTCCCAGTTGCCACAGTTCCGGCGCATCCCAACCATCGCCACCAAGTAGCGGCTGTCTGATACCAATCGCTCGCGCCTGTTTGGCGATGATCGCTACGTCACCATAGTAGCCGGGAACGTAGATCACATCAGGCTCGACAGCGCGAATTGAACTTAACTGTCCTTTGAAATCCGCATCGCCTTGCATATATGACTGCTTTGCGACAATCTGCCCACCTAACTTCGCGAAACTGATCTCAAAGTATTCCGTAAGGCCGCGAGCATACGACGAGTTGAAATCGAACAGAATAGCTGCCTTTTGCGCCTTGAGATTGTTGAGAGCAAATCTCGCCATCACTTCTCCCTGAAAAGCGTCGACGTAGCAGGCTCGAAAGATGTAATCGCCGACTTCTGTAACTGCCGGATCGGTCGATGATGGGGAGATAAATGGAATGTGCGACGACTGCGCTTTAGGAGCTGCCGCGCGACTATTTCCTGAAGTGCCGCCCGCAACAATTGCGACCACTTTATCCTGATCTATCAACTTGCCGGCGAGCTTGGCGGCCTGCTCCGGACTTCCGCGATCGTCTTCAATTACCACGTCGATCTGTCGAGTATTAATTCCACCTGCCTGGTTGATTTCATCTGCCGCCATCAACACACCATTAATGGCTGACTGGCCAAAGTTAAATGTTGGACCACTCAGGTCGCCGAAGTAGCCAATTTTAATGCGACTGTGATCGGGCCGATTTTCACCACTGGGACGGCTGCATGAAAACGCCAGCACCATGATGAAGAGTTGAGTCAGAACGAGACTCGAACGAAGTACGGTTCCAGTGTTTTGCGGGTATGACTTTAGAGGCGAATTTGCGGGCGTGGGATTCTTTATTCTACTCACCTAGATAAGCTTCTTTAATTCTGGGGTCAGCGGCTAACTCTTTCGATGGTCCTTCCATCACGATGCGTCCAGTCTCCAACACATAAGCTCGATCAGAATGGCCCAGGGCGGCATGGGCGTTCTGTTCAACCAGGAGGATTGTTGTGCCCTTGCTTTTGATCTCATCAATTGCTTCGAAGATTGTATGGACCACCAGTGGCGCCAGGCCGAGGGATGGTTCATCAAGGAGCAGCAGGCGCGGGTTTGACATCAGAGCCCGGCCCATCGCCAGCATCTGTTGTTCACCGCCGGATAGTGTGCCGGCCTTTTGCGCTTCACGTTCTTTCAGACGAGGAAACATGCGAAAGGCGCGCTCCATTCCTTCCGTGATGTTCTTCTTGTTCTTGTTTAGATAGGCGCCCATCTGCAGGTTCTCGCGCACCGAAAGGTTTGCGAATACGCCGCGACCTTCAGGCGACATCGAGATTCCTTTCGCGACGAGCTTGTGTGTTGGCTTGCCGCCAATCTCTTCCCCTTCGAAATTGATTTGACCCGCGCGGGGTTGCAACAGGCCAGTGATAGTGCGCAGCGTCGTAGTTTTGCCGGCTCCGTTCGCACCGATAAGAGTGACGACTTCTCCGGCTTCAACGTGTAAAGAGATGCCGGTCAACGCTTCGATAGCTCCGTAATTTACTGATATATTTTCGAGGGTAAGCATTGTGTTTGAAAATAGGACCTATATGACCAATTGGCCCTATTAAAAGACCAATTTCCTAATCTCCCAAATAAGCCTCAATCACCTTTGGGTCATTCTTAATCTGCTCAGGAAGACCAAGTGCGATCGATTTGCCGTAGTCGACTACCTGGATGCGTTCGCAAACTCCCATGACAACTTTCATGTTGTGCTCGACGAGCAGGATAGTCAGACCAAAGCGATCTCGTATCTCTTTAATCAAGCGCATCAGATCTTCCTGCTCGGAAGGATTCATTCCGGCGGCAGGCTCATCCAGTAACAAAAGTTGTGGCCGCGTAGCCAGGGCGCGCACGATCTCGAGTCGTCGTTGATTGCCGTACGGAAGACTGGTGCCGCCTTCGTCTTTGAAGCGAGCAAGATCAAAAATCTCGAGCAACTCCAGCGCAAATTCTCGATGTTCGCGCTCGTCACGTTGGAACCGAGGCAGGCGCAACACTGCGTCCAGGATACTTTGTCGCGCGTGACGATGACATGCAGTCATCACGTTTTCCAACACGGACATGCTCGGAAACAGTCGAATGTTCTGGAAAGTACGCGACACACCGCGCCGCGAAATCTCATAGGGCTTCAAACCGTCAATGCGCTGGCCCTGGAAAAATATTTCACCGGACGTCGGCTTATAAACCCCCGTCAGTAAGTTAAAAATTGTTGTTTTGCCGGCCCCGTTTGGGCCAATCAGTCCATAAATTTCTCCGGACTGTACATTCATGTCCAGACAGTTGACTGCAATTAAGCCGCCAAACTGAATGGTACACACTCTAGTCTTCAGTACTGAATTACCGTTTTGGATCGGTTGAGCGCTCATTATTACTTTCTACCATCACTTGATGTACTCGACGTCTGTTCTGCGATCGGTACGCCCTTCTCTCCGACTGGCTTATCGCCTTCAGGACGGCGTTGCGGTCGCTTTAGCCATGAGAGACCAAACTCTCTGGTCCCGAGAATTCCCTGGGGACGCGTCAACATGATCAAGATGAGTAATGCTGAATAGACAACCAGACGATACTGCGAGAGATCGCCAGGTAGCTGCCGCAAAAGCTCGGGCATGATAGTGATGACAATCGCTCCAAGTACGGCGCCTGTCAGCGAACCCATGCCGCCGAGCACGATCATAATTATGATTTCGAATGATCTAATGAACTGAAAATCGTTGGTGCTGAGGAATTGTGTGTAATGGCCGAATAACACGCCGGCCATACCGGCAAGTGCAGAACTGATTACAAACGAGAGCACTTTGTAACGAGTCGTATTGATGCCCATCGCTTCGGCCGCGAGCTCATCTTCACGAATTGAAACAAGAGCGCGGCCCATATCGGAATGAACGATGTTGTAGACGATGACGATCGTTAATACTGCAAATAGACCAACCCAGAGAAAGTTGGTATAGCCCGGAACGGTAAAACCAGTCGCGCCGCCAACCTTGTCGATGTTCAGGATTACGATGCGAATAATTTCGGCAAAACCTAGAGTGACGATAGCGAGATAATCACCGCGCAGTCGGAGAGAGGGAATACCAACCACTAGACCCGCCAACGCTGCCGTTATTCCACCGACCGTAATGGCGAAAAGAAAAATGATCGCATGAGCAGCTGTCACTCCAATCACGCCCGCCAGTGAATGCTCCCACGTTTGCGCGTGATAGACGGTTAAATAGGCCGAGGTGTAGGCGCCGACGGCCATGAAGCCGGCGTGTCCAATTGAAAACTGGCCCGTGAAACCCGTGATTAAATTCAAGGATACTGCGAGAATCACATTTATTCCCGCGAGCACGATGACACGGCCGTAATATGGAGGCACCCCAAAGCCAAACAGACCTTCATCGCTCATATACTGATTAATAGCGATGAGTACCAGGATAATGAAGAGAGCGGCGAGAATCCGTTTGACTAAAGTGGGCATTGTTATCTACAGCTGCTATCGATCAACCGCCGTGCGTTAGTTCTTTGCACGACAATAACCCTTCAGCAGTACAGTACCGCGAGCGAAGCGACCCGATGGTACACTCAACTTTCGGCCTGGATGTAATAATCGTTTCGTGGAGTGTACCATCCGGTCGCTTCGCTCGCGGTACTGTACCAGTCGACTTTCTTATACCTTTTCCTGAACGGTTGATCCGAGCAAGCCACTGGGACGAAACAAGAGAACAAGAATCAGAATTGCGAAGGCAACAGCGTCGCGAAATGTTGTTGGTACACCAACATTTTGACCGTATCCCACAACAAAAGTTTCCGCGAGTCCTATCAATAAACCGCCGAGCACTGCGCCGGGGATATTTCCAATGCCTCCCAGAACCGCCGCGACGAATGCTTTCAATCCGGTGATGATTCCCATTAGCGGATCAATCTGCGGATTGTATTGAGCAGTCAGTACGCCACCAGCTGCCGCTAGCGCCGAGCCAAGCGCAAAAGTAACTGAAATTATCATGTCAGTGTTGATTCCCATCAACTTTGCGGAGTTGAGGTTGAACGACACTGCACGCATGGCAGTACCCACCTTGGTCTTAAAGATGATCCACTGCAAGAGGAGCATTAGAAAGATGGAGACCGCGAAAATCAGAATCTGAGACTTTGAGATGGCTGCGTTACCGAACAGTGTATAGCTCTGTTCCTGTAACAACTGCGGAAACGCTCTCGGAGCGGCGCCAAGTTTGGCGACGAAGAGATTTTCAATCAACAGCGATACACCAATGGCCGTAATCAGAGTCGTCATGCGCGCATATTTTCTGATTGGCCGGTAAGCAAATCTTTCGATTGCCATACCGACCAATGCAGCGATGACCATTGCGCCAATTAAAACGATGACCAGGCCCACCAGCGATGGACCAGCCGCGAATCCGAGCTGGGTCGCCAGAAAAAATCCCGCGAACGCGCCAACCATGTAAATGTCGCCGTGCGCAAAATTAATCAAGCGCAGTATGCCGTAGACCATTGTGTACCCAAGTGCGATTAGCGCGTAGATCGCACCGATAGTCAGACCATTAATAAGCTGCTGAACAAAGGTATCCATAGTTATTTTGAATCTTACGGATTCCTAGTTTCCAGCCTTGCCTGGAGCTTCAGTCGTTGCCGCTGGAGCAGCTTTAGTCTGTGGTCCCATTCCTTCGGGATAGATTGTTTCCTGGTAAATGTACTTCCTGTCCTGAAGTTTAAGAACAACTGCCGGTTTCACGGCGTTGCGTTGAGTATCAAGCGAAATTGTTCCCGTCACTCCAGGAAAATCCTTTGTCTGCGCAATGGCATCACGAAGCTTCGGACCGTCGGTTGAGCCGGCCTTCTTAATTCCTTCAGCCAAAACCTTCATGGCGTCGTAACCGAGAGCGGCGAGAGCGTCAGGACGCTTGGAATAACGTGAATGGTAATCAGCCACAAACTTTTGAATCGCCGGCGAAGGATCATCAACCGAATAATGGTTGGAAATGAAATCGCCATTAAGCGCGTCGCCACCCAACTCCCACAGTTGTGTTGCATCCCAACCATCGCCACCGAGCAGTGGAGCTTTAATGCCTAGCTGCTGCGCTTGTTTTGCAATGACACCAACTTCGCCGTAGTAACCGGGAACGTAGATAACATCAGGAGTGGCCGAACGAATCGCAGTCAGCTGACCCTTGTAGTCGCGATCGCCCTGGGTGTACGACTGCTTGTTGACGATTTGACCGCCGAGCTTGGTGAAGGCTGCTTCGAAGAACTCTGTCAGCCCACGACTATAAGGCGAGTTGAAGTCGAGCATGATAGCCGCTTTTTTAGCTTTGAGCGTGTTCGCCGCAAACTTGGCCATCACCTCACCTTGGAACGGGTCGATGAAGCAAACACGGAAGATGTAATCTCCAACTTGAGTAACAGCCGGGTTCGTCGACGAAGGTGAAATCATCGGCACCTTCGCGCCTTGAGCTTTCGGAGCGGCGGCGAGAGTGTTACCTGATGCAACTTCACCCAAAAGCGCGACGACCTTGTCCTGGTCGATCAATTTCGTGACTACCGTGGCGGCTTTTTCGGGACGTCCCTCATCGTCTTCGGACAGAATTTGTACTTGTCGGCCGTTCAAGCCCCCTGCCTTATTAATTTCGTCGGCGGCCATCAGCACTCCCTCTTTGGTCGACTGGCCGAAATTAGAAGTGCGTCCTGAAAGGTCGCCGTAATAGCCAACAACTATCGCGCCAGTGCTATTCGAAGCTCCGGGTCCGCCTTTGCGTTCACAGGCTATGGCTAAGAGCAGACTCGTAACGAGCACGAGGGATATTGCGATACGTTTCATAAAGGTCCTCACAGAGTACTAAGTGTTTTGACGATTGGGTCCGAACTTTTTGAGATTGAAATAAGTCGCCGCGGTCTTGGAGCAGACCGAGTTGCATGGCACGGCTAATTAAATCGAGTCTGAATATAAACTTTAAGGCTGATTGGGCGCAAATTCAGAAGGGTGTTTTTGTGTGTTTGTAACTTGTAGTCAGTAATTTGGGCTGCCTTGGGTCTTGACGTTAGGTTCTTAAGCCCTTAAGAATACTCAACTCTTTTTGTCTTGCTTCTCATTCTCCCTGGCTTCAGCCTGGGGTTACGGTCCGAACCTAACCTATTTAACCGTTTCAACGGTTTACCAAACACACTTTCGATCCGCGCCACGCCGAGATAAACCGTTAAAACGGTTGGGAGATTTAAGGATTTGGCTCAAACCCCAGGCTGAAGCCTGGGGTGAATGAGAGGAAGAATCGATCGGTGATAACAGGAATCACAGAGAATAAGAGGCCTTGCAGGCTTGAGCGCCTTGGGCTCATCAATCACCAGCTTGTAAGATACGCGGGCCGTGACAACTCCTGACATTTCCCAACCAGCGCTTGCTCCTCATTCCGGAGATATGCCGAAGGAGGATTTTCGCCGTCTTGGTCACCAGTTGATCGACTGGATCGCAGACTACTTTGAGCAGATCGAATCGTTTCCGGTGCTCTCTAAAAATGAACCAGGTCACCTCAAGGCGAACTTGCCCGCTTCAGCGCCAAAGTCAGGTGAGTCAATGGAAACGATTTTGCAAGATCTAGATCACCTAATCGTCCCAGCGCTAACGCACTGGTGTCATCCTTCCTTTTTCGCCTACTTCGCAACTTCAACTTCGGCGCCCGGAATTTTTGGCGAGCTCTTAGCAGCAGCTTTCGACAACAAAGCAATGCTCTGGCGAACTTCACCCGCCTCAACTGAGCTTGAAGAGGTTGTGCTCGATTGGTTGCGACAATTGATGGGACTTGATGTTGGTCTAAGCGGCATCATTTACGATACCGCTTCAGTTTCGAGCATGCATGCGATTGCTGCCGCGCGCGAAGGTGCCGAACAGCGTATTCGCGAAGAGGGAATGAGCGGTAGAGCTGACTTGCCGTTGTTGCGAGTTTACGTTTCAGAGCAAGCTCACTCTTCGATTGAAAAAGGCGTGATCACGCTCGGATTGGGCCAACGAGCCATCAGGAAAATCCCAACCGATAGTTCGTTTCGCATGGATGTCAAAGCACTCGGTAGCGCGATCGCTGAAGACAAACGCGCCGGTCATCTACCCATTTGCATTGTTGCCACGGTCGGCACTACTTCGACGGCCAGCGTCGATCCAATTAAGGAGATTGTGCCCATCGGTCAGGAACATGCCCTCTGGTTGCATGTCGATGCCGCGTACGCGGGCTCGGCCGCAGTTGTCCCCGAGTTCGCACATATTCTGGACGGTTGTAACCGGGCTGATTCCTTGGTAGTCAATCCTCATAAATGGTTGTTCACACCCTTTGACGTATCGGTGCTGTATTGCCGTCATCTCGATTTGCTCGGACGGGCATTCTCACTCGTGCCGGAGTACTTACGCACTCCAGAACAAGAAAAAGTGAGAAACGGGTCTGACTATGGTATCCAACTCGGGCGAAGATTCCGGGCGTTGAAACTGTGGATGGTAATACGTTACTTCGGTGCTGATGGTCTGGCTTCACGTATTCGAGAACATTGCCGTTTGGCCCAACAGTTTGGCTCGTGGGTATCAGAGTCGAAAGACTGGCAATTAATGGCGCCTGTCTCTTTTGGACTAGTCTGTTTTCGAGCCTGTCCTGAGCATACTGCTGACATTGAGCTCGACCAGTTGAATGAATCAATCATGCATGGCGTGAACGCGTCAGGTGCCGCCTTGCTGTCTCATACAAAGCTAAACGACCAGCTGACCCTGCGACTCTCTATCGGAAACATTCGCACAACTGAGAAACATGTCCGTGAAGTTTGGGACTTGCTCAATCAGCAGCTTGAGTTGCAGAAATAGTGACTCGAAGCTCCGCGCAAGACGGATAAACCAGGAGGAATGGAAATGAAAATAATTCGGTTGGCTGTCGAGATATTTTCTCTAATGGCTTTGTTGGGCACCATAGCGGTTGCGCAAACCAGCGACACGAAGAGTTTCGCCAAAGACGGACTCTCCTTTGATTATCCTGCTGGTTGGAATGTGCAGGATGAAAGTACCAGCGACGCGCAACAGTTGACCCTTTTACGAACGGATAGCGACGCTCAGATTCGACTCCTGGTACATCGAGGAAATATAAAAGCCGAAAAGTTACCCGATGCAAAGAAGGCCTTTATCGATCCGTACATTTCATACCTGAACAAGCAATTTGAATCGATGGGAGCGAGTCCCAAACAGGCTCCAGACGCGAGCGAAATCGGAGGAGTGAAGGCCGAAGGGGTTAATATGACAGCTTCGATCGGAGGAGAACCAGGAGCCGCCCGAATATATTGGGCTTTGGTGGGCCAACGCGTTTCGATGTTGACCTATCTCGGTCCTGATAAGGATCTCAAAAGATTCTTGCCTGCGTGGGATCTCGTGCGAACGAGTATCAAGACAAGCAATGTGCAACCTACTCCCAAGCCTTCGCCAAAACCGTAGTTCCAGTTAGAAGCTACTATCATATGAAGTCAGCCAAACTATTACTGCCAGTTTTGCTCACGTGTTTGGTTGTTACTGTTGCAAGTGCGCAAGGGCGACGTCCCTTTCAACCGGCAGACATTTTGCGCGTGGCAACCGTAACCGATTCACAGATCTCGCCGAATGGAGTGTGGGTGGTCTACTCAGTATCAACTAGTGAAGACGACAAAACGGCTAGCACCCTTTGGCTCGCACCGGCATCTTTTAGTTCGCTTTCACAATTTGCCTCGCCCGGCACGCGCACTCCACCTTATTTAGAATGGCCAGACTTTCGCATGAGTACGTCGCTACTGCTGAACGGAGATTGGAATGCCAGTAGTCCACGTTGGTCCCCCGATAGTACCTCCATAGCTTTTCGGGCGCTCCACGATGATATTGAAGGCATCTGGGTGGTAAAGCTCGACAAACGTGAGCCACGCTTTGTAGCCCCGGTCCAAAACACCAACTTTTTCATTACTTATGCCGGTGAGAGTTTTGCATGGTCACCTGACTCACGTCGCATCGCTTTCATTTCAGCAAAAGCCGATCCTGCTGATTCCACTGCAACAAAAGGCGATGATCCAAAAGTTATAGATCGCATTCAGTACAAATCCCGCACGGCTCTGGCTGATAATCGCCGGACGCATGTTTGGTTAGTCGATGTCGACCGGCCGCAACCACAGCAACTGACTTCGGGCCCATTCTATGATCACGCGTTGAGTTTTAATCCAAAGGGCGACGAGATTGCCTTCGTCTCTAATCGTGAGCCCGATCCCGATGCTAATAACAACTCGGACATATTTGCAGTCGATTTTGGCGGACAAACACGACAGCTCACGCAAACTAAAGGTTGTGAGTACGATCCGGTTTGGTCACCTGATGGAAAATGGATCGCCTATACAGCAACCAAACGCGATGTAACGACGATCGATAGTGTAGCGGAGGACACCCACGCCTGGGTCATACAATCCTCCGGAGGAGGAGGTCGCGAATTAGCTTCGGAATTAGATCGCCGAGTTCGCGACGTTCATTGGTCGCCGGATAGTCGCTCAGTCTATTTTCTGGCAGGCGATCAAGGCAATTCATCGATATTTCGTGTTGGTGTTGATAACGATAAGGTGACGAGGTTCATAATTTTCGCTCAGGATGGCGAGCTGGGCGGATTCTTCGACACCCCTGAGAATCTGGCGAGATTGGACCGGACTGAACGGATTTCAATGACGCAGGCGTTCCAGATCTCCACTTTCAGTGTTGCCAACCGCTCAACAATTCCACAGCCACTGTCTGGTTATCCTGGGCTCGCTTTCACGTTGTCAACCCCGTTGCGTCCTGCTGAAGTTTGGATGGCCGCAGGTAGCCTCCTGCCTCTCCGTCGCCTGAGTGGCCATAACGATTCCTTTATCAAATCTACTCGTCTGACTTTGCCGGACGAATTGACTGTCTCGAGTTTTGATGGCACGCGTATTCAAGCCTGGGTCATGAAACCACCAGGGTGTACTGAAGATCGGAAATGCCCTTTGATTCTAAGCATTCACGGTGGTCCACACGGAATGTCAGGTTGGGCCTTTAATTCATCCTTTCAAGCCTACGTGTCAAAGGGCTACGGCGTACTTTTCGTAAATCCGCGCGGCTCGAGTGGCTACGGACAGAAGTTCAGCGATGGAACCCTGAACGAATGGGGAGGCGGTGATTATAAGGACTTGATGTACGCGGTCGACGACGCGTTGAAAAAGTACTCCTGGATCGATCCGAACCGTCTGGGCGTCACCGGTGGCAGCTACGGCGGCTTCATGACTAACTGGATCATCACTCAAACAACTCGCTTTCGAGGCGCCGTGGCAGCCGCGAGTGTGAGTAACTTGATCAGTTTTTATTCGACCTCACTTTACCAGGATCTGGTGCATGCGGAGTTCGGTGGTTTTCCGTGGGATAACTTCGAATTGTTGTGGCAGTGGTCGCCGATGCGATTTGTGAGACAGGTGCAAACACCCACGCTCTTTCTGCACGGGGAAAATGATAACGATGTGCACATTACGCAAGCGGAAGAGATGTATATGGGCTTGAAGCGTAGAGGCGTGGAAACGGTTTTTGTCCGTTATCCACGAGAAGGACATGGTTTGCGTGAGGGAAAACACCGGGTTGATGCTCTCGAACGAACTATCGCGTGGTTCGATCGCTACGTAAAAGGCTTGCCTTAAACCTTGTGGTGGGCCGGC
>DATIBX010000434.1:0-4411 GCA_035457105.1 Pyrinomonadaceae bacterium
CGAGATTTCCGGTTTGAAAGCCGGAGCATAACTCACGAACCAGGCGTGGTCCTTGTTTTTGCCGGTATCCTTGCCTAATCCGACTACCTGGGCAGTTCCTGTCTTACCGGCAATGTCGAAGCCAGCCATCTTAATTGCTGCACCGGTACCACCATTATTGACCACGCCCCACATTCCTTCGACCACCAGGTGATGTATGTCTTCCGGAATTGGAATGTTCTTGGGGTTTGGCCTTGCAGGATCGAGGGGCTGAAATCCGACTGCAGCCCGGTAATCGGAGGTACCCTGTTCGCCGATCGGCTTAACTTCCTTCAATAAATGAGGAATGAACATTCGGCCGCTTTGACTGACAGCTGATATGGTTCGGATCAGCGAGATTGGAGTGATGATATCGTAGACTTGGCCAAAGGACGCGTAAACCGTATCTATATCGCGCCACTCTGGATCGCGTGGTTGCATACGTCTCTTAAATTCACGTGATGGTGTCCAACTGACAACCTCGTTGGGAAGATCAATACCAGTTCGCTTATTAAGATCGAACTCGTCAACCATCGATACAATTCCATCGATCCCCATTTTGAGACCAAGGCGATAGAAGTAGCCATCGCAGGAATGTGTGATTGCGCTCTTCAGATCCGGAGTACCGTGGTTACCCATGCATCGGGTGAACTTGTTGCCGACCTGGATACCGCCTCCGCAAACTAGATTCGAATGGTCTAAAGTGATCGCACCTTGTTGCAGACCGGCAACCGACATCGGAATCTTCCAGGTTGATCCCGGGGGATACCGACTTTGGATAGCCCTGTTGAGCAGCGGTGTTTCAGGGTCGTTTAGCAAGGCGACGTATTCGGCACGTCCTTCCTTTGTTGTGATCCTTTGCGAGAACAGATTCGGATCAAAGGTGGGCGCTGAAGCGAGCGCCAGGATCTCGCCGTTATTCGGATCCATGGCGATGATCACACCTCGTTTAGTTGCAGAGTTTGCCAGTTGTTCTTCGGCTGCGTTTTGCAAATCTGAATCGATGGTCGTTACCAAATCCCGACCCGGTTGGGGAGGTATGGTCTCGATCTCGTCCTGAATTCTTCCACGGCTATCGACTACCACCTCGCGATATCCATCGCGGCCTCGCAGATAGTCGTCGTAAATCTGTTCAATTCCGCTCTGACCGATGACGTCGCCGGGCTTCAGTCCTTTATCTTTAAATGATTGCTGCTTCAATTGGTCGGGACTAATTTCACCGACGTAGCCAAGTACGTGGGCGAGTGATCCGTTATCAGGGTAGCGGCGCTGTGGCTGTTGCTCAACACGTAACTCTGGAAACTCAAGATTATGAGATTCGACCCAGGCGATGTCCCCTTGTGTAGCTCCTTGTTTAACCCGAATCGACTCGAAAGCCGGCATCGACTTGACCAGTTCAAATTGATCTCGGAGTAAATCGGGATCCAGACTCAAACCATCCGCTAGAGGTTCGACGAGGGAACTGAGGTCCTTTCCCTTAACGTCTTCCCGAGTAAGGATGACGTTGTAGATTGGCCGCGAGTCAACCAGCACTTTTCCTTCGCGGTCGAAGATCACTCCTCTGGGAGCGGGAATTGGCAATCGTCGGTGTCGTTGATTTTCAGCAATTTCCGCGTATTTTTCGCCTCTGACGACCTGCAGAACATAGAGTCTGACACCCAGTATTACGAGTAGCGCCACCACGAGAACCTGAATAAACCTGAGCCTGGCTTTGAGATTTTGAGAGGTGTCTTCGAATTTCATACTTCCTACTACCTGGCGCCTGACTTTAGATTTTTAATCATGTTTTGGAGTTGCACGGCAACTCTGCGACTGTGCCAATGTAATGTTGACACGCAAATGCTAAAGATCAAAGCGGAATTTTAAGGTATTCACCGGCGACGAAGGGAACCAGTACTCCTTCTGGCTACTCGTCGTCGGGTGGCGAACTGTCTTCTTTGGTCTGAACGATCGGCCAGAATCGAATCGATGACGTAAAGTACCAGCGTTCCAACCACCGTGGTTGCGATCAGTTTGTACGACATGGTTTGGGCGAAGGGAACTGAGGGGGGCGATCCAAGCAATCGATGCCAGAAAACATAGATAGCAGAATCTATCACCGTTGCCGCAGCGAGTACTGGAATTCGGATCAAAGGATTCTCGAGGTTAATTCTGGTGGCTGCGAAGTAAATAATGTAGGCAGTAAGAGTTTTTGAGAAGCCACCGGCGCCGATCAATCCTCCACTCGCGGCGTCAACAATCAGGCCCGCGAGAGTGCCGACCAATAGCGCCTGCCAGGCATCACGTTGGAGGGCGATATAGACCACCACAATAAGCGGAAAGTCAATATAGGAAAGAGGGTGCCATACGGCTCCCAGCGTCAGCTGGAGGACGATGGAAATAGCCAGGACTACGGCGATCTTTATCTGCGGCATCCTAAGTATTTAATCGCTGGCGAACTGAATGGTCCTAATGCTTGTTTAAGCGTTACGTGAAGACTGGTCGGAGTGGCCTTACGTCTACTAATCGGCATACGCCTGCTTTGCTAAGCCCTACTTCTTCGGTCTCTCAACTGCGTTAGGCAGGCTTTGTTCTGGTGTAGCTCTCTGCGGCGGACGATATAACAACACAGCCACTTCCTCGAGATGATCCAGTCCCCCTCCTGGTTTGATTAGAATCTCGTGAGCCTGAGTCGCGGTTCCATGTTTCACATCAGCAACTTTGCCCACGTTCAATCCTGGGGGATAAATTCCATCTTGTCCCGTCGTCATTACGTCGTCACCAACTTCAACTTTTTCTGTTCCTGGCACATATCGCATTTCGATCATGCCATTCTCGGGTCGACCTCTTACGGAGCCGAGGGCCCCAGATTGGCTCAACTGTCCCACTACTGCTCCGGCGCCCGCTTTTTCGTCCGTTATTAACATGACCTGCGACGAAAACGGGCTAACCGTTATTACGCGACCGACTATTCCACCCGCAGTGACAACGGGCATGTTGACGGTAATGCCCGAGCTGCTACCGCGGTTGATCATGATGGTGTTGAACCAGACTGAAGCGTCTCGGGCAATGACTCGCGCCGGAACCGAGTCATAACCGATCTGCTCCTTTAGATTCAAAAGGCCTTTAAGTCTGTCGTTTTCGAAAGCCTGCTCGCGGACTTTTTGTAACTCAACCTCGGTTTGCGCAAGTTGTTGTTTGAGTCTCTCGTTTTCCTCCGCAGTGGAGCGAAAGTTCCAGATTCGCTGGAAGAAACCGGAAGTTGCGCCACTTGCCTTGGAAGATGCGCTCTGAATTGGAGCAGCGAGAGTTTGCGTCCAGATGCGGACGACTTTTTGCTGGCCATCGCTATCGCGAGCGTCAAACGCCATGATGACGAGGTTCGCAAACAATAGCGCGATGAGCCAAAGCGGGGCCCGTTGCCGGATTTCACGTTGAGTACGAACGCTGGCCATCTACTAACTACATCCCGCTGGTCATCGTATTTTCCCACTTCACCCGCTTGAGCAAGTCAAAGTCGGAAAGCATCTTGCCGGTTCCCAACACGACTGAAGCAAGTGGATCATCAGCCAGCGAAACCGGTAAGCCAGTTTCAATTGAAAGTCGCTTATCGAGGTTTTTGAGCAACGCTCCGCCGCCGGTTAAGACAATTCCTCGTTCAACTATATCGGCCGACAGCTCAGGTGGAGTTCTTTCGAGTGCGACTCGAACAGCATTTATAATTGTCGAGATCGAGTCGGCGAGTGCTTCGCGCACTTCTTCATCTGTGATCGTGATTGTTTTGGGAATGCCTTCAATCAGGTTGCGGCCGCGAACTTCATATGAGAGTGGTTCGTCGAGAGGATAAGCGGATCCTAATTCAATCTTAATTGCTTCGGCAGTTCGCTCACCAATGAGAAGGTTGTACTTCCTCTTAATGTATTGAATTATCGCCTCGTCCATCTCGTTGCCGGCCACTCTTACAGCTCGTGAATAAACGATACCACTCAAACTGATAACAGCGATGTCGGTCGTTCCGCCACCGATGTCAACCACCATATTGCCATGAGGTTCTGTGATTGGCAGTCCAGCACCAATCGCTGCAGCCATCGCTTCTTCAACCAGGTAGACTTCCGAAGCCTTGGCGCGGTAGGCCGAATCTTCTACAGCGCGTCGCTCGACCTGCGTTATCTCAGAAGGTATACCAATTACTACTCGAGGGCTGACCCAGGTCTTGCCGTTATGGGCCTTTCGAATGAAGTGCTGCAGCATCTTCTCGGTAACTTCGAAATTTGCAATGACGCCGTCCTTCATTGGTCTGATCGCCACGATGTTACCGGGTGTCCGACCCAACATGTCTTTGGCGTCACGACCGACCGCCTCGACCTGATTGGTCACTTTGTTAATGGCGACGATCGATGGTTCAGAGACAACT
>DATIBX010000435.1:0-9534 GCA_035457105.1 Pyrinomonadaceae bacterium
CACCCGAGCAAAGGTGGGGATTGTAGCTGTACTAATCGCAATAACGGTCGGAACGTTAGTTTTTCATGCGATTGAAGGGTGGACTATACTAGACAGTCTGTACGTTACGGCCCAGACTGTAACCACCGTGGGTTATGGCGACCTGGCTCCCACGACGCGTATTGGACGGGCCTTTGCGACCATTTTCATGATGGTCGGCGTTGGTATAGTGCTCTATGCTCTTACCAGTACGGTTCAATCGATTGTCCAGTCAGAATTGCTTGCGACCTTTGGCCAGCGCCGTTATTCACGAAAAATGAGCCGACTGCGAAATCATTTTATCATTTGTGGTGCGGGTAGAGTCGGATTCCATCTTTTGCGTAGCCTGCTCGGTTCCGACAATGCGTTTATCGTGATCGAGAGTGACACGAAAAAGGTCCAACAATTGATGGATCTTGGCATCCCTGTCCTAGTGCGCGATGCAACGCTAGAAGAAAGCTTGCGCGAAGCAGGTGTCGAGCACGCTCGTGGACTGGCGGCTTGTTTACCAGACGACGCTGACAATGTTTATGTGGTGTTGACTGCGCGTGATCTAAATCCAAAGCTGCACATCGTTGCTCGTGCCGCCGAGGAACAAGCTGAACATAAGCTGATTCGCGCCGGCGCAAACAGGGTCGTTGCACCAACGATAATTGGTGGCCATCGTATGGCCATGGCCTTGACTAAGCCGGCCGTTGAAGATTTTTTGGATTCTATGACGGCCAATGAACTTGATCTCGCTTTTGAGCAGCTGGAAGTCGGCGCTGTATCACCACTTATTGGTCGCAAATTGCGCGACACAAATATTCGCTCTGAATTGAATATTGTAGTGGTGAGCATTAAACGCCTTGAGGGAGAGATCATCTTCAACCCTAGCGGCGAGACGATGGTTCAGAACGGCGATATGCTGATCGCAATCGGCAGCGCAGAAACATTAGCCAAATTGAAAGCTTTGGCACATGGCGAGGCCACCGCGGGCCTGGTGCGTGCCTGACACTAATTGAATGAAAATTCTTGTAACTGGCGGCAGTGGTTATTTGGGAACGCACGTGCGCCACTTTTTCTCTGGTGACGACTTTTCCAGACGGTCAAATCTTGATGTGCTGAACATCTACGATGCACAAAAGGTTTCGGATTACGATGTCGTCATACATTTGGCCGCCCATCTTGATAAAAACCCCAAAGCTGCTGACCAGTGTTTCCGAACCAACACCGAAGGAACGCTGAACCTTATTCGAAATATGCAGCCCGGATCCGTATTCATTTACGCGTCGACGAAAGACGTGTATGGACCACATGCCGAGACGTATAGCGCTGTGCCAGAGACATGCTCGACTGAATTTGCAAACCAATCGGCGTTAGAGTGGTCAAAACTGATCGGCGAAAAGTACGTCAGCTACTACGCTGCAAAGCAGAATGTTCGAGCCTGCATATTCAGGTTATCAGCCGTATATGCACGACCAAGCTCCGGCAACGACAACGGCTTTGTGACGCATTATGTCGAGTCGGTCAAACACAGTTTGCCATTACACATTCCCGCGAAAGTAAATCCAGTCCGCGACATCCTCTTCGTCGACGATTTTTCGAGGGCGTGCCAGGCGTTTATCGATTCTTCGTGTGCCTCCGGCCTCTTCAATCTCGGTGGAGGACGTGAGAATGCTGCGTCGCTGCGCGAGTTGATAGTCCGCATCGGCTCTCTTATCCAGTTGCAGCCGGTCATTGAGGAAGATGAGAAGATTCCTATTCCTGTCCCTTTGAATTACATCTCAGACTTGACCCTGGTAAAAGCAAAGTTGGGCTGGGAGCCTCAAGTAAAAATCGACGACGGCCTAAGGAACTTGTTGTAAGAGGATGAGTAGTACGCAGAATTCCGAAATTCAACGAGTCGTCGTCCGCGGGACGAACTGGGTAGGAGACTGCGTAATGACGATTCCGGCGTTGCGTGCACTCCGACGATTGTTACCTAACGCGCACATCACGCTAGTCATCAAGCCCATTGTTGCCGATTTATTTGAGTCCGCGAAAGTCGTTGACGAGATCCTCCAATACGATCGACGTCACGTCTGGTCAGTGTTTTCCCAGGTCCGTCAATGGCGACAGCATGACTTCCAACTGGCAGTGTTATTTCAGAATGCTTTTGAGGCGGCGCTTATTCCATTCCTTGCCAGCGTGCCTGTCCGACTCGGTTACGCCACTGAAGGACGGCAAAAACTGCTCAGCCATCCGCTCGCTGTTCCAGACTGGAAGAACACCAAACATGAAGTCTTCTATTATCTTTACCTGATCGCAGCATTGGAGCAGTCGTTATATGGAACCAACAAAATTTTAGAGACGGACCCGGATGCCCAAATCGAAGTTGATGACGCTAAGAAGGCAACGGCACGTGAGTTCCTGGACGAATTCGGACCCATCTCGCGGAAAGGCCTGGTCGCACTCTGTCCTGGTTCGATCAATAGTCGTGCAAAGCGGTGGCCTGCCGAAAGATTCGCAGCACTGGGAGATCGTCTAATCGAAAACGATTTCTCAGTTCTTTTAATAGGATCGCAGGCGGAATTGGACGTGTCGAGCGCAGTCGTTAAGTCAATGCGACAAAAGCCAATCGTACTCACCGGAAAAACGAACCTGGACCAGATCACTTCGATTATCAGTCTCGCCGACCTTTTAATCACAAACGATACTGGACCAGCGCATATTGGTGCAGCTCTGAACACCCCCACAATCACAATCTTTGGCCCTACTAATCCTTTAACAACCCGGCCTTTTTCATTACATGCTGAAGTCTTGCGACATCCACCCGATTGCGCTCCATGTATGTTGCGTGATTGCCCCATCGACCATCGCTGCATGACGGCGATTACGGTTGAAGAAGTGTTTGAACACTCGAGTGCGATACTCAAACGCAGAAGCTTTAAAAATACTGTCAGGAGTCTCTGCGACTCAGTCGCTTAATAAGATGTCTCAACCTGCTGTTTTTATTGATCGAGATGGAACAATCTCTGAAGAGGTTGGTTACGTCAACCATCCTTCGAGGTACCGTGTCTTCCCATATTCGGCCGCGGCAATAGAGTTACTTCATTCGGCCGGCTGGCTGGCGATTGTAGTCACAAATCAGGCCGGCGTTGCTCGAGGTTATTTTTCAGAGGATCTTGTCGGCAAGGTCCATCTTGAGTTGGCCCGTCAACTTGCGAGTAATGGTTCGAACCTTGATGCCATTTATTACTGTGCTCACCACCCTACCGTCGGTGAACCTCCCTACCGCCAGGATTGCGACTGTCGCAAGCCCAAACCCGGGCTGATCGAGCAGGCTACACGGGATTTTGATATAGACTTGAACTCGAGCTGGATGGTAGGAGATCGTTATAGCGACATTGAAATGGCCCGCAATGCGGGGTTAAAAATGGCATTTGTACTCAGTGGCTACGGTCGTGGCGAGTGGGAATACAAGCGTACGGAGTGGGTGCATCAGCCAGACCTTGTCAGCGACAATCTGTTGCAAGCTGTACAGTTGATTCTCGGAGAGTGAAGATCTTGAGTACTCAAGCTACAACCCAACAAAGACTCGCTGAAATAATTAGCAACTTTGAGAATTGCCGAGTACTGATAATTGGCGACGCGATCGCTGATCGATTTGTCTATGGCAACATCAGCCGGGTATCTCGAGAAGCCCCCGTTTTCATCTTGCGACATGAACACACGGAAACTCTTCCAGGTGGCGCAGCGAATTGCGCCGTGAACGTCGCCGCACTCGGCGCCAAGGTCTCTTTACTTTCAGTTACCGGCAATGATGAACCCGGACAGCAACTCCGAAGTAAACTTGTGTCGGCGGGAGTTAATACTGCGAGTCTCCTCGTTTCTGACAGTTGGAGAACAACGACTAAGGAGCGAATACTTGCCGGCCAGGCTCATTCAACTAAGCAGCAGGTGATTAGAATCGACTATGAAGGCACACAACTCGAGAACGAAGGCCTGCGAAGATCGATAGCAGAAACACTTAGCGCGAACATCGCGGATTGTGATGTTGTGATTATCTCTGACTACAACTATGGAGTCGTTGACGAGAATGTAATCGAAAGCCTTCATAAGCACACCAGTGCCCATTCCCTTCCCGTTCTGGTCGATTCGAGATTTCGGCTTTCCAGTTTCACCGATTTTACTGCTGCTACTCCCAACGAAGATGAATTAGAACAATTGATCGGCGAAGCGATTCAGGACCAGGAGCATTTGGAAAGCTCAGCTTTTCAGTTGAACAAGGCCTTGAATACCGAAGCCTTGCTGGTCACACGGGGTGGGCAGGGCATGATGTTGATCCAGAGAAATCAACAAGCCTTACACATTCCCGCTGTTGGCGCAGCACAGCCGGTTGATGTAACGGGGGCGGGCGATACTGTTATCGCAACTTTTGCCCTCGCGGTTGCGAGTAGGGCTTCTTTTTTGGAGGCAGCTTCTCTCGCGAACTATGCGGGTGGTCTGGTTGTGATGAAGCGAGGGACGGCTTCCGTTTCCGCTAACGAACTTCGAGACTCTATTTTGAGTGAAGCTGAAGGATGAATGAATCGGCGTTGATCGAACCGCAGTCCTTAATATTGAATCGCGCTGAATTACTTGATCGAGTAAACGACTTCCGCAACAACGGAGCGTCAGTTGTACTTGCGAATGGGTGCTTTGACGTCCTGCATGTGGGGCACGTGAGATATCTTAATGCTGCCAGGGAGTTGGGTGATGTATTAGTGGTTGCAATCAACTCGGACGAGCAGGTCCGACTACAAAAAGGTGTTGGCAGACCTCTAATGAGCGCGTCGGAGCGAGCAGAGTTAATAGCGTCGCTCGCTGCGGTGACATTTGTGACGGTCTTTGACGAGCCGACAGTGGCTGAATTGTTACTGGCCCTTAAGCCCGACTTTCATGCTAAGGGCACCGACTACACCGAGGACTCAGTTCCGGAAAAAGACGTGGTACGCTCGTACGGTGGCAAAGTGGCAATCGTCGGCGATCCAAAAAATCATTCAACATCCAAAATTTTGCTGCGACTCGGAGAATAAAATGCCTGCCTTGCGATGGACCTCTTATCTACGGATTGTGATCGTAGTTGGCTGCATCCTTCAGTTGAGCAGTACCTTCAGCCAGGCTCAAAATAGAAAAGACAGATTTGACCCCGATGGCGCTTTCTGGATCCATGGTCAACCGCCAAACGAATTTTCGGATTTTAGCGCTATAAATTTAAACGCGAAGCGCGTCCGGAGACTTCCGGTAGCGGGCCTTCAACTGAATAACGGCAAGAACTTTCGCTTCAAAACTCTCATTGTTAAGCCAGCGATCCTATCGTTCACAACCGTGATAGTTGCAGGAGTTTCGTATAGTTTTTCGGGAAAATTCTTAAAAGCAGGTGTTTTTGAAACGGCAACGCTCGACGACGAGACACCAGTCCTGGAAGGAACGCTGACTAAATTCAAGGCAGGAAAGAAAGTGGCGGAGGCCGAATTGAAGTTTGTCTACTTCGGAGGAACCTGAGATTCTGAGCTAAATGCGTATTCTGATCGTCAAACTTGGAAGTATTGGAGATATAGTTCACACTTTGCCGGCCCTGGCGGCGATGCGTAGTGCCTTACCCCAGGCAGAAATCTCCTGGGTTGCAGAACGTGCCTCTATTGAAATTTTGAGAGACAACCCGCTTCTTGATCGTCTCATCGAAGTCGACACGAAGGCGTTGAGGCGCGGGCTGATGTCTGGGGAGACGCTGCGGGCACCGCGCCAGCAGTTACGTCGGTTACGTGCCTCAGCCTTCGATATCGCTTTAGACTTCCAGGGACTATTAAAATCAGCTTCAATCGCGCGCCTGTCGGGCGCGCGTCGTGTTTTTGGTTTCAGCCGTGAAGGACTTCGCGAACCCGCCAGCGCTTTTCTCCTCTCAAAAAAAGTTCACGTCCCGAAACAAACCCATGTAATTTATAAGGCCCTTACACTGGTCGAGCAGGCTCTGGAGCTTAAGGTTCCCCATTCGCCTGAGGATCTTTCATTTCCGATCCACATAAGCAGGGACCACCAGCTCGAGGCTGAACAAGTAATCGACACCTCGTCCGACTACGCCATTTTGAATCCCGCCGGTGGATGGCCAACCAAACTCTGGGCACCCGAAAAATTTGGAGCACTTGCCGACGCCCTGTGGAAAACTCTCGGTCTTCAGTCTGTTGTGACTTATGGTCCGAGCGATTTGGAATTGGCGAATGCAGTAAAGCGGAACGCGGGGACATCCGTCCGCCTGGCAAATGTATCGCTGAAAGGCTTTTACGAACTAGCCAGCAACGCAAAGGTCTATGTTGGAGGCGATACCGGTCCGACTCATATCGCAGTTGCGGCTGGCACGCCGATCGTTGGAATCTTTGGCCCCACCGAATGGTGGCGGAACGGAAGTCCGAGGCCGCAGGATATCTGCGTCGAACGGAACGATATAGGCTGCCGGGTCGATTGCCATCGACGATCCTGCGCAAACTGGATCTGCATGGACATAAGTGTCGAACGAGTTCTGGAAGCAGTTGAGAAGAGACTCAGTGCTGCTGGGACAAGACCACGACTATTGCACCTCGCAGGTTGATGCGAAAGGCTCTGATTCGAAATGCGTCGCGGAGGTACCTTTATTCAACGTTGGCGAGTTCCCCTGGGGTTCGTCGTAGCAATTGCCTTTTTATTTTTTGCGAGACCAACTCCGATCGCGCTGTTCATCGGTGCCCTTGTTTCCTTACCAGGGTTGGCGATTAGGGCATGGGCATCAGGGCACATCCGGAAAAACACGCGCCTGGCCGTATCGGGACCTTACGCATTCACGAGAAATCCACTCTACTTTGGAAGTTTTCTGCTCGGCCTCGGATTTACCATAGCGTCCGGACAATGGATTCTTGCGCTCCTCTTCGCAGCCCTTTTTCTTGGCATCTATTTGCCGGTAATGCGCGTCGAATCCTCCACTATGGCCGAGCTCTTTGGTCATGAGTACGATAGTTACAAGGCAGCAGTCCCCCTATTTTTTCCCCGTCTCACCCCGTTCCGACCAGGAGACGCTGGCCAGGTGAAGTTTGACGGCAGCCTTTATCTTCGCTACCGAGAATATCGAGCAGCGCTGGGTTTGATGGCAGCGTGGGGCCTTTTGATTTTAAAGACGTACTTGATTAGATGAATTTAGGAATTACAAAACGCTTTCTCTTAACGGTGCTGGCAATTGCCCTTTGCGTTGTGCCGTCAGTGGGCCAGAAATCCGTAACGACTCGTGACGCGATGCCTTTTGAACCGGCGGAGGAACTCTTCTACGACGCTGAGTTCTCAAAGTCTGTATTGCGAAATCTTGACGTCGCCGAGTTTAGGTTCAGGACAACTCGCACTCCTGTCAATACCACCGAATCCGACTCCGGTAACCTCTACAGCCTTACTTTCAACGCCGAGGTTTCCAGCAAAGGCTTTTTTACGAGGCTCTTCAACTTACGCTTTCGCGAGCGAGTTGAGTCGGTTGTGGAGCCAAAGAGTTTTACAATTAGAAAAAGTACGATCCTCGATGAGCAGGGCAAGCGGGTCCGGCAGAGCGAAATGCATTTCGATCCAACTAAAGGCCAGTTGTCGTGGACTCAAAAAGACCCAAACGATCCCTCGCGAGAGCCACGAAATGCGACGGCACAGTTTTCTGGACAGCTTCAGGATATTCTTTCAGCCATCTACTTTATTCGCACTCAACCTTTGGCCGTGGGAAAGTCGTTCGAAATATTTATTAGTGACAGCGGTCAGGTCTATCGTGTGCCTGTCCAGGTGGTTGAACGGAAACGCATGAAAACGATTTTTGGCAAAGTCAACGTCTTCAGAGTCGATCCCGCCATTTTTGGACCAGATAGTTTGATTGAACAAGAGAATGGTCAGTTATCACTTTGGATAACCGACGATCAGCGACGCATTCCAGTCGGCGTCAAAATCAAAAGTAATTATGGCATTTTCGATATAAAGCTAAAACGCCACATTAACAGTATTGAAGCCGCACGTAACTAAGCCGCCAGCTTCACCCGCGTGCCTACTCTCTCTGAAAATAATTCACCCTTAATCATTGGTCATCGTGGTGCATCGGCACTCGCACCAGAAAACACGATGGCTGCGTTCGACTTAGCTATTGAAGCGGGAGCCGATGGTATCGAGTTCGACGTTCATCTGACTCGCGATGGAGTTCCCGTCGTGATTCATGACGATACATTGTTGCGCACCGGAGGAATGTCGCGACATATTTCGGAGATGTCGCTCAGCGAGCTGAGCGGAATTGATGTCGGCAGTTGGTTCCAACTCAATCGACGAAAAGGAATTTTTTCCGGGCAAACAATTCCAACGTTAACAGGCCTCCTTCGTTGGGCCGCTGCAAAGAGTACCTTCGTCTATTTGGAAATGAAGTCGGGTCCAAATCAGAGAGAGGTTTTAGCCGAAGCTGTGGCCGAATCGCTCGAGCACTTTGCGCTGAAAGACAGAGTCATCATCGAGTCGTTCGATTTGGACGCAATCAAGATCGTCAAGGCCCTCACCCCTAATATTAAAACTGCTGCCTTGTTTGAACCGTCCGTATTAACGCCGCCTGGTTTTAGAACAAGACGATTGCTAGGGCTTGCCGCGGACGCTCAGGCCAATGAGCTAGCTCTTCATCATCGGCTAGTGAACGAGCGTCTGGCCGCACGAGCTAAAGCAGAAGGTTTTAAGGTGGTGGTCTGGACCGTTGACGACCCGAAATGGATAAACAAGGCACGGGAGTTAGAAATTGCAGCGCTGATAACTAACAATCCTGCCTTGCTAGTGGCCCAACGAAACACTGTCACCGGTTGAAGCTCTCAGGATGGTTCGACTAAAGTTGCTCTAATGACCGTTGCGCAGACAGCAGCAAACAAGTTCTTAATCGATCCGGAGTACTCGATTTTCTATCGATCAGCAGACCGACTCAATTGGGAGAGCAATGCTAGTTCGACATATTCGCTTTTTGCCGTTCTAAGAGGACAGCTCGACCTGACAGTCTCTAACGGCCGTCGAAGTATAGTTGCGGGCCAGTTATTGATTCTTGAGCCAAACCTGAACTTCACTGCAACTGGAAAACAAATTGAGTTGCTGCACCTAACAATCTCTCCATCCCTGACAATTCAGCATGCAGTTTCGATGAGGTTGATTCCCGCGAATTCAACGGTGGCTTTCTCAGAAGCTGTCATTCAGAGCGAAGGAAGATTAAACCGCATTATGGTTGACCTGACTTCAGAGTTGTCGACGGACAAACCCGGCAAGGAGATTATCGTACGGGCCCTGGTAGAGCAGCTGATTGTTCAGTTGTTGCGCAGTTTCTCAATTGCACGACTGTCTGACGAGCTTGAACTTTCGCGTGTTGGACTGGTGGATCGACGAATACGCAGGTCAGTCGAGTTGATGCACACGCAACTTGACCAGGATCTTTCTTTGAAGGAGGTTGCTTCAGCTTCGTATTTGTCACCATTTCACTTTGCTCGTCTGTTCAAGAAGATAACT
>DATIBX010000436.1:0-17956 GCA_035457105.1 Pyrinomonadaceae bacterium
TTGGTTCTCGATCGCAACAGCAACGGCAAGATTGATAATGGCACGGAATTGTTTGGAAATTTTACCGCACAACCGGCCGCAGATAATAAAAATGGATTTTTGGCTCTGGCCGAATTCGATAAGAAGGCAAACGGCGGAAACGAAGATGGAAGTGTCGATAACCGCGACTCAATCTTTTCGAATCTGCGCCTATGGCAGGATGTGAACCACAATGGAGTTGCCGAGAATTCTGAGCTTCACTCACTGGATCAGCTGAATGTCGTCGCCTTTGATCTTGATTTTAAAGACTCAAAGAAAATTGATGAGTTCGGGAATGAATTTCGTTACAAAGGGAAGGTAAAAGATTCTAAAGGCAACTCGGTTGCGCGCTGGGCCTGGGACGTGTTTCTGGTTGGCAATCAGTGAGTACCAACAACTACTCCCCGGGAGCCGTCTTCGGTTCCCGGGGGCATCAATTCCGTTTTTATCTTTAAAGTCTAGCGCGTCCACTTTGGCAGACTCTTGCGAGCTGACTTTTCCTTTTTTAAACCGAGCGCCCAGTCAGCCTGCATCAAGGTGTGGATGTCGCGAGTTCCTTCGTAAATAATGGCAGCTTTGCAATTTCTTAAATATCGCTCAACCGGATAGTCGTTTGAATAACCATTTGCACCATGCACCTCAATAGCCATCGAAGCAGCTTTCTCACTTCGAGTAGTTGCCTGCCACTTGGCTAAACTTGTTGCCTTGGCATTTGGTAGACCCTCGTTCTTTAGATAGCCCGCATGCAACCATAAGAGATGACTCATTTGATAGTCCGCTTCCATCTCAGCAATTTTTTGCTTCACGAGTTGATGGTTCGCGATTTTTGTACCAAATGTTTCGCGCGTGTTGGCGTACGAAACAGCCGCATCTCTCGACGCTCTAATTACCCCAGTCGCTCCGGACGCTACTGTGTACCTACCCTGCTCGAGCGCAAACATAGCAATCTTAAAACCTTCACCCTCTTCTCCTACCATGTTCTCTTTTGGTACCCGCACATCCTGCAGAGAAAAATAACCCGTGTTGCCCGCCCTGATGCCCAACTTGCCGTGTATCGTTCCGGAAGAAAAACCCTTCATCGTCCGCTCGACAATGAAACATGACATCCCGCTGTGATCTCGGTTCTTACGCTTCTCTTCATCCGTCCAACAAAAGAAGAGAAAATTATCCGCAACATCTGCCAAACTAATCCACATCTTCTCACCGTTGAGAATCCACTCATCACCATCTCGCCTGGCCGTGGAACGTGCCCCCACCACATCAGACCCTGCTCCTGGTTCCGTTAGACCATAGGTGGAAATCTTCTCGCCCTTAGCTTGAGGGACCAGGTATTTCTGCTTTTGCTCCTCACTGCCCCAGGTGTAGAGCGTTAGAGAATTAAGACCCGTGTGTACCGACATCACGACCCGCAGGAACGTGTCGACGGCTTCAAGCTCCTCACAAACGAGACCGAGAGAAATGTAGTCAAAACCCGCCCCGCCATACTCCTCGGGGATGCAAACTCCCAGTAGATTCAACTCGGCCATTTTCTGCAGTACTGAAGGGTTGAATTGTTGTTTCTCGTCCCATTCCTTGATGTAGGGCGCCACTTCTTTCTGGGCGAATTCTCGCACCGTTTGCACTAGCGCCTTGTGATCTTCGGTTAATTCAAATTCGATCATTCTTGATACTCTTTTCAAACGGGTGGTAAAAATGACCGCACATCTTACTCAAGTACGATCTCCAATGTCCAAAGCACCCAAGAGCGGGTAGTCTCCTAATCGAGCCTCCTCTCTGAGCAACCGTGGTCTCCGTGCCTCGGTGGTTAGTGTGTACGGCCCAAAAATCTCAATAGCGACTTACAGGAAACACAGAGCTTGCATAGTGCGGCTAAGAGCCGCAACCAAAAGGGACCACACAGTAAACAAGAACTCAACACCGAAGGTGTTCGCCAATTCCAGCCCAGGGTTGAGCTTTGGCAGCCCTCAATTTGGAGTGCGGTGGCCCACCGCTTTGATAAATTGGCCTCTCGCTGTGCGAGATATAGAGTTTGCGAAAAGAATGTGCGTGAAAGATAGTATTCGTTATAACAAAGCGTGCCGGGCCACCGCACTCCAAGGTAGAAGGTTGCCAAAGCTCAGCCCTGGGCTGGACTGGCCTCTTTCACTGACCCTTTTTATGCTTCCCTGGTCGCTTTGTTATACTTCGCCGCATGCCAAAGAAGAAGCTAGATTCAAATGTCGTCTCGGTCGGACTGGTGCAAATGAGTTGTGAGCCAAAACCCGAGACCAATCTTAAAAAAGCAATCGCCGGTATCAACGACGCAGCTAAAAGAGGTGCGCAGATTGTTTGTTTGCAGGAGTTATTCCGGTCTCAATACTTCTGTCAAACCGAGGACATTGAACTTTTTAAGCTCGCAGAAAGTATTCCCGGCCCAACAACCGAGGCTTTGGGAAAGATCGCCAAACAAAAGAACGTCGTAATCGTCGCTTCGTTGTTTGAAAAACGAGCAGCCGGCGTTTATCACAACACCGCGGCAATGATCGACACCAACGGCAAGGTTGTTGGGAAGTATCGCAAGATGCATATCCCGGATGATCCTCTTTATTACGAAAAGTTTTACTTTACTCCGGGAGATCTGGGCTTTAAGTCGCACGACACTAGCTACGGCCGAATTGGCACGCTGGTTTGTTGGGACCAATGGTTTCCTGAAGCGGCACGTCTTACGGCCCTGGGCGGAGCACAGTTTCTTTTCTATCCAACTGCCATAGGTTGGTTGCCAGGTGAACAACCAGAAATGAATGAGGCCCAGCATTCTGCCTGGGAAACTATTCAACGAGGCCACGCAATCGCGAATGGTGTGTACGTTGTCGTGGTAAATCGTGTCGGGCACGAAGGTCAATTGAACTTCTGGGGCCAATCGTTTGTTGCCGATCCTTTCGGACGCATCATCGCTAAAGCTTCCGCAGACAATGAAGAGGTCATGGTCGTCGAATGTAATCTTCAGAAAATTGAAGAGACCAGGCAAAATTGGCCATTCCTCCGCGACCGTCGAATCGACGCGTATGACGGCCTTCGTTTCAGATTCGGGGATTCATGATGAAATATGGGTTGATAGATTTTCTCGGCAACATTGGAGTGCTGGTCCTTATGACGGCCTATCTCCTGTTGCAACTTAATCGTCTCAACGCCTCGGGTCTCCTCTATTCTCTTCTCAATCTCCTTGGAGCATCCCTGATCATCATTTCCCTGATTGCCGATTTCAACCTCTCGGCATTCGCGATGGAGGTGTTTTGGGTACTCATTAGCCTGGTGGGAATCATCCGACACTTCAGCCTTAAAACTCTCAATCAGATACCTGGTAAATGAAAGTTAACTCTGGACCACCAACGGCTCGCGATTTTTACATGCCCGCCGAGTGGGTAACCCACTCGGCCACCTGGCTGACTTGGCCCAAGGATCCTGAAACCTGGCCGGATCGCGTCGAACAAGTCCAACAAATATTTCTTGAGATGTTGGCCGCGTTGACCCCTCACGAGACTGTGAATCTGCTCGTCGATGATGAAGAGACTCAACAGTATGTTCTTAGTCTCTGTACATTCCCTGGCGCGCCGAACATTACGTTCCATCAAATCGAGACGGTGGATTCCTGGATACGAGATTATGGCCCAAACTTTCTCGTCAATAAGTCCGGGACGATTGCTTTTAACAACTGGCAGTTCAACGCCTGGGGTAATAAATACGAAGCCCTTAAAAAAGATGATCGTATTCCCGAGGTCCTCGCGGAAGTCTTACAAATGCCGTATTTCGAGCCCGGCATTGTCATGGAAGGCGGTTCGATCGAAGTGAACGGAGCCGGATGCGTGCTGACTACTGAACAGTGTCTGCTGAATCCGAACCGAAACCCTGCTTTAAACAAAAATGAGATCGAGAAATACTTGCAGGACTACCTGGGAGTTCAGAAAGTCCTGTGGCTGGGCGAGGGTATTGTTGCCGATGACACCGACGGACACATCGACGATATCGCACGCTTCGTAAGTCAGAACACTATTGTTTGTGCGGTTGAAGAGGATCCAGAGGACGCCAATTATCATTTGCTCCAGGACAACCTCAAGCGGCTCACTGCAATGACCGATGTTGCCGGAAATAAATTCGAGATCGTGCCGTTACCGATGCCCGGGGTGGTGGGCGGCACCAGCACTGATTCCCGAAATCTGGATCGACTGCCAGCTAGTTATGCCAATTTCTACATTGCTAACAATGTCGTTCTACTTCCGGTGTTTGGTCACGCGAACGACAGAAAGGCGACTGCTACTCTTCAGCGAGTCTTTCCAGATCGCGAAGTAATCCCTATCAATTGTGAGCCATTAGTTTGGGGCATGGGCACAATTCACTGTGTCACACAACAACAGCCCAAACCTTAATTTTGGTTCTGCTTGATGCCGAGTAGTACCTTTGCGGCATTCTTGGCTTCATCAACAGATCTCACTCGGCCATCAAGTTGCATCTCGTATATTGCCGCAGTGATTTCGCCAATACGAATGCCAGGCTCAAGACCCATTTCTAATAAGTGCCGGCCTAACAGCAACGGCTGAGGCGGTCCCGAATCAACCTGGAGTTCGCGGGCTCGCTCAATAAACCATTCTTGAGCCTCGGAGTTGAACCATTTCTCCTTAGGTACCCATTCGGCGTTGCGGCCAAGGGAATCTGCCTTCGCCACTCGATATAACAGATCAGGTTCACACCGTCGCGCCAAACGGCGAAAAGCACCTTCACCCACCTCATCCCGCTTCTTGAAAAACTCACCAGGCTTCAGATGGTCCTTCACCAGGGCAACCACCTGGGTGCGCACGTCGTAATTGTCGATCGTGTGGATATTCAAACGATCCAAAAACCGTTCTGTCGCTCCGACTCCCGCTTCCGCATGTCCGAGCGATCGCCAATGTCCTTCTTGAAATTTTGTCGTAGCCGGCTTGCCAAAGTCATGGGCCAACGCAGCCAGCATGACCGTTACCTTTTTCGCATAAGGTAATTCGTCGATCAGTTGTCGAGCGACGTCAATCACCAGCTGGGTATGCACAAATACATCACCCTCGGGATGCCAAACGGGATCCTGCCTTACCCCAATTAAACGTTTGATCTCGGGGAAGAGCTTGTCAATCACCAGCAACTCGCGTAAGTGGCGCAAACCAATCGATGGCTTATGCGAACGAAGGAGAAGCTTCTCGATCTCGCCCCAGATTCTTTCGCAAGGCAAATCATCCAGGTCGATCGTACGGCAGAGTTCGACGGTCTTATCGTCGATATCGAACTGAAATCGACTGGCAAGTTGTGCCGCTCGTAACACCCGCAAGCTGTCTTCCGGAAACGTCTCAGCTGCCACAGCCCTGAGTACTCCAGTTTCAATATCTTTGCGGCCATCATACGGATCAATAATCTCCCCGGTAATCGGGTCCTTCAAGATAGCGTTAATAGTGAAGTCGCGACGCCTGGTGGCGTCCACCACACTCATCCCGGGATCACCCTCGACTACAAAGGCCCTATGACCACGACCAACCTTACGTTCGCGACGGGGCAGCGATACATCGATATCTGAACCTAGCTTATAGACTGTAAACGACTCGCCTACGACATTAACCGGCCCAAACTGATCCAAAATACTGCGAACCATTGCGGGCTCAACTTCATAAATTTCCAAATCCCAGTCAGTGGGCTCCAGGGACATCAGTTGGTCACGAACGCAACCTCCAACCAGTAAGGCTCGTCCACCGGATTCCCTGATCGCGGACGATATCGCTATGACTTTCTCCGGAATTTTTTCCACGGTGATACTCTCTGACCTCTGATATTCACAGTCAATGGCCAAGGGTTAAAGGAGAGAGGCGAACCCGATCAGGTCTATTCCTCGATAGGTTCGACTAAGATTTGAACACCGCGAGTAGACGGTAAACAGCTGAGGATTTGAGCCCGATCAATTATTGTGCGATCCGAACCTGCAGCATGCCAAAGCTTGACCCAAAAAGTACGAGTTGGGCCATGAATGGCAAACGTTGAACCATCCAACATTACCGGTACGGGTTCGGCTATCGTCCCTCTTCGTAAGACCTCCAGTAACTCATTTACGAACGGCTTAAACTTCTCAAACTGGAGCAGTATCGACGACTCTTTAATTTCTGCTGCCGGCAACTCAACTGGTTCAGCGCTCTCCAGTAGCAACCTTGTTTCCGTCTGCAGGTTTCGCTTCTTAACAACAGGCATAACTTTAATCCGGATTGACGGGAAACGGCTTTAAGCGCTTTTGCAGGTGTTCGGCCAGGTCCGTAACTTTTATTCGGTCCTGCTCCCAAGTGTCACGGTCACGAACAGTTACCGCTTCGTCCTCCAATGACTGATGGTCCACAGTTATGCAGAACGGAGTTCCAATCTCGTCCTGTCGGGCATATAGTTTTCCGATCCCTCCGGTGTCATCATAGACTGCACGCAGTACCGGCTGTAGAGACCTCTTGATTGCTTTGGCCATGCCGACAATTTCGGGTTTGTTCTTCGCGAGTGGCAGTATAGCCGCCTTGATGGGGGCCAATTGCGGACTTAATTTGAGAATAACCCTGGTTTCTCCTTTGTCGTTCGTACGTTCAGAATAAGCATCCATCAACACTGCCAGAACAGTTCTATTCACTCCGGCGGACGGTTCTACTACGTGCGGATAAAAACGTTGTTTCGTCGATTCATCAAAGTAAGATAGATCCTCTGTCGAGTCCGGATTAATGCGATTCCCTTCAGAGTCCAAAGCTCTACTTGAATGCGATCGCAAGTCGAAATCTGTACGATAGGCAATGCCCATCAGCTCTTCCCATTGTCGTTCTTCTTCGGCGCGTTCCGGAAAATACCGGTACATAATGTCGACCGTTCGCTTTGAATAATGAGCCCGCTCATCAGCTGGAACCTCGTGTAAGTGGAGATTATTCTCACTGATCCCCAGACTCTTGAACCACTCGACGTATTGTTCCGCCCACTCGTCAACCAGCGCGAAGTGCTCAGCATCAGGCTTGACGAAATATTCCATCTCCATCTGCTCAAATTCGCGGGTTCGCAAGATGAAGTTCCCGGGAGTGATCTCATTGCGAAATGACTTGCCCACCTGGGCTATGCCAAACGGCAGTTTCCGCCGCATAGTAGTTTGTACATTCAAAAAATTGATGAAGATGCCCTGGGCTGTTTCTGGTCTCAGATAAGCAAGAGCTGTCGGATCGTTCTCCTCTGCTGCTGCCCCCAGGGTTGTTCGCAGCATCATGTTGAAAAGCCGTGGCTCGGTAAGATCACTGGAACCGCAGTTAGGACATTTGATCTTCTTGTCGCGAATCAGTTGACCGATGTCAGCGCCTTCCGCGACACCTTCGGGCAGCGGCAATTTATCGACACGCAAGCGAGTCTTGCATTCCCTACAATCCGATAATGGATCGTGAAATGTGGCCTCATGACCGGAATACTGCCAGACCAACCGGTTCAAAATGATAGAAGAATCTACTCCTTCAATGTCATCACGGTCATAGACCAACCAGCGCCACCACAACTGCTTCACGTTATTGCAGAGCTCGACACCGAGTGGACCGTAATCCCAGGCACTGCCGAGGCCGCCGTATACTTCCGACGAAGGAAACACAAAGCCACGACGCTTTGCCAGGGAAACGATAGTGTCAATATTTGGAGCGGCCACCTCGATTACTGTCCTTAGCTAAAATTTGAATCGTGAAATAGTAGAAGACCCGTCCCGAAAAGAAAAGAAGAGAGGACAGTCACGTTGCTGTCCTCCCTCTTTTGTTAGGAAACCTACCAAACTCTAACTATTTACTCGGTGCCTGGATGTTGACGTCGATTTTCTGCGTTCCGCCGCCTCCAAAAATTCTCCCGCGGAACATGAACAAAGCAATCAAGATCACTATCACGAAGATCGCCAAAATCGCTACCACACCAGCACTTCCACCACCACCACCCTCATCAGCCATGATTGAACCCTCCTGGACCAAATTTGATGTTAGGGGGCCTATCAGAGGGAAGGTAGACACGAATTGTTAACACACGAAATGAAGGGAGTCAAACAACTCATAGAAAAGAGAGGCAGGATTGAAGCTCAATCCTGCCCCTGAATTTAATATCGCTTGCTCTTACGCCCTACCGTTTCTTAGCCGGTCGAGGCTTTACGTCACCCGCTTGAATGGTAGGTGTAGGTTGCGGCGGCTGAGCGCCGTTCGGGACGATCCAAACCTCAAGACTGTCCTCTTCCCTAAAACCTCCGTTTGCGGTGACGATACGTGAGTCATCAACGCCACGGCGATTTACCAGATAGTCTTTTGCTCGAGCCAGCAGCCTGTCCGCTTGGCCAGCCGGACTGTTTCGACCCGCATAGGCAAACAGGTAAGTCTGAGTGGAAGGATCGTTTTGTAATTCGACCACCAGATTATCCAAGCGAGCCTTCTGATCGTCATTTGTACAACTACGACAAGTGTCGAATTCCCGACCGACAATCGACCGCTTCTCAGGAGGAGGAACTCTGGTAATAGCCTGCGCTGATTGAAGACAGGTGGCTTCACCCGAACCATCGTCGACCATTAACATCGCAGCGATCTGTTGGCCGCCCATTCCCGTTGAATCAACCGTCAGTGTAGGCGTTCCGGCTCCGCTGAGTATTTTGGCGTTGCCCGGAGTTACCTTCCACTTGTAGGCCAGTTTTGCAGAACCTTTGTAAACAACGTCGGCCGTATAGGTGATGATTTCGCCTTCGTTTACCTGTTCAGGAGCCGACAAGCTTACTGGAAAGGGACACGGTAGTGCTGGAAGCGGCGGACGAGGTTTGTGATTGACTGCCACACATTTAACTCGACCTGAAGGCAGATCAATTTCTCTGGTCCAACGCATGCCGCCAGGCAGTGTAATGACAACAGTATGTAACCCAGGTTCGAGGTTTATTGCTCGATAGCTGGTAGTCGTCTCCCCATAAAACTTACCGTCAACCCACAAAGGTAATCCACCAGGGTTTGTCAGGATTTTCAGCACACTGAACTTCGCCGGTTTGTCTTTAGCTTTGGCGATAGCAACAGGTATCGAGCTTAAGGAGAGAAGAAGCAAAGCTGCCGAAATAAATCTTAAATAGCGATGTGAATTCGACCATTGGGCTCGCATGCTAATTCTCCTCCTTGTCGTCTCCAACCGATTTCGTTCGCCGGCGTCTGAGCGCAGCTCCAGTCGCAGCCAAACCAGACACCAGCAACAATAGAGAAGCAGGTTCGGGGACCGGTGTTGGCGTTGAGGGCGGATTCGAAGGTGGTGTCGGAGAAGGCGTCGGAGTGACTACCGAATCACAAGAGGCGCAATCTGAATGTATGAAGAACAGTGGTATAGCACCCAGGAAAAAGAACGGCCATTTTGGAAAGGCACCACCTGCTATAAATAACTCGCCACAATCGCAAATCGTACCTTCGACATCGCCCTGGTCTATCACCTCGACCGTGGTTGGACCATCAGTCTTGATGGTTATACCTGAAATCAGTGACTCCGGGGTCTTGTCAACCTTGGAGCCCGACGATTTTTGGTCCACTACCGGAGTTTCATCGGAAACGAGTGTGCCTGCTTTTTCTTGAATCGGACGAAGCTGAAGACCGGGTGTGCTATTGAAATTGCTGATTACCTGGATGACCTGGGTAATTGCTATAGGTTCCGCCTGCGCCGGAATGCCGGTCAGGCAAACGATAGTGAGTATGGTGGCTGAGACTCTTAATGATCGACTCCTCATCGGGATGGAATCTCCTACTAACTTCCCAGCGTCGAAATTGGGGGCATGGGAAAAATTTTTAGAACTGAGAACGTCTAGCGACCCTTACTTACTTTCACCAAGGACTTAAAGTGAACGGGCCTCTCTAGTGATATGAGAAGATGTTGAATAACGTCGAATTTCCAACTTTGGAAATAGAGAGGATTTGCTGGAGCAAACCTTGGGACGATCCTACATCTGAAAAGGTCGGGCCAAGTGTACCATCAATCTTCAAAAAGCCCGCTTGAGTAATTACTTTAAGAATTTGCATGATTTGAGCCGCAAGCTACACACTCACGGCCCTGGCCCAAACGAGTTGGCGGACATTAAACGTCGCCAAACACCTACTCTCCTTCGCCGGCATTCGCGGCTTCGGCCTTGCGGTTTTCGTCACGTAAAACGGCCTTTCGCGAAAGCTTGATCTTGTTCCCTTCGCGGCCGATGCACTTGACCATAATCTGCTGGCCTTCCTTGAGCTCGTCTCGCACATCCTTTACCCGCCGATCGGCGATTTCAGAAATGTGCAACAGACCATCGGTTCCAGGGAATATTTCCACGAAGGCCCCAAAATCCACTATGCGTGAAACCGTCCCCAGGTATGTTTGGCCCACTTCTGCTTCCGCTGTCAGGCCCCGAATACGATCAACTGCCGCCGACGCAGCTTCGCCACTGGAAGTCGCAATGGAGATGGTCCCGTCGTCGGACACATCGATCTTGGCACCAGTTTCTTCAACTAAGGATCGGATGACCTTGCCGCCTGGTCCAATGACGTCGCGGATCTTGTCAGGGTTAATCTTGATTTGAATTATCCGAGGTGCATAAGGCGAGATTTCCTCGCGCGGCGTCGCGAGCGTTTTCTCCATAATGCCGAGGATATACAAGCGACCCTTCTTGGCCTGCTCAAGCGCCTCCGCCATGATCTGCGCATTGATACCGGCAATTTTGATATCCATTTGTAGCGCAGTGATACCGTTACGCGTACCCGCCACCTTGAAATCCATGTCTCCGTAGTGATCTTCTGCTCCGGCTATATCAGTGAGAATTGCGTATTTATTCCCTTCCATGACCAGGCCCATCGCCACACCTGCAACTGGCGCCACCAGCGGCACCCCGGCGTCCATCATCGAAAGAGTTCCGCCGCATACGCTTGCCATGGATGATGAGCCGTTTGATTCAGTTATGTCTGAAACGATTCGCACCGTATAGGGAAAAGCCTTGTCCTCGGGAAGCACTGCTTCCAAAGCCCTCCGAGCGAGCGCACCGTGACCAATTTCTCTTCTGCTTGAGGAGCCGAATCGACCAACCTCTTCAACTGAGTACTGGGGAAAGTTGTAGTGGAGTAGAAATCGGCGCTTGACCTCGCCCTTCTCGAGATCGTCCATAAACTGCTCGTCTTCTTTTGTTCCGAGCGTCGTTGAGACGAGGGCCTGGGTTTCACCACGCGTGAACAGCGCAGAGCCGTGAACACGCGGTAACCAACCAACCTCGCAATCTATTGGCCTGATCTCTGAAAAACGACGACCATCAGGTCTACGCCGTTTGTTCAAGATGTCATCACGGAAGATGTTCTCCTTAAGCTGATCAAAAACCAGTTTGGCCATTCCTCGCGCTTCGGGCTGATCCTCCGGATATGACTCGACAGCCTCTTTCTTCAAAGCATCAACCGCCGCATAACTCGCGCGCTTTTCCTGATTTGTCGTATCCAGTGCGATTCGAAGTTTCTCACTGTAATTCTCGGCAATGGTCTTTGAAATCTCTTCATCGAGCGGCTCATTGACGACTTCTCGCTTCTGAATTTCAAGCGCCTTATACAATTCGTTCTGCCATCTGCAGAGCCGGTTAATTTCCTTATGAGCGAGCATCAAAGCTTCCACCATGATCTCCTCGGAAACCTCGCTCGCTCCGGCCTCAACCATCACGATCGCTTCTTCAGTGCCGGCTACTATTAAATTTAAACGCGACTCACGCACCTCGTCATAGGTTGGGTTTACGATGTAGCGACCCTCGATCAGCCCAATCCGAACACCTGCAATCGGTTTCAGGAAGGGGATGTCCGAAAGATACAGCGCGCAAGAAGCTCCAGTAATCGCAATCACATCGGGATTATTGTCTGGGTCGGCTGAGATAACACTCGCAATGACCTGAGTTTCGTTCTTGTATCCTTCTGCGAAAAGTGGGCGACAAGGACGATCGATCAAACGGCTGGTGAGGATCTCCTTTTCATTTGGGCGCCCTTCTCGGCGAAAGTAGTTTCCCGGAATCCTTCCGGCGGCATAGTTTGATTCACGGTACTCGACCGTGAGGGGAAAGAAATCAACTCCTTCTCTGGGCGTTTGAGCTCCAACTGCCGCCACCAACAACATCGTGTCTCCGTAGCGGATAACTACCGAGCCGTCGGCCTGTTTGGCCAAGCGACCGGTTTCTACGGTCAGTTCCTTGTCGCCAACTTTGATTGATTCCTTAAGGTATTTCTTATCTGACATCTTTCTTCTCCTTTGGACATTCCACCTGAACGAAATTCAGGTCGCGGGCGTCTCATCCGCCTTCGCTGTTTTCTGGGGCAATTCTTCTAATGAGTGTTGAACACCGCGCCAACGTGAGGCGGGTAGGGAACCAGGCTAAAAGAAAAGGCGGCAGAAGCTCCTAAACCGTGAAGCTCTGCCGCCGTTATTTGCTTGAAGCTGGCCAACGCGTCTACTTGCATACAGTGAATCGCCGTCACGTTCGGCACTGCTGCAAGCTCTTCGATAAACGCGGGCTGTCAAATCAGAGACTCGAAGATCTCTCGCCTAATCAATTCCCTTGTGACTACTATCGTCGCAAACCTAAACGATTCACTACCTCGTGGTAGCGCTCAATGTCGGTACGCTTCAAATAATCCAACAGACTTCTGCGTTGCGAGACCATTTTCAGTAGGCCGCGTCGTGAATGATTGTCTTTTTTATGGGTCTTGAAATGCTCGGTCAGGTCGTTAATTCTCTTACTTAATAGCGCGACCTGGACTTGGGGTGATCCCGTGTCTGTTTCATGAGTACGGAAGTCAGACACAATTGCTTCCTTGGTTTGTTTTGCTAACGCCACTTACTTAAATGGTCCTCCACGACCGCAGTAAAACCGCCTAAAACACGGTAACCGCTAAACTTAAAGAGCGGCGTAAATTTAGCACGCGAAGAAAGTGCTGTCCAGTTGGGACGCCTCTACTGAACTGCAGCCGTCACTGACAACCGTCAGAATTTCATCTGAATACGGGCTTCCGAGTCTATTGAGGTGTCGTTCAAATTGACGAGAATTAACCTACTTAAAAACTGCCCCACGGTTACGCACGTTTGATAGTATCGCAGCAAAACTAAAAGCCGAGGCAAACACATGAGTCAGAAGAGGGTTGTCGTTCTAGGCGGCGGTTTCGGCGGACTATTTACCGCTCTCGAATTATCTGGCGACGCGGATGTGACGCTGGTCACACAAGCAGACCATTTCTTATTCACGCCGATGCTCTATGAATACCTGAGTGGCGAAGTTGAAGCATGGCACATCGCCCCAAAATATTCCGAACTGGTCGAAGATAACGTCAAGGTCATTACCAAAACCGCTCAAAAGATTGATCTGGATAATCATTCGGTGACTCTCGAGAGCGATTCAACCAGCCTCTCATACGATGTGCTCGTGTTGGCAGTTGGTGGAGTCACCAATTATGTGGGGGTGCCGGGTGCTGAAGAGTTTTCAATTCCCTTTCGACAAATTGAAAACGCCGACCTATTGCGAAAGCGAATGGTTGAGGCTTTGGATCGTGTTCCTCCCGACTCCGCGCCCCAGGACGTACGACGCAATCTAACTTTTGCGGTGGTCGGCGCAGGTGCGAGTGGCTGCGAACTCTCAACAAAAATGGCGGATCTCCTGACTGATGCCGTAAAGCGTCGCGCGTTGCGTGGTGAACCTCGCGTATTGGTGATCGAGATGGGGGATAAAGTGGTGCCCGGCATGGGCGATGAGATTCGACACTTTGTCGAAGACGCACTGCGACGGTCGCGGGTTGAGGCTCATACTTCTACTCGCGTCGTGGAGGTAACCGCCGATGGCGTCACCTTTGAACACGATGGGCGGGAAGAGCACTTGACGGCAGCGGCGGTCGTTTGGACCGGAGGCGTCAAAATGCGACCCCTGATCGAAAACCTGCCGGTTGAAAAGAACATGCGAGGTCTGTTGAGTATCAAGCCCACCCTACAACTTATCTCTCATGACGATGTCTTTGCACTTGGTGATATAGCCAATCTTGCGGACGCGCAACCCACTCTCGCCGGAACAGCACAACTCGCATTTCAAGAGGCCAGTTTGGCCGCCACGAATGTAAAAGCATTCATGGCGGGAAAGAAGCTCCAGACGAAAAAGTTTGAAGAACTGGGTGAAGCATTGAGCCTTGGAACTGAACGTGCGGCAGTCCTGGCTGGCGGAAAGGTGCTGGGTGGCGCGCTGGCAAGACAAGCTCGTTTCGCGCTCTATACTTCACGTCTTCCCACCTGGCATCACCGGCTGAAGGTGGGAGCGAGCTGGTTCTTTGAGGGCACGACTCCAAGACCACTTCTACCGCTCGGGCTGGAGCGATAAGCAATACTATAGGTCCTATATAATTCAATCGACTAGCCTTTACCCTTTTCCCTCTTTCCCCTCATCACAACTAGTGGTTCCTCCCACCAACCGGATGAGGGAACGCCCATTGCTGATGAACCATTTTGAATAGATCATAGACGTCAGAATCGTACTGTGTGCTCCAGAAAGGGACATGAGTTGTTATGAAATCGTGCATTAGGCATCAACAAATAACGCTATCAATGCTGGCCCTCTTAATACTTTCGGGCTGCATAACGTCTCCAACCGACAATCGCACATCAGGACCGGTCATACCGGTCCCGAGTCCGTCTCCCGCCTCCAACGCGCCGGACGTGTCGACCACCCAACTTACTCTGCCCGTGCTTGACGCTCTTTTGAATGATCAAGAGTTTGTAGCCTCTCTGAAGTCTCAACTAGCACTTTCGGAAGATCAAATTGCGAGACTCAAGAGTCTCGCGTCAGCAGAAGTCGAGCGGCTACGTAAGACAAACGCCGAAAACTCTGAAGAGGACTCGACGTTAGTCAGAAGTGAGGCTGTTCGTAAGGTAAGCGAGGTGATTGGACAGGAAAAAACTAAACAACTCTCGGCGCTCATCAACGAACACTGGGCCAAGTCAGGCGATCAGGGTGAGGGCACCCAAAATACGGCCATGTCCGACAAGCCGAGCGCCGTACCGACTGATACTCGCGTCGTGGTTAACATTCCAGCCTATCGCATGGATCTGTTTGATGAAGGCCGTTTAATAAAGTCATACAAGATCGGCATTGGATATCCAGAGTTTCCTTTGCCTCAAGGTTTACGGAAGGCACAAAGCATCATCATCAATCCAACCTGGACACCTCCCGACTCGCCCTGGGTGGACAACTCAAAAGTGACTCCCGGTGAAGCAATAGAACCTGGGAGCAAGCTAAATCCACTTGGACCAGTAAAGATTCCGATTGGGATGCCTTCATTGATTCATGGTGGCAAAGCAGTAGCTAAGCTTGGGAGTTTCGCATCTCACGGTTGTGTCGGACTTACCAATGCCCAAGTCAAAGATTTTGCCACTCGACTGGCTGAAGCTTCAGACACTCAAGTGTCCGCGTCGCTACTTGACTCCTATTACAAAGAAAAGACCCGCACTCGTGTAGTCAAACTAAATGCTGCTGTCCCGGTCGAACTTAGATATCAAACAATCACTGTCGAAAACGGCTCGATTCATATCTACAAGGATGTTTATGCTGAACATACCAATACGAAAGAGAAACTCGATGCGGTCCTAAGCGCCTTCAATGTGAAATTTGATGAACTTTCCGGAGTTGAAAAGACTCAACTGACCGATGCTATGCGTCTGATGTCACCCGGCGCGCCGCCACCAGCACAAACTTCTTCTCCTGATCCGGGGACAAAGAAGAGCGCGAAAAACTCGAAGGAGAAGACGGATAAGAAATCGAGAAACAATAAGGAGATCGTGGTGAGCCTCAGCGCCCTTGCCCAACAGGGATACCCTGAACCTGTGGACCTGGATACAGGAAATGGTCCAACTAAATTGGCGGCAGCAACTAAACCGTCAGAAAAGAAATGAGTTAGGCGTGGCTGGCAATCTCGCAGGAGTCCAGGTCGGGGGCATCCTCGACTGGCACTCCGGCTTCGCCATAGTAGGGCCGACCGCTTTCAACCGCGTCAAAATACTCCTCAATCCGATCCAAGACTTCCTCTACCGAGTGAGAGTGGTAAATCGATGTCCGGAAGAGCGCTCCACCTTGGAGCCCGCGAGTAAATTGGCCAGCGAGCTGTTTCATCCGATTGATGGCGGGAGTCTCCGGCATGTCCTCGCGTAACAGGTCGAAATACTCGTGGAGAATAGCGCGCTTGTCGGCGAGGGTCGGTTCGAAAATTTCACGCCCGTGCATGGCATCTTCGATCTGGCGAAATATCCATGGGTTGGCCATCGCTCCGCGTCCGATTAACACTCCGTCACAGCCCGTTTCACGAAACTTTCCGAATGCGCCGTCGATGGTCGTTACATCTCCGCTACCTGAGACTGGAACACTCACCGCTTCTTTTACCTCTTTCACCAGGTCCCAGTTTGCGAGGCCCCGATATCCTTGTTCCTTTGTCCGACCATGGAGAGCGATGTGTTCGGCTCCACAAGCTTCCGCAAGCTTCGCTGTGTCGACAGCGTTGATGGTGTGGTCATAGAAGCCCGCTCGAATTTTTACTGTCAGCGGAATTTTGATAGCATTCTTGATCTCTTTAAGAATCGTCTCCAGCCGGCTGTGATCTTTTAGTAGACCGGACCCACCGCCATGTTTCACGACTTTCGGAGCAGGACACCCGCAATTGACGTCTAAAATGTCAGCTCCTATCTCTTCGGCCATCTCCGCAGCCATTCTCATCCGTTCCGGCTGACCGCCAAATATTTGGACCGCGAATGGCCGTTCATCCTCATAGAAGCGCATCTGGCGTTTTGATTTTGGATTGCTACGCGTGAGTCCTTCGACTGATATGAATTCTGATACCGACAGACCGATTCCCCCACGTCGCTTAAGCAAACGACGAAACGAGACATCTGTGACCCCAGCCATCGGAGACAAAATTAGCGGCGGATTGATTTCGATATCACGAATTTTGAAAGGCTTTAATTTCATTAGTGCTTGATCGTTACAGGAGAACCAACTTCAACCACATCGAACAACTCTTTGATGTCCTCATTTTCCAACGCTACGCAGCCCCATGTCCAATCCTTAGCGGTGCCGTGACCGTGGATATAAATCAAACCTCCCAATTTCGTGTATTGAGGCGGCATCTTTTTAGACCGAATCGCTTTTAGAATCGCGTCGTACTCTGCGGCATTTATCAAGCCATCTTGTCGGCCCCGCCTTGCGTCCTCCTCGTTTGGATAACTCAAACCCAACGACAAGTAGTAAGCACTCTTAATATTCTTTACAAAAACGTAGAACTCACCTTCCGGCGTCGCGCCATCACCTTCGCGCTCTTTGTCAGGTTCAGGATTGAAGCCGAGCGCGATCTTATAGGTCTTCAACAGCTTTTTTCCCGAATAGAGCTCCAACTTGCGATCGTGCTTTCGCACAACGATCCGAGGTTGATCCACGCTACTCAGTCTTTGGCTCGCGGTTGTAAAAGCATCTTTGTCGCCTTCGCAAGCCTGCAAGTTATCTGATGAGAGGAAATTCGGTGAAATAATCAAGCTTAGCGAAGCCAGCAGGGCCATTGTTGTAAGATGCAGAAGCTTCACGAGTCAGTATTGGTAGGAGTTTCGCTAAGCAGTTCGTACAAGGTCGCAGCGCCTTTGCGCGACGTTTGCCGCGCAGCCGGAACCGAGGACACTCTTACCACTAACTCTTTATCGCGTTTTCGGATAGTTAGTTGATCGTCAACTCGGACGACATGAGCCGACTTCACTGGCGTGCCATTGAGCAAAACGAGCCCAGCATCACAAAGTTGCTGGGCCACGCTCCGTCGAGGACAAAGACGACTTGCTTTGAGGAAAAGATCGAGACGCATAGTCGTCGCTTAAGATTCTATACTTTGTGCTTTGTTACTTC
>DATIBX010000437.1:0-7191 GCA_035457105.1 Pyrinomonadaceae bacterium
CGGTTGAGCTCAAGATCGCTCCACTACTATTCGAGCCGCCGACAATCAAGGCCTGACCATTGATCTCGGTGATTGTGTGTCCCGATCGATCTAAGAGTGCGTCAGTCTGTCCGTTATGGAAAAGTGCGGCGCGAGTTTGTGACGCCATCACTCCTGGCTTCAATCCGGTGCATGTATCTGTTTCGGGAAGGACGTGCGCATAAGCTCCGATTGACTCGCTCGTTGGATCATAGATTTCCATCGACCCATCGTTGTTGCCGCCGATGATCTGAACCTTGCCATCAAACAACACGCGTAAAACTGCTCGCGAGCGCGCTACTGTCAGCGAATCGTCAACGGTCGAAAAACTGGCTGCCGGCGTGTCAAAAATCTCGACTGACTTGAGGTCGTTACCGCTAGTATCACGTCCGCCAACTACAACTACGCGACCATCATTCAACAAAGCTGTGGAATGCATTGATCGGGGAATGCTAAGGTGTGAATCGAGCGCAGTAAAACTGTTTGCGGACGGATCGAAGACTTCCGCGCTGCCGCTTGCATCACCGCCAACAATTAAAAGGCGTCCATCAGCGAAGAACGTCGCGCTGTGCCCTGCACGCGCGACGCTCATCACCGGACCACTCGAGAAGGTGCCGGTAGTTGGATCGAACAGTTCTGTTGTCGGGGTCGATCCGGCGCCATTGCGCCCACCAGCAATCAAGACGCGTCCATCTGACAGGAGCGCCGCCGAGTGGTCGACGCGAGCCGTCGACATGTTGCCACTTACTGAAAAGGTAGAACTGGCTGGGTCGTAGATTTCGGTTTCGTTAAGAGCGCCTGATGAATTCTCGCCCCCTGCGATCAGAACTCGTCCGTCTGCCAGGCGTGTGGCTGTGTGGCCTCGTCGTTCGGTGGCCATCGCCGGCAATGGACTCAATGGGCTTTCGAGTTCTGTATTGAGCGCCGTCGACTCATTCGCATGCGCCGGACTCGAGGAAGATGTTGATCCACCTTTGACCAATGAGGCGACATTTTCGAACCAACTCTGCGTCAACGATCGCGTCGCAAATGAAGTCGAAGCAAAAATCATCGCTGCGATTGCAGTCAGGCTGGTGACTGCAATCAGTCGCGTGCGAGATTTTTTAGAAATTGATCGCTTTGAGTTGGTAGATACAGTTGTGGGGCGAGTGCTAGAGAATATTCTCATCGAGGCTCCTAATCAGTAGACAATTTCACCGTGGCGTTTCAATCGACAGAAGTCGAGTTAGCTCGCATTGCAAGTAAGCTGTGAAATGCTCGGAGCAAACTTCAATTTTTTTGCCTTATCGCAGAATCGCGGAGTTAGTACTTGGGACGCGATTCCCGCACGCGTAAGGAAAACCTTGCAGCGTCTTGAGAGTTATCAAAAAGACCCTGGGCCACGAACATCCTTTCGTCCCTTCACCGCGAGAGGCATTAAACGAGTAGACATTCGCGTGCGCCTTAGCGCTGCAACTTGTGCGCCAGAAAAGCGGTCGGTTGTAATTGAGTGAGTAAGTTAGTTATTTCAGAGCAGTTACGGGCCGTCAAACGAGTTGTGTCATCGACTCTTTCCGAAGGCAGGGCTGCTCACCAGCGAGCACTTGTGGCGAAACTAACCTTGGAGTGCGCCGGCCCGGCGGCGCTTTGGTATATGGAGCTCATCCTCGTGCTCAACACTTAGTAGTGGCACCTTTTTTAAGTGAGGCTCGACAGGGTGAATTGACTTTAAAGCGCCGCCGGGCCGGCGCACTCCAAGGTTTGAAAACGGGCAAAGGGCCACGTTGTGCGGACAAGAACCCCGGCCTTTTGACCTCAAAATATCGACAGTTTTTTCAGTGCCACTTTTTTCTTGACAGCCGCAAACCTGAAAGCGTAGGTTGGTTGTCGGGTGGTTTCCACGAGCCATCAGTTTGAAAAGAGATACTGAATCGATAAAGGCACACCTCGTGTGAACGGGGGTCGCAAAGCCTACAGAGGTCATTGATGCTATGCCACGTAGCTCTGACCTGGCTGGGTTGCCGAAAGCAGGAAAGAGCATTTCAGCAGCCGACCCCAACTGCCTTCATCAATCTCTCCTTCCTCTTTCAATTCCAACTGTGGGTTTCCTTCATAAAAGCGAGCTGTATCTCTCTGTCGCAATTTGGAGGACTTTCGTGACTGGTCCTGTTCTCTAGGAACTAAGAACAGACCACTGGCAACGAGAGTCATTGGGCCAGCGAGTGCTGGAGTAACCATGTTTTCCGAAGGAGAGACCCATGAAGAGATTTTTTTCACAGACCGCCGTGGCATTGGCCTGTTTGACCTTTCTTTTACTACCCCTTCCTACCTCAGCGCAAAGCTCGGACCTGGGCTTGAGCATTGGCACTAGCGCCAGCTCAGTAACCAGAGGTGGCGGCGTGGCCGTCTATGCTTTAGTTACCAATAACTCAACCAGTAAGATAAGAACGACCGTCTCAATTTCTTCTCATTCATCCTGTGGTACTGAAACGCGATTGGGTGAAAACACTCTGACGCTCGAACCAGGAAAAAGTGTCGCGCTCAGCGTCTACTACCCGATTCCTTCTAATGCGTGTACTGGAATGTATGCCGTGACTATCAGTGCGGAATCCGGAAAGCAAGGTGGCGGCAAGAATGCGAGCGTCAGCTCGTCTTCAGCTACTGCCTATGTTGAGGTTCAGTAATAAGCGGCGACGCTTTACTGTAAAAAACACCCAAGAAAGAGAGATGCGTATGTCCAGTCGATTAATCAACAGCCTTTTGGCCACAGCCTGTTTGATTGTTGTTTCAATTCCGTTATCTGCTCAGAAAGGTAAGCCCGGCGGTGGTGGTGGCGGCGGTGGTTCCACGTCCACTGGTTGCGCTGTCGTTGCAACGCCAGCCACGAGTTCAGTCACGATTTCCCCCGGGATGAACATTGGCGTTTTTGGTCGAGTAAGCAATTGCTCGACAGGAAAAAAGAGATACATGGTTACGTTAACCTCGATGTCGAGTTGTAATGCCGAGACGGTCATTGCATCGTCGCTCATCTCCTTTGCAGGCGGTGAGTCCAAGTTGTATTCCATTTCGTATCCCATTGCGCCAGATACATGTGCCGGCGACATGACAATCAGCGTGAAGGTTTACGATGGTTCAACGATGTTAGCGACTGACTCGACCAGTGTGGTTGTTCAGTAGTGGTTCAGAATTACTAGCAGGTCCTTGAGTTCGGATGGTCAAAGTTTTCTCCGCGGTTAAACGGTTCTCGGCTATTCCTTTACATAGAGCCAGTAGAGGGGTGCCGAGAATCGCAGACCACACCCAAAGCGCAAAGCCAAAAATCAAGTTAAATACCCACATCCCTTTCAAGTCCCTTGCCTCATCAGTCCTCCTTTGTGTATCCTGCAAATGCTGTTGAAAAACAGTCGCCTTGACCAGCGGCATTTCTGGGTCCAGGCATCCCGACAAACTAGCAGACGCCGTCACGACCGACCGCTTCCCACATGCTTCACGGTCGCTCGGAACGTGACTCTCACCATCGGAAGGGTTCCTAAAACTTCCACGTGTCTGCAGCTTGACCGTAATACGGTAACTCGACAGTTCCCGATGGGAATTTCATAGACACGTTGAAGTTGTGCTCTGGCTAAGAGTCGGGCCGACGTCAGCCTTGTGCTTGACCTGCGATCTTCGTTGACGCCACTAGACGAATGATTCGCCCAGAAAGATCGAAAACCTGTCTACGACTCAGGAACTCGATCTAAGGAGATTTAATGAAGTTTTTTTTGAAGAGTGTCTTATTTACAATTCTTGCGGTGGCGATGCTGGCAACCCCGCTGTTCGCTCAGAAGGGTAAGCCCGGCGGCGGAGGGGGTGGCTCTACCAGCGGTTCGGGATGCGCGGTGGTAGCCACGCCAAGTCTAAGTACGACGACAGCAGCGCCTGGTATGAACGTGGGGATCTTCAGTCGCATCACCAACTGCTCTGGAAAGGCCAGATACACGGTTACTATCAGTGCAGTTTCAAGTTGTGGTGAAGAAACAATAATTGCTTCGTCAGTGATTACCTTTAATGGCGGCGAGAGCAAGTTGATCTCAATCTCTTATCCCATTGCTCCCGACACCTGTAAGGGTGGCAGTTCTGTTTTTGTGAATGTCTATTCTGGGGGTAACTTGCTGGCGAGCCAATCAACCCCACTCACCATTCAGTAACCAAGGTTCAATTCCGCAAAACCGAAGGGCCAGACCTCGTGTACCGAGGCTGGCCCTCCTTTATTGAAACGATAGCTTCAAAGTGCGAATGCCACGAACTCGCACCCCGAGAACTATGTTTCAATCAAGACAACGCCTCGAGGGGCGCTGACTTCAGACCTCAGGGCGTTGGACAAGAACTGCAATGTCCAACGCGCCTGAGATGAACGTACTTCACGGTGAGGCATTGCAGTCCTTACAGCACAGTCCGATGTGTACCGTCTTACTGATCGGACAGTTATTGCCATCGATCACTTCAACAGTATGGGTGCTTGGTCCAGTACTGACCACCAATGTTGGCGTGGTAGTGAATGAACCAACTCCATCCCATTTGAATTTATATCCAGACCCGGAGCCGCCGTGACCTGTGGCCGTCAGTGTGATCTGATCGGCACAACTGGTATCGACGGTTACATTGACGGTCGGATTGGGATCGACCGTAACTGTTGCACTGCCTGATGCCGATCCTGAACAGTTGGCATCGCTAACCGCAGTTACTGTATAGACAGTTGTCGAAGTGGGACTGACTGTCCGTGACGCCGGGCTCACTGCCACGTTGCTCTGGGTAACGCCATCAGACCAGGTGACATTCCAGGGACCAGTTCCAGTTAGCGCGGCTGAAATATTCGCCGAGCCACCTGGTGTGACGCAGTATTCGCCACCACCGCTGACTACTGCTGTCGGTCGAGCGTTAACGGTAACCGGATAAGAACACATACTCGTACAACCATTGAGCGTGACCTGATCAGTTAACGTGAATGATCCGGCGGCACCTGCGGTAACCGTTACAGATGATCCTGTGGTACCTGAGGTGATAGACCCGTTCCCTGAGATGGACCAGCTGTGCGTCGCTCCAGCGGTGGCTGAAGACGAGTAAGACAGGCCCGTAGTTCCAGCGCACACTGGAGTTGGTCCAGAGATGCTGCAACTGGGATTAGGATTGACTACGACAGTTTCGGTTGCGGTTGCTGTCTGAGTAACTGAACCAAAAGTGCCTTTCGCCGTGACGACGTTGGTGTGTGAACCGGGGGAAAGCGTCCGGCTACAATGGTACTCAGCCTGGTCAAGTCCACTGCCGGCGACTCCATCGTCCGGCTGCAGTACTACTGGTGTGTACACTCCATTGCCTCTTGTAACACAACCTCCAACGACATCGATGTCGTCGAGTGGATCTGAGGTCTCGTTGTCGTCTCGCAGGGTGGCATTGATAGCAACGCCGGCGGTGTTGTGGACCGTGTATTTATAGTCGGTTGGTGTGCCTTCACAAACTTCCGTGTCATCAGCTTCTTTGCTTACTTCGAGACTAACGCAGGTATTGAATTGGCCCAGCGTAAAGTCTTTGAGCGTCGCGGTTACCACTGACGAACTGCGCGTCTCAACGAGGAAGCTCGAGAAGCACGAACCAGCCAAAGCCGGGAACGCATCGAGATTGATGCCGCCCTCAAAGAACGAGTTAACCGAAATCGGACCACCGACTGCGCCACCTTTTGGCTGGTACTGCCAGGCGGTGCAGCTTCCCGCTATGGTCTGTGCCGTACTGTTTGAAACCGAGAACACACTGCCAAGTGGTGCGGTACCGGTGATGTCGTTCAGAGTTCCACCTGATTCGGAACCATTGGCGCCTACCCACTCGAATACCTTTGCTGTCGGCACCGCGCCGCCCTGGGTGAATTCCACTAAAACCAGGACGTCCCCAATGGCGTGAGTTGATAGTGTATCCGTTGCCAATGGTCCTTCTCTGAACTTGCCATCGGCAGCAGCGAACACCGGATTCTTGAAGAACCAGAACCCGATAAAGGCCGTACCACTGTTATCGAAACGGTCAGCACCGAAGATCAGTATGGTGTCGCCTGCAGGTGACCCAAAGTACTTCGCAGCGTACGCGTTGATAATTTCATCTTTATCCGGAACGGAACCATCTTTATGTTTCCACGAGCTGAGCAGTTCGGGATCTTTTGAACCGCCGCCGGTGTAAATGGATAGCCCTGTCCCATCGTGAAGGACGCCGGTTTTTGCGAGGGCGTTGCTGGGACCGCAATTGACGGTGGACCAATCATCTGGCGGGCCTCCTGGACTGTCCAAGATATCGCCCTCCAGCTCGAACACGCCGAAGATGCTGTCGGTTCCTGCGGGAGGCGCGGGAGCAATTCGAGGCACTGGCATCGTGGAACTAACTGGCGCTGACGCTAGCGAGGTAGACATCATCGTCTTCGCACTTGTCAGTGGGGCGCGTGTGATGGCGAATGTTGCTACGAACAATATCGCCAGCACGACTACGCCCATCATACACTTCCAAAAATTAGGCTTTTTAGTCATGAGAATCTCTCCTATCGGGTATGCCTTCCGGGGACACGGACGTTAGTGGCTCGTTGGGCCATACATGGACCATCAATCGTTCCAACGAACCCCTCCATCCTTGTTAGAGACACTTGGAATCTCACTAAACCAGCTCCTACGAGCCGGAAGAAGGCCTGGGCTGAAACTGAAAAGGAATCACGCCGACTCCTATCAAATCAGCATGAGTTGGACGGTGAGCGGTGTATCGCGTCGAAGGTGGGCCCAAAAGCTTCTGGGTGCGAGATTACGAGACGGACACTGCATCACAGGCATTCCTCATGCAAAGGTTGAGCAACCTCCGTGCACTGCGCTATGATGCGAGCACCAAGCGATGCATCTCTGGCGCAAGCCGGAGGTTGCGTTGTCTGAAACCCCGCTTCACTCGCCAGTGAAGTGGGGTTCATTATTTTAGAGCCCTCGACGCTGCGCGCCGAGTCGTATTCAATGGAATTGTTCCTGAGTGCTGTCGAGACGAAGATAGCGTCGTGACAAGAATGGGGGACATATGATGATCTCCCAAGCCCGTTTAATCAAGAGGAGGCATAGGTCCTCAGTTGATTGGGTCTACAGGACAATTTGGAATGAATTTATACCTCGATAAATGGGGTGTCAATCGCAGGATCCTGCCGAA
>DATIBX010000438.1:0-6953 GCA_035457105.1 Pyrinomonadaceae bacterium
CATCGCCCTCGCAGTCTAAAGTTGCAGCCGATAAATGAGCAAAGACGAGATCGCTGAACTACCAGTTACCGAGAGATCAAATCCGCGATCAGAAAACCTGAGTTTGCAGACCACTCTTCAGATCGTCGAGTTGATGAATGATGAGGACGCAATGGTGGCTCAGGCAGTCAAAAGAGTGCTCGCTGACGTCGCGGCAGCCGTCGATCAAATCGTTATCCGGCTTAGTTCCGGAGGACGACTCTTTTACATTGGCACGGGCACGTCGGGTCGATTAGGTGTTTTAGACGCTTCCGAGTGTCCTCCCACCTTTGGCGTTTCACCGGACTTGGTCCAAGCGGTGATTGCTGGCGGTTATGAGGCTTGTTATCAAGCCGTCGAAGCTTCTGAGGATGATGCGAGTGCCAGCGCAGCTGACCTTCGTCAAAGAGCTTTCAGTATTCGCGATGTGCTGGTTGGCATTGCTGCCTCGGGTCGTACGCCTTACACAGTTGGCGGAGTCGCTTTTGCGAAATCTATTGGAGCTTTTACGATTGGAATCACTTGTGTGCCCGACTCGTTGTTAACGAAGACAGCCGATCTCAGTATTGTGCCCGTCGTAGGACCAGAGGTGATAACCGGGTCAAGCAGACTCAAAGCCGGTACGGCCCAAAAGATGGTCCTGAATATGCTTTCAACGGCGACGATGGTGCGCCTTGGATATGTGAGCGGCAATCGCATGTCTAATCTGCAGGCGCGTAACGAGAAATTGCGCGAAAGAGCGTTGCGGGTATTGCAAGCTGAAACTGGATTGGACCACGCTGCGGCAAGAGAGACTCTGGAGGCGGCCGGCACTGATTTGAAAGTGGCGCTGGTGATGGTCAAGGCGAACACCACCAGAGAGAAAGCAATCGCTGCTTTGGCCAGTTCAGAAAGCAAAGTTGAACCGGCAGTAACTCTGCTCCAGACCGAGTAGAGAGTTGTCCCTGGAAATTCCCGTAATTTTCGTCAAGCCTGAAAAACATGAAAGCTCTCGATCTCTTTATTATCTTCGGCTATCTGATCGGCATCGTGCTTTTTGGAACCTGGTTTGGCCGAAAACAAAAAACTACCAGCGATTACTTTTTAGGCGATCGATCGGTCCCCTGGTGGGCAGTGGCTTTTTCAATCGTTGCGACAGAAACATCCACCATTACATTCATTTCGGTTCCAGGTATTGCGTTCGCACGGGGCGGCAACTTTCAATTCCTGCAATTAGTGTTTGGATATCTGCTGGGCCGTGTTGTTATCTCGTTACTCTTTATTCCCTCTTATTTTCGCGGCGAGCTGCTGACCGTTTACCAACTTTTAGATAGACGTTTCGGCGGAAAGATCAAGATGTTAGCTGCCTCGTTGTTTGTAGTAATGCGCAATATCGCCGACGGTATCCGCCTGTTACTGACTGCAATTGTTCTGGCTGCTGTTTATAGTTCCTTTCAACCAGGCGCAAACGTCGAAACCATAACCGTTGCCTCGGTGATTTTGATTGGCGTCGCCATGATCATCTTCACATACTTCGGAGGAATGGAGGCGGTGATCTGGGTTGAAGTCATTCAACTGGGAATCTACATTGCCGGAGCGGTCGCGGCAGCGGTCATTCTCATCACTTCAATCAGTGGCGGATTGCCGACGGCGAATGCCCTCGCCGTGCAGTACGGAAAATACAGTTTGTTCGACTTCTCGTTTGATTTCACCAAGACTTACACCTTCTGGGCGGGTTTAATTGGGGGCTGTTTTTTGACGATGAGCACGCACGGGACGGACCAATATCTTGTGCAGCGCTACTTGTGCACCGATCGTCCAAAAAAGGCGATCGTCGCCCTCCTGACGAGTGGAGTCATCGTCCTCGCTCAATTTATAGGTTTTCTTTTTATCGGAGTCCTGTTGTTCGCTTTTTATCACCCGTTCAGCGACCCGGGTTATTTAACCGCAAGCTCGACTGCGTTTCCTTTCGCGGGTGGTGACCGAGTCTTTCCAGACTTCATCACAAAATACATGCCGACGGGCTTATCCGGGTTGGTCGTTGCCGCGATCTTTGCGGCCGCTATGTCATCGTCACTGAATTCAATAGCGGCAACTGCAGTTAACGATTTGTATCGACCGCTCAGACCGAGCCGAGACGATAAGCATTACCTAAAGGTCTCGCATGTTCTGACACTTGTCTGGGGAGTGGTCCAGATCGGAGTGGCGCTGGTTGCGCGCAAGCAGCCTGGCTCGGCTCTAAACAACGCGCTGTCAATTGCATCGTTGATTAATGGGCCAGTATTGGGCGTCTTTCTGGTCGGCACGTTTCTTAAGCGAGTTAGCCAACCTCCGGCATTGATCGGAATGGGTGTGAGTATTGCTTGTATGCTTTATGTCTTCTTTGCAACCCGCATCGCCTGGACGTGGTACGTGTTTCTCGGAAGCTTAATCACTTTAATTGTTGCGCTGTTGGCGAGCTTTGCATTTAATCCGGCTCCCGCCGAGATGCGAGATCAGCTTGCACCTGCAGGAGTTTCCGAAGACTAAATATTGGGAGTTTCAATGATCAGGTCCAATCGCTTCTTATCGGTTGTTGTTTCATTCTTGCTACTCGTGCCGGTGTGCGTTTTTCCCCGCGAAGGTCGCCAACTAGTTGCCGCCAAGGCTGAGCGAAGAACAGCAGCTTTCAAGCCCGAACCTTCACCGGCTGCACTTGAGTGGGCCAATAGCGAACTCGGGCGAATGTCGCTTGACGAGAAGGTCGGACAACTCATCTCAGTAGGTATCAACGCGACTTTCTTAAATCAGGACAGCGAGTCGTATCGACTTCTCAGGCACTATGTCGAAGACGATAAAGTCGGTGGCGTAATTTTGTTTCGCGGTCCGGTTTATGAGTCGGTAATTCTCGTAAACCGTTTGCAGCAAATGGCGAAATATCCGTTGCTAATCTCTGCCGACCTGGAAGCCGGCGCCGGAATGCGTTTCGATGACACCGTCAACTTTCCATGGAATATGGCGGTGGCAGCTACCGGCAATCCTGACTATGCGCGGCGTCAAGGTGAAGTTACTGCCAGAGAGGCAAAGGCTTTAGGAGTGCGTCAGATCTTCGCTCCAGTGGTGGACGTTAATAACAATTCTGCGAACCCTGTTATCAACGTTCGCTCTTATGGCGAAAATGCCGAAGAGGTTGCAAGATTTGCGTCTGCTTTTACCCAAGGTGCTCAAAGCGTTGGCGTAATCGCAACAGCAAAACATTTTCCGGGACATGGAGATACGGCAGTTGATTCCCATCGTGGCCTTCCTGAAATAAATGTCGATCGCAAACGTCTCGATACGGTCGAATTCGTGCCCTTTGAGGCCGCAGTTAAAGCCGGTGTCGGTTCGGTGATGGTGGGCCATATTGCTTTGCCGCAAGTCGACCCTACTGTGATAAGGCCATTGCCAAGAGCTTCGAAGAGCAAGCCAACTGATACCGACGAAGCGGGCGAGATCATTGCTGAAAAGGCGACCATGCCGGCAACGATGTCACCCGTGATGGGCCAAATTCTCCGGAACGATCTCAAATTCAAGGGAATGATTGTGACGGATGCTCTCAGCATGAGTGGTCTGACGATCTATTTCACTCAGGAGGAAGCTGCCGTGCGAGCGCTGGAAGCTGGCGCTGACATGTTGTTGAAACCAGCAGATGTTGATGCGGCTTTTAGAGGCGTAAAGAACGCGGTGCAGTCCGGCCGCCTGACTGAAGCGAGAATCGAAGCTTCGGTCAAAAAGATTATGGCTGCTAAATACGACCTGGGCTTGACGACTCAGAAGACGATGCCAATCGAGGATCTGGATCGCACCCTGGGCTCGCGTGATGTAGGGATGCTTGCCGCTGAAATCGCTGAGCACGCGATCACTTTGGTTCGGGATGACGACAAACTGATACCAATTAGAGACTTAAAGCCGGATGCAAAGGTTTTTAACCTGGCGATCACGAATGCTGACGATCGGATGTCGATCGCTAACCCCTTCATCTCCAAATTGAGTCGGATGGGCCTGAAAGTCGAGACTGTAGTTCTGGATGATCGATCATCTGACAATGAAATTCAGAAGGCCCTGGAACAGGCCAGAACGGCTGATTTGGTGATCGCTTCTTTGTATGGGCGAGTGCGATCGGGGCAAGCCAATAGTGTCGGCATCCCTGAATCAGCAGCTCGTGCGCTGGCTGAACTGATCAATGCAAAGAAGAAGATCATCGGCATAAGTTTTGGCAATCCCTATCTGTTGCAAGATCTCCCTGGTTTGAAAACATATGTCGTAGCGTACGGCGACATGCCGGCGCTGCAACAAGCGACCGCTCGAGCCGTCGTTGGCGAAATTGATATTGTTGGAAAACTCCCAATCTCTCTGCCGGGTCTTTATCCACGCGGTACTGGTATTCAATTAAAAGCGACCAACTAATTAACTGCAAAATGAATTCTCAGTTCAATCGATACTTCCACCTCTCCTCAGTTGTTAGCCGATATCTGCCAATTTTAGTTCTTGTTGCCGTTGTTCACGGTCAATCGTCCAAGCTAGTTTCGCTCTCGCAATTGGCACGAATGGATCCGATTATCGAGGAGGGAATCTCCCAAAATCGTCTGCCTGGAGCAGTTGTGGTCGTTGGTCGGAAAGGAAAGATTGTTTGGCGTAAGGCCTACGGCGCGCGGCAAGTCGAACCAGTTCGCGAGAATATGTCAGTCGACACGATCTTTGACGTCGCAAGTTTGACCAAGGTCGTTGCCACTGCGACCAGCATCATGATCCTTGTTGAGCGTGGCAAGGTCCGTCTAAACGATCCGTTATCGACGTTTATACCCGAAATCAAAGGTGATGCCCGAGATCGAATTACCATCGAGCAGTTACTTACCCATAGAGCCGGTTATGCGCCTGACTTCGATCTAAAAGAACGTTGGACCGGTTATGACGAAGGCATTCGAAGATTAGTTAACGAGCCACTCCGAAATCCGCCGGGCACCAGATTCGTCTATAGCGACATTGGCTTCATTGCACTTGGAGAGGTCGTTCATCGTGTTAGCGGAATGACCCTGGATCAGTTTGCGAAAAAAAATATTTTCGATCCGTTGCACATGAGTGATACCGGCTTTCTTCCGAGTCAGAAATTGAGATCTCGTGTTGCGCCGACTGAGAAACGAAGAGGGCAACTCAGTTACCTTGGTGACTCAAGTGCAAATGCGGACGAGGATGCGGAACGCTGGTTACGTGGCGAAGTTCACGATCCTACTTCCTTCAGAATGAACGGCGTCGCCGGACATGCCGGACTCTTTTCCACCGGGTCCGATCTGGCAATTTACTGTCAGATGATTTTAGGCGGTGGGCAGTATCACGGTGTCAGGATCTTATCGCCGTTGACTGTCGCCGAGATGACGCGACCGAGACTCGTCTCTCCCCAGGGTGGTACTCGCGGCCTCGGCTGGGACATCAATACCAACTACTCGTCGAACCGTGGCGAACTTTTCCCGCTCGGATCATTCGGGCATACAGGTTTTACTGGTACGTCGATCTGGATCGATCCAGCGAGCGAAATGTTTATGGTCTTTCTCAGTAATCGAGTCCACCCAAATGGCAAAGGAGATGTTGGACCACTGCGTGGGCGCGTTGCCTCGATAGTAGCTGGCTCCGTAACCGACGAAGACGTTGTCGCGCGAGCTCGTCAAGAATATACGAAGTACTATCAAGAAGTATTCCGGACCTTGCAGCTCGAGGACAATGAAAAGAGTAGTTCAGCTTCGACCCGAGTGCTCAACGGGATCGACGTCCTCGAACGAGACAATTTCAGTCAACTTGCGAACAAAAGGGTGGGCCTCATCACCAACCACACGGGCCGCGACCGAGACGGGCTGCAGACGATAGATGTTTTGCACAGGGCTGCCAACGTGAAGCTTGCGGCTCTTTTTTCTCCCGAACACGGCATTCGCGGCGTTGCCGATGAGAAGGTTTCAGACTCGAGAGACGACGCAACCGGTTTACCGATCTATTCGCTTTACGGAGAATCTCGCCGGCCCACTGCCCAACAATTGAAAGATCTAGACGCGCTCGTGTTCGATATTCAGGACATTGGGGTTCGCTTCTACACTTATATATCTACTCTTGGATATGTCATCGAAGAAGCAGCCAAAGCAAAAGTTCCCGTTTATATTTTGGATCGACCAAATCCGATCGGCGGCCTCGCTGTTGAAGGTCCGCTGACTGATGAAGACAAGTTTACCTTCACCTCCTATCACCGAATTCCGGTTCGCCACGGATTGACTGTGGGTGAGCTGGCCCAGCTGTATGTTCGCGATCGAAAAATTCAATGTGAACTACATGTGATCAAGATGGAAGGTTGGAAGAGGTCGATGTGGTTCGACGAAACCAGTCAAACCTGGATCAACCCATCGCCGAATATGCGTAGTCTTACCGAGGCGACTTTGTATCCCGGTATCGGTTTACTTGAGACGACGAACGTTTCCGTTGGACGTGGTACTGACACGCCATTCGAGTTAATCGGCGCACCGTGGATTCAGGCCGGTAATCTCGCAAACTATCTCAACCAGCGCGCATTGCCGGGTGTGCGATTTGTCCCGGTCAACTTCACGCCAAAGACTTCCGTTTTTAAAGATGAATTGTGTGGCGGCGTAAATATAATTGTCACAGATCGAACGGCCTTCCAACCCTTATTAACTGGGATCGAGATTGCTGTTGGACTACGCCGGATGTATCCGTCAGAGTGGAAAGTTGATAGTTATGGGCGGTTACTGGTGAACTCAGCTACGTTGGATCGCATCAAGCGGGGCGAATCTGCAAGAGAGATTGTTAACTCGTGGAATGGCCAACTCGAGGAATTTAGGCAGAGCCGAGCCGGTATCCTGCTGTACGACTAATGACCTCTAAGAGGTTGTTACTATGAATGTCGAGCGCTAGTACTGTACCGCGAGCGCAGCGACCGGATG
>DATIBX010000439.1:0-4629 GCA_035457105.1 Pyrinomonadaceae bacterium
CGCTTGCGAACAAAAAACGTAGGCTCGCCGTGTGAGAGTTTTTCAAACGACTCTGGTAGCGATAGACAAATCTTTCTCACTCGATCGACGTGCTTTTCTCCAGAGGCTGGTTTTGGCGCTGCCCCCTTTGTAGTTACCTTCTTCATCATCAGGTTCTTTTTCGCGAAGCTAATGCAAGCAGGTTTTCGGAAGGATCGTGGAAAAAGACCATCCATTCCTCTTCGCCCGCTTCGCCGAATGTACCTTGTTCGTCTTTGAAAATGGCGTGTGGCTGATCTACAAAAACCACGCCTTGGCCCAATAACTCGCGGTACGCGGTTTCAATGTCCTCGACCCGGAAATAGACCGTCGCTTTCGCGGCGGATTTCTCAAATAACAAACGTGTTCCAGCAATATCGAAAAACAGAAGTCCGGGAGGATCAAACCGTGCAACAAATCTCGCGCCTAACTTGTCACGGTAAAAAGCGATCGTTTCGTCGAGGTCATGCGAAAACATCGCGAGTTGATGGATTCGTTCCAGTTTCATGCTGAGTCTCCAAACTCGATGCCGAAGAGTTTTACCTCCGGTCGGTCATCTGACATGGAATACATTTGTTCATACTTGAGACCTATTCTCGTAAGCAGCTTCCCCGATGCTTCATTGTCAGGAGAAGTGATCGCGAGTATGCGCTTAAGTTGTAGAATTTCCGCTCCATGCTTAAGAACCGAAGATGCTGCTTCGAAGCCAAAGCCCTTGGACCAGTAATCTGGAAGAAAGGCGAATCCAATGTCGGGATCTGAAAGTTCGTCGCGCTTTATCAGGCCGCACATTCCAATAGGGGTCGAAGCTTCCTTCAAAGTTACGAGATACAGACCAAAGCCATTTTTCTCATAACTTGCGACTGGGCCATTGAGAATATATTGACGAGCATCCTCGAGGGTCCGGACTCCTTTATCTCCAATGTAATAGATAAATGACGGTTCGTTGAGCAGTTGCAAAATAAACGCAGCGTCACTCTCCATTAGTTCACGTATGATTAATCGCTCTGTTTCTAATCTGGTCATATGTTTGTAAGGGCCTGTTATTCTAATCGATAGGCCACGAACGTTGTAGGGGCGGCACCCCTTGGCCGCCCCACGCTCTGGATCGGGAAATGTTCGCAGTGCGCAAGCATTGCACAACTGAACAACTGTCTGGACAATTTTGAATGCATTTCGCAAAAATGTTCTGCTCTGATCCCCAAAACTTAATACAGGAGTACAACTATGCCCAGCAATGAAATGACCTACCGCACCCTTGGTAGTACAGGTGAAGAAGTCTCCGCCATCGGACTCGGTGGTTGGCACCTTGGACTCAAACATGTTGACGAACAGCTGGCCTTCCGCATTGTCAGGTCTGCAATCGATCGCGGCATGACTTTTATGGATAACTCCTGGGACTACAACGAAGGGGTGAGCGAGATTCGTATGGGAAAGGCCCTTGAGGATGGCTATCGAGAAAAAGTCTTCTTGATGACTAAGATTGATGGTCGTTCGAAAAAGGAAGCCACGCGCCAACTGGACGACTGTCTTAAACGACTTAAAGTCGACATGATTGATCTCGTACAACATCACGAGATCATCAGGTTCGAAGATCCGCATCGAATTTTTGATAAGGAAGGTGCAAACGCCGCGCTTGTAGAAGCCCGGCAGGCAGGAAAATTAAGGTACATCGGATTCACGGGACATAAGGATCCGCACATCCATCTATATATGTTACGCGTCGCAGCCGAGCATCAGTTCAAATTCGACTCGGTGCAAATGCCGCTCAACGTGATGGATGCTCATTATCGCAGTTTTGAAAAGCTTGTGTTGCCCGAGTTAGTCCACGAAAATATTGGAGTGCTGGGAATGAAGTGTATGGGTAACGGAATTCTGCTGAAGTCGAAAAAAGTAAAACCGATGGAATGTTTGCAGTATGCGTTAAATCTTCCCACTTCAGTCGTGATCACCGGAATCGATAGCATGGAGATCCTGAACCAGGCTTTCGCGGCGACAAGTACCTTTAAACGCTTAACCAGTGATGAGGTTGAGGCACTGCTTGCAAAAACTCGGGAGGTAGCAATGAGCGGAGAGTTTGAGCCATTCAAAACAACCTCGATATTTGATGCAACTGCGTCGCATCCGGAGTGGCTCGGAGAAGAACCAGACAGATTCCAACAGCTCATGCCCTAATTTGATAAAGTTTTCGCGACCTTCGCCCTTTCAATCCAGGAAGGTAACGGTCCGTCTCAGCCTGAAAATAAGCTTCATTCGCGCTCGAGCACATTTGAGTTGTATTCGGTATTCAAACCTGGGTGTTCGACGACTTGTAGAGTTCGCCACCGGCATTAACAAATTCCTCGGCTTTCTCCTTCATCCCAATTTCGAGTGCAGCTTGTTCGCCAATCTCCTTTTGAGCGGCATACTCGCGAACATCCTGAGTAATCTTCATAGAGCAGAAATGTGGTCCACACATTGAACAGAAGTGGGCCAACTTTGCACCTTCCTGTGGTAGCGTCTCGTCATGAAATTCGCGAGCAACCTCAGGATCGAGAGAAAGGTTGAATTGATCTTCCCAACGAAATTCAAACCGGGACTTGGACAAGGCGTTGTCGCGATATTGTGCGCCTGGATGTCCTTTAGCGAGATCAGCAGCGTGTGCAGCGAGCTTGTACGCGATCACGCCGTCCTTCACATCTTTCTTGTTCGGTAGACCCAGATGTTCTTTCGGAGTGACATAACAGAGCATTGCTGTTCCGAACCAACCAATCATCGCCGCACCGATCGCCGAGGTAATGTGGTCGTAACCGGGCGCAATGTCTGTAGTCAAAGGCCCGAGTGTATAGAATGGAGCTTCATGACAAATTTCTAATTGGCGGTCCATATTCTCTTTGATCAAGTGCATAGGCACATGACCCGGACCCTCAATCATTACCTGGCAGTCGTATTCCCACGCTATGTTCGTCAATTCTCCCAGCGTATCTAGTTCCGCAAACTGGGCGTCGTCGTTGGCATCGGCGATTGAACCGGGTCGCAGCCCGTCGCCGAGCGAGAACGAAACATCATATGCTGCCATGATCTCGCAGATTTCTCTGAAACGTGTGTAGAGGAAGCTCTCCTCATGATGTGCGAGACACCACTTAGCCATGATCGAGCCACCACGACTGACGATGCCGGTCGTTCGTTTTGCTGTTAAAGGAATGTACGGCAGTCTCACGCCGGCGTGGATCGTGAAGTAGTCGACACCTTGTTCCGCTTGCTCGATCAACGTGTCGCGGAAAATCTCCCAGGTCAACTCTTCAGCTTTACCGCCAACTTTTTCCAATGCCTGATAAATAGGGACCGTGCCAATCGGTACCGGTGAGTTTCTAATTATCCACTCGCGAGTCGCATGTATGTTTTTGCCGGTCGACAAGTCCATGACCGTGTCCGAACCACAGCGAATGGACCATCGCATCTTGTCAACTTCTTCATCAATCGATGAGGCGATCGACGAGTTCCCTATGTTGGCGTTTATCTTCACCAGAAAATTGCGCCCAATAATCATCGGCTCTGATTCGGGATGATTGATGTTTGCGGGAATGATTGCTCGTCCACGCGCAACTTCATCTCGCACAAATTCGGGCGTCACGATCGCTGGAAGGACGGCCCCCAACGACTGGCCAGCGTGCTGATGCTCAAGAGACGAGCGGTCATCAGTTGCCTGGTGCGCAGCAGTGCGACCAAGATTTTCACGAATGGCGATGAATTCCATCTCGGGCGTAATGATTCCGCGCCGTGCATAGTGCAGCTGCGTCACCGTCTTTCCCGGTTTAGCTCTCAGTGGAGCGCGGCGGAGCGCCGGAAAGTCCTCCAACTTGCCGATGTCTTTTACCCGAGCGCGCGTAGCTGCTTCGACGGTCAAATATCCATCGTCAATTGGTTTTGCTTCGCGGCCGGAATACTCCTCGACGTCATTGCGTGTAAGAATCCAGTGTCGTCTGAGTGAGGGAAGACCTTCCGTGACGTTACAGTGCTGCAACGGATCGCCCCACGGCCCACTTGTGTCATAAACCATGACGGTTGGATTGTTTTCCAGCGTTCCGTCAAAGTTGCGGGTAGGACTTTGACTGATTTCGCGGAATGGTACGCGCACGCCACCTTGTTCGCCGCTGATGTAAACGCGACGCGAGTTCGGAAGAGTTGTGACTACGTCGGGATCGGTTTCTCGCACTGCACTACTCATGATTCTTCTCCAAACTGGATGATTTCGAACGGCTTAAGAAAAAGCGCTCCACCTGAAAGCAAAGGTTGGAGCGCAAATAAATCGCTATTTCTCCCTTCGACGGTGCTAACCGTATCAGGTTCAAGGGGTCTCCAAATCTTGGTAGGTTTGGACTCTCAGCCTCTTTGGCTCCCCCGAAACTAAATTGTGGAGTTAGTCTACTACATCGAACACGAGATGTTCAGCGCCGAGCAAAGAGGTTGGAGTAAACCAGCGGTTTCAAGCCGCGTGGTCGTTTAGCTTCCACCTAACCCAGCGAGCAAAAGAGGAGTGCGCAAAACCACCGGCTTCAGAGACTGTATGAAAACTTCGCGAGACAAAATTGATCATCCACAGATTACGCCGATCACACAGATTCCTTCTTG
>DATIBX010000440.1:0-2799 GCA_035457105.1 Pyrinomonadaceae bacterium
GTTGCGTCGATGATGGTCATCCCCGGACGCAGTTTTCCACTTCGTTCACCTTCAAGAATCATTGACAGAGCAGGACGGTCCTTCACCGAGCCACCCGGGTTTAGATACTCGGCCTTTACAAGAATGTCGACACCGTCGAGAAGGTCATGGTTGATTCGTGATAAGCGAAGCAAAGGGGTATGTCCAATACTTGCTTCAAGACTGCCTGGCGCGATACTCCAGCCGCGCTCTTCTACAACGCTGTAACCCATTACGCCCTCATTCCACCTCGATTGCCCCAACTCACCAAATGAAAAACCGGCCCGCTCCAAAGGCGCGACCGGTTGCCGTTTATTGGTGCTGGTGGCTCTGCTACTTCAAACCTCAAATGCCCCTGCACACGGCCGTCCGGTCGCGCTGCAATAGCAGCACCAAGGACAACAGTGATAACAGGAGCAAGCGTTTGGTTTCATCGAGGTTAAATTTGATTCCAGCGAAACTATAGGTTTTGCCAGAAAGCACTGTCAAGTCATTGTGCTTCCCCACTCAATTCAGGGGTCCGAATCAAGTTGTGTGATATTTTTGGCATACACAGAAAGGACAAAATTTATGTCGATACCAGCTGCTCAAATGGATGCCTGGCCATCCCTGGCACTTGAAGATTGGGAACCCACTCGTGCAACGCTTCACATGTGGTCGCAGATCGTCGGCAAGATACGTCTGGCCCAGACACCGCTGGTTAACCACTGGTGGAATGTTCCGCTGTATGTCTCAGCTCGTGGTTTGACAACGAGTGCAATGCCGTACGGCTCAACACATTTCGAGATTGAATTCGACTTCATCGATCACAACCTCGAGATCAGATGCAGCGATGGCGCGATGCGTACTGTGAAGTTGAGTCCGAAATCTGTTGCTGACTTTTACCAGGAGACAATGGCCGCCCTCGATGATCTGGGGCTACCTGTTCACATCTGGAAGATGCCTGTCGAAATACCGGATCCAATTCCTTTCGACCAGGATCACCAGCACAAGTCATATGACCCGGAGTATGCCAACAGATTCTGGCAGGTTGTTCGTCATGCTGACAGAGTTCTCCAGGATTTTCGCTCGCAGTTTATTGGCAAGAGCAGCCCAGTGCATTTCTTCTGGGGAAGTTTTGACTTGGCTGTGACTCGTTTTTCCGGAAGATTGGCACCACCCAGACCTGACGCCGATTCGATAACAAAAGAAGCGTATTCGCATGAAGTGATTAGTCACGGTTGGTGGCCTGGACAGGGCCCACTCGGAAAGCCAGCTTTCTATTCGTACACGGCACCAGCACCTGAAGGTTTGGCAACAGCGCCAATCAAACCTGAAAAGGCTTTTTACAGTAACGACATGTCAGAGTTCTTGCTGTTGTACGACGATGTTAGGAATGCAGAAGCACCCGACAAAGCGCTGATGGAGTTTCTTGAGAGCACGTACGAGGCCGGAGCAAATCTAGCTAGGTGGGATCGAAAGAGTTTGGAAAGGTGAGTCCGCAACGAGTTGCACAAGAAATGTCGAGGTCGAACTATAAGCGACCGGATGCAAGACTCAACCGTCGCGATTTCGGTCGTGTCCTAATCTTAAGCCTCTGCGCAATCTCTGCGTTTCTTTGCGTCTCTGCGGAGAAGGTGGCTTAGTCATGTTCTGAGGCCTCAATTATTGAACGCAGCCCCGATTGTTGGATCCAATTTCTACGTCTGATCGAAATCCTTAATCGCTGCCTCGGATTTCGCCTTTATGATGACGCGGTAGGCCGCGTGATTGTAGATACGAGCAGTGACGATGCCACAACCAGATAGGAGGCTCACTAAGAGAATCAGAGACAAAAAATCAAGTCGTCGATTAGCCAGTGAATCACTCCTATCTGACGACATCGACGGTCGCGTATCTGACCTACACAAGGATATATTATTTGAAAGCACAGCCGACTCTCGTTACAACGCATTGGCAACTGAACTTAAGCGGTGCTTTACGCGCGCAGGGGAATGAGTTTCTAAACATGAGTTCCTTCCTTTGGAGCTATTGATCTAAAAATGGGTTAATTCGTGGTTGGACAAATAACGCGCAGACCGAGCGACACCACTCAGTTTTCAACGGCCTTCAAATAAATACCGTCTGAATTTAAGTGCCGAGATGGTAGTCGACGGCTAGACCGATTATCAGATCTAGAAAACAGACCCGTTATTGACCTGCATCTGAAGGCTTCAATGGTCGCCAGAACGCAGTGATTCGTTTGCCACTCGCCGTCTGCAGCAAGCTCATGACACCCATGTAGCCGAAGCCAAAAAAGAAGAGTGTGATGAATGGGATTGTTCCCCACATATGCAGACGAACTGAGTAGGCAATCGCCAGCAGAAAATAGATCGCGAAGCTAAGTTCAAGAAGTGGTAGCAGACCACGTTTGCGTTTGTACTTCTTCCGCTTCCATGTTTCGTCTGCCGTGTCTTCAACCTTATATTTTGGCGTGCGGACAAATTCCGTTTTGACTCCCAGCAGAGCTTCAAGAACTGCACGTGCATTCGAGAAAGCCAAGCCGATACCCAGAGCCATAACCAGTGGCAGATGTAACAAACGCGGTGCCCGGCGTTCGTCGAGGTACCACACGGCTGTTCCGTAGAAGAGCACTACAGAAATTGTGGAGAAAAATAGAAGCGGCAAGTCTAAAACCATCAAATGGTAAAAAGGTTGGTTATACCGAACCAACAACAGCGGAAACTGCAGAAAGCTGGCGACGATCATTAACGGGTAGCTAATGTTTCCTGTCAGTCGGAAAAACATTTCGAGTTTAACTCG
>DATIBX010000441.1:0-4305 GCA_035457105.1 Pyrinomonadaceae bacterium
ATAAAAGAGCAACAGATCGAGCGAGACAAATACCCCGAGCATGGCCGACTCAAGTATCAGCATGAACACAAAGTAGGCCAGCAACCGCTTCTTTATTGCGCTCCAACTCGAGACGATTGCAATCGGCATGAGGAACGTGGTTAACAACACAAGCCACAAACTGATCCCATCAACACCGACGTGATACCGAGTTCCAATTGAACCTATCCAGCTTATATTCTCTTCGAAGTGAAACTCGGCGGTTGAGCCTCCCACGCCACTTACCAAAAATAACGAGACAGCGAAAGTTAGCAGCGAAATTAAGAGACCAATCCACTTGTAGGTGTCTTCTCGTCTGCTCGGAAGCAAGCTGTAACCAACCAAAAGCAGCGCTCCGGCAACTGGAAGCAGAATCAGTATTGTTAACAAGTGAGACATACTTTTACCGCGGAAAAAGCTGAATGCTGAAATAAGTAAAAATTCCGATTACGATTAGGGCGCCCGCCAGAATTATCGCCGCATAACCGCGAAGAAAACCGGCTTGAAGATATCGACCCAGTCTGCCTGATTCAGTTACAGCGTCACCGAGCCCGTGAAGGATCCCATCGATCACTCCGATGTCAAAGATCTTCCACAAGCCTTCGCGTGAGCTCGCTTCGATTGGATGAATCAGTGTCGCGTCATAAATCTCGTCAACGTAATACTTCCGCTCAAGAATACGAGGCAGCTGCATTAGTGGACGCTTCATAAAGGTAAACCAGCCAATCAAAATGCCCGCCAAACCGATCACGACCGAAATGACCGCCATCATCAGTTCAGTGTTCAACTCCTCCGTCGAATGCGTTACGTGGGTCGTCGCGGCATCAGTTGTCGGATGGAGAGGTGACGCTGAGTCGGTTTCCTGATGAGGTGTCGAAATCATTGTAGGCTCGGCCTGACCAACTGCATGAGCTTCACCCGGAAGACTTGCAACTACCGGCTCAAGGGTATGCTCGATCACATTCACATTGCGGTCTGACACAAGTCGGCTCATCGCAAACGGCACGCCTATGAATCCGCCAACGGTGGAAAGCACGGCAAGGATTACGAGCGGAGCAGTCATGAGCCAGGGTGATTCATGCGGCTCGTGAACACCATGATGACCACCAGCATGCGAGTCATGATCGTCAGCATGCGACTCTCTGAAGCGCTCGTTGCCCCAGAAGGTCATCACCATCATTCGGGTCATGTAAACAGCGGTCAGCAGCGCCGTAACAGCACCAACTCCCCAGAGGAGCTTGTTTGCTCCAGCGGGAAGACTGAAAGTCGAAGCACTCCAGGTCTTCCAGAGAATTTCATCCTTCGAAAAGAAACCGGCAAAGAATGGCATTCCACAGATGGCCAGCCATCCCGCAACCATCGTCGCCCAGGTTATCGGCATGTACTTCTTTAGACCGCCCATGCGGCGCATATCCTGTTCGTGATGCATACCGTTAATCACGGAACCGGAACCAAGGAAGAGCAGCGCCTTAAAGAAGGCGTGGGTGATGACGTGGAAAATCGCGGCAACAAAAGCACCTACACCGCAAGCCAGAAACATGTAACCGAGCTGAGAAATCGTCGAGTAGGCAAGTACTTTCTTAATGTCGTTCTGGGCCAGGCCAATCGTCGCTGCAAAGAGAGCTGTTGCCGCTCCAATGACCGCGACGATAAACATCGCAGTCGGCGCGTGAACGAAGATTTCAGAGCAACGAACGATCATGTAAACGCCGGCGGTCACCATTGTCGCGGCGTGGATCAAGGCCGAAACTGGAGTTGGGCCGGCCATCGCGTCTGGCAGCCAGACATAAAGAGGAATCTGTGCGCTCTTACCCGCCGCGCCAATGAAAAGAAGAACAGCAATTGACGTAGCCCCGCCTTTTATAATTGCGCTGGCGGTGAAGGGGTCGACCGGATAAGTCTTGAAGAAGTCAAACGCGGTCGCGGTCACACCTGACGCCGGATTTGCAAAGAAACTAACCGAACCGGTTACAAAAAACGTCAACATGATGCCCAGCACAAAACCCCAGTCACCAATTCGATTGGTGATAAACGCTTTCTTCGCCGCGTCACCGGCCTCTTTGCGATCAAAGTAATAACCAATCAAGAGGTACGAGCAAAGGCCAACGCCTTCCCACCCGACAAACATCAACAGAAAGTTATCGGCCAGAATCAACGTGAGCATCGAGAACATGAACAGGTTCAGATAAGCGAAGAACCTGTAGAACCCGCTGTCGCCTTTCATGTAGCCGACCGCGAACACGTGGATCAGAAGACCGACGAAGGTAACGAACAGGGCATATATCCCACTGAGACGGTCCATGGCGAGCGACACGTCAGCGTGAAAATTGCCCACCTGCAGCCACGTCCAGACGTGGTCCAGCACCGGTGTTTCAGTCCGCAGTGCACCCTGTGAATTTAAAGCAAGATAAAAGGCTACAATTGTTGAGATTGCTACCGAACTACAAGCGACGATGCCGATGAAACGCTCGTCACGGAGTCGCCGGCCGACGAACCAATTGATAACCGCACCAAGGAGCGGAGCAAAAACTATGATGCTAAGAAGATTGTTTTCCATTTAATCGCACTCTTAAGGATGAGCGCTGCTTAGAGTTTCAAGATACTTGCGTCGTCAACGTCGAGCGACTCTCTGTTTCTGAAGATTGCGATAATTATTCCGAGGCCAACTGCGGCTTCAGCCGCTGCCACGGTCATTACAATAAAGACAAACAATTGTCCGGTGACATCCTGAAAGAAACTGGCAAAACTTACGAAGGTTAGATTCACGGCATTGAGCATCAACTCGATGCACATGAACATGGCAATCACGTTCCTTTTAATAATTACGCCTGCGACCCCAATGGTGAACAGGACTGCCGACAAAGCCAGATACCATGAAAGTTGTGGTTCCATTTACATCAATCTCTCTCTGAAGGATCCCGCGGAGAACTAATTCCCAGCAGGCTCGCCGCCTCATCAACCGTGTCTGTCTCGATTGCAGTAGTGTCATCAAGGAACTTCGAGGAGTCCACGACATTCGCGGCCAGTAATTGTGCTCCGGGTATTACTCGAGCGTTTGCTGATAGCTCTTTGGTCCGTCTGGCGAGCGTCATCGCGCCGACAATCGCCATGAGCAACAAAATGGAGGTGATCTCAAACGGCAACAGGTAAGTGGTGAATAACTGTGAGCCGATGGACGCAGTAGACCCTATGGACGAAGCTGAACTTGTTGGAAAACTCGCTTTGTCCACCGACACGAGGATAAAAGCGACCTCGGCGATTAGCACTGCCGCGAGGACCAGAGCAGCCGGAAGCAGGAAGCCGATCTTGGTCCGTCGCGCGTCCTCATGCTCGACGTTCAAGAGCATGATGACGAAGACCACAAGCACCATGATCGCACCGGCGTAAACAATTACCTGGACCGCTGCAATAAAGGGAGCAGCGAGCATGACGTAAAGACATGCAAGAGAGATAAAGACACCGATGAGAGAGATGGCGCTATAAAGAGGGTTTCGTTGCGCAACCACGGCTAGAGCGCAACCTATGGCAAGTCCGGCAAATAGAATAAAGAGCAGAGCAAGCATCGATCTTAATCAAACGAGTGGCATTACCACTCAGTATCCAAAGTATCCGTAGAAGCCGACGACAAGTAGAGTTGCGGTCACCAAAATATTCAGAATGGCGACAGGCAGAAGGAACTTCCAACCAAAACTCATCAGCTGGTCGAACCTGAAACGGGGCAAAGTCGCACGCAACCAGATATAGATAAATAGAAAGAAAATCACTTTTGCGAGAAACCCGATCACGCTGACCAGACCAAACAAAAAGGTGCCGCGCCCAAAGACTGTATCGGCAAGTGGCACGTTCCAACCGCCCAGAAAAAGTGTAGTCGCGAGCATCGACACGGTAAACATGTTGATGTACTCAGCCAGGAAGAAGAGCGCGAATTTCATCGCACTATATTCTGTGTGAAATCCAGCTACCAGTTCGGTTTCAGCTTCTGGCAAGTCAAAAGGGACTCGATTTGTTTCTGCGATGGCGGCAATCAAGTAAATGATGAAACCCACCGGTTGAGCGAAAATGAACCAGCTCGATCCATGCCAGCGAGACTGCAAACCCACAATCGCTCCCAAGTCGAGCGTGCCCGATAAAAGAAGCACGCCGATCAAACTCATTCCTAACGCTAGCTCATAAGAGATCATCTGAGCCGAAGAGCGCAAACCACCCATCAGGCTGTACTTGTTGTTCGACGACCATCCAGCCAGGGCAATCCCGTAGACACCGATCGAAGTAATACCAAGAACATAA
>DATIBX010000442.1:0-12987 GCA_035457105.1 Pyrinomonadaceae bacterium
GGAATGTGTGCATAAAAAGGTTCTTTCCGCTTCAACAAGTCGGGAAATAGACCGTATTCAAACGAGTAGTTTTCACCCGAGGGCAAGAAATCCAGGATCTTCGGTTCGAGAATGTATGTACCCGCATTAATCGTGTTACAAGTAATTTCCTCGACTTTTGGCTTTTCGAGAAATCGTCTGATTCTTCCGTCTTTTTCAGTTTCAACCAGACCATAACTTTGCGGATTCTCTACCGGCGTCAACACAACCGTGGCAGTAGCTTGGCGTTCGTTGTGTTCACGGATGACGGCTTTGAGATCCAGGTCAGTCAAAATATCACCATTGAATACAACCGTAGGCTCTCGAATTAGATCTTCAGCGAATTTGTATGCACCCGCTGTACCCATCGGTTGAGGTTCGACGGTGTACTTCAATTTGACTCCAAAGTCAGAGCCATCTCCAAGTAACTGTTCGATCTTATTTGGCTGATAAGAAAGAGAGAGTGTGATGTCTGTAATACCCGCCCTGCGCAGTGTATCGATCTGGTAAAGTAAGAAGGGGCGATTGCAAATCGGTACGATTGGTTTGGGAGTATAGACCGTTAATGGACGAAGCCGGGTACCTTTACCACCGGCGAGAATCAGTGCTTGCATACATTCCAGAATTCGAAAAAGTTTTTAGAGTTGAATAGCCTCGCGAGTCTAACATTACTGAAAGCTAAATTGTAAAGCTGCAGTTTGACCTTCATGGTTCGTACTTTGTGCGGCTTTACACAAAAGTGAAAGCAAAACGATCTAAGTACTATGAGGACGATTGGTGCGAGCGATCCTTGGAGTGCGCCGGTTTAAACTCAAACTGATTAGCTCAGTAGTTTGTTATAACAAAGCGCCGCCGGGCCGGCGCACTCCAAGGCGACTAGACGAGTTGTAATTATCGACTTACCATTAGATTACGCGAGCCGACTTTGGGCTTGAAATGAAACTAGGAGTTTTTATGCGGGAACTTGATGTACCAATAATAATTAGTGCTGCCAGAACACCAGTAGGAAAGTTTCTGGGCTCTTTAAAGGGATTCAGTGCAACAGAACTAGGTGCCATTGCCGTTCGCGAAAGCGTGAATCGAGCCGGGGTAAAACCTGAAGACGTAGACGAAGTAATAATGGGCTGCGTAATTCAGGCAGGACTTGGACAAAATCCTGCTCGTCAGGCCGCGCTGAATGGAGGGCTACCTCCCACCGTATCTGCGGTGACCATCAACAAGGTCTGCGGATCCGGTTTGAAATCGGTGATGTTGGCGGCGCAAGGTGTGGCACTGGGTGACGTAGAAGTGGTCGTGGCGGGTGGCATGGAGTCGATGAGCAACGCTCCGTATCTGCTTCCCAAGGCCCGTGAAGGTTATCGGATGGGCAACGGAGAATTAGTCGACTCGATGATCAACGATGGTCTCTGGTGTGCCTTTGAGAATTACCACATGGGTTGCACAGGTGAAGTTGTCGCCGAAGAGTATAAAGTCGGCAGACAGGAGCAGGATGAGTTTGCAGTGAACTCGCATCGTCGAGCGGCAGCCGCAATTAGTGCGGGCAGGTTTAAAGACGAAATCATCCCCGTTGAGATCCCACAAAGGAAGGGGCCCGCGCTCATCTTCGATACTGATGAGACAGTCAGAGAGGACACTTCAGTTGAAAGCCTCGGTAAACTGAAACCTGCGTTTAAGAAGGATGGAACTGTTACAGCTGGCAACGCGCCGTCAGTAAATGATGGCGCTTCGGCGGTGGTAGTGACTTCACTCCGGCGTGCGAAAGAGATGGGAGTTGAACCAATGGCGCGGATTGTGGCGCAGGCGACTTCGGGAGTTGAACCAAGGTTGGTCATGATGGCGCCAGTCGAGGCAGTGCGAAAAGTTTTGAAAAAAACTGGATGGGCCGGTTCGGAAGTGGATCTTATAGAGTTGAACGAAGCGTTTTCAGTGGCGGCATTGGCAGTTACGCGAGAACTTGGACTGGATCCTGAAAAAGTGAACGTCAACGGCGGCGCCGTAGCATTAGGACATGCGATTGGTCAATCGGGATCGAGACTTCTGACCACGATTCTTTACGAATTGAAACGGCGAAACGCTCACCGCGGAATAGTCTCGCTTTGTCTCGGTGGAGGAAATGCGGTGGCAATGGCAGTCGAGCGATAATTTGAATCGCGTCTGAATGTAACATCCGGTCGCTTCGCTGTCGGTACTATACTGTTGGGACGTTATTTCTTAGTGCAAACCTCAAGCTGCTACAACGCGTGCCACACTTCATTAGAGAGCATTAACGTAAACGTGAATTTGAAAGGAAATCTATTTTGACACCGGAACAGCATAATAAATACCTCGCGTACTCACATCTTGCTTTTGCTGGATTGTTTTCTCTCTTCATCGTCGTCATGTTTGTCTTTCTGGCGGTGATTTTTCCCATCCTTACACAGAATGATCCTCATCCTCCTCCTCCGGGATTGTTTGTAGTCATGGGCTTATTCCTGTCCGTGATCTACGGAAGTATGACCTTGCCCTCTTACATTGCGGGATATGCATTACTAAAGAAAAAGCGTTGGGCCAAGACCGCTTCCATTGTCGCCGGAGTCCTCGACTCGATGCATTTTCCATTTGGAGCCGCCGTTGCGATCTACACCTTCTGGTTTTTGTTCAGCGACCCTGGTAAATATCTTTACGATCGACCAACGTATTCCTTGCCACCGGGCCGTCAGACCGTGACCAACGAAACTCACGCATATAACGAAGCTCAGTATGCGTCTCGACCCACTCCACCGGATTGGAGGTGACACTCTTGAGCGAAATATTTGGAGTGGTCGGCGCCGGCACGATGGGTAACGGCATTGCTCAAGTCGCGGCACGCTCAGGTTACATAGTCAAACTTCAGGATATAAGTGAGCAGTTTATCGAGCGCGGTCTTAAAGCGATCGACAAGAGTCTGCAACGCGACGTTGATAAACAACGGCTGACCGAAGACGAGAAGAAGACAATTCAGGGCCGCATTCAACCCACGACCGATCTAGGTTTTTTCAATGACGTAAGCTTTGTTGTTGAAGCCGTCAGCGAGAATCTCGACATCAAGATCGATGTCTTTAAGAAATTGGACCAGCTTGCGCCGCCGTCGGCGATCCTTGCATCAAATACCTCGTCAATCTCAATTACCAAACTTGGAGCCGCAACACAGCGTCCCGACAAAGTAATCGGAATGCACTTCATGAACCCAGTACCTGTGATGAAACTCGTAGAAGTTATCAGGGGAATGGCGACCTCAGACGAAACTTACGAAAGAGTTCGAACCTTGGCTGTGAAGATGGATAAGACGGCACTTGATTGTCAGGACTCACCGGGTTTTGTGTCTAATCGGGTCTTGATGCCAATGATCAACGAAGCCATCTTTACTCTGTACGAAGGAGTAGCCAGTCGCGAGAGTATCGACGGAATTATGAAACTTGGAATGAATCATCCGATGGGACCATTAACACTGGCCGACTTCATCGGTTTGGACGTATGCCTGGCTATCATGAATGTGTTATACGATGGACTCGGTGATCCAAAATATCGACCTTGCCCTCTTCTGAAGCGCTATGTTGACGCCGGTTGGTTAGGAAGAAAGAGCGGCAGAGGCTTCTACGAATACTAAGCACGATGCCTACGCCAATTTATCATTACTGCCAAAAGTGCCTCGCTGGTAATTCCCTGGGACAGGACTTCTGCACCCGCTGCGGAACACGGCTGATGATTGTCATTGAGCCTTCGGCATCGAAGTTTGAAGCAAACGAATCAAGTGTTTCGTCGGACGAACATCTCCTTGAACGAATCTCTGCCACTGAAAATCGGATCACCCGGCTAGCGGAGCGACTTGAACGCAGTCTCGATCTACTCTTAAGACAGGCACAGACTTCTTACTTCGACAGGTCATTATTGAAGGCCTTGATAGAACTGCTTTCCGAAGATGGGTTGCTGCAATCGGATCGCCTCGAACAGATCTGGAATAAACGGTGCAGCGAAGATGCGGCAGCGCAGGAAGAAGCGCTGCAACGCGGAAAGGTTCGTTCAAGAATCTTGTCACGGGCCCCCGTTGCCCAACGTGAAGCATTCGAAAAACTAATCGTCGAGGGGTTTCGGCTCATTGACGACCGCCAGCACAGCAAAGCTCTTGAATTGTTGAAACAGGCTGCTGAACTAGCTCCAGACGATCTCGAATTAACGCTGTTCCTGGGTCAGCATCTATTTCGCACGGGCAAATCAAAGGCGGCCCGACTTTACCTTGAGCGCGTACTACAGGCGAATCCTGAGGACGAACATGTAACGACGCTGCTTGGGTTAGCCTGCGCGGATAGCGGTGAGGTAACTGCGGCTATCGATCTCCTGACTGTTGCGACCAGGAAATCTCCTTCCTTTGCGGGCCATTATGGTTTGGGATGGTTATTTTTTAGCGAGAATAAGTTGACTAAGGCTTTACGAGAATTCAAAAGTGCTCTGAGTGTTCGGCCCTCTCCGGAAGCCCATTACGTACTCGGTTGTTTTTACTATCAGACCAACCGCCACCAGCTTGCCACTCGTCATCTGCGCAAAGCGATAGAAATGGACGTGGCGTTTACCGAGGCATTAGATCTGCTGGCAAGAATCTATCAACAAGACGGTCAGGACACTCTCGCGCAAAAGACTCTGGCCAAATTGCCGGGTTCAAAAAGCACCGCTGAGCATGCGAAGGTGTCGCACTTATTTCAGAACGCTACATCGCGAAGCACTTCGTTGATGTCAGGTACCGCAAAGCGCTTAAAACAGCTTTTGCGGGATGAAGCGCTGAAGCCTTTTGCCAGCTTAAATAATTGAAAAACAAGATGTTCTGCGTATGGATAGATTGAGGCGGCAGCTAAGACGCTAGGTCAATCCGCTAAAAAACCAGACAAAATCCCCTCGATTCAAAGAGTCCGAACCACCCAGTCCCCAGTAGTTTGTGACCCCTAATGGCTAATACCGTGCGTTGACAGGCCTTTTTTGGTCGCTATAATGAGCCCTTTGCGCACAACGCGCCGGAGATGGCTATCGGCAACCGTGCGAGTTAGTTAATGCGAATCGAGCTGGCAAACCTTGAAGGCGGAAAAGGAGAATTCTCCGCGACGTACGAGACCAATCAGCTCGAACTTGAAGATGAGCGCGTCCGATTAGCAACTCCGGTAACCGTCAATGGCCGAATCAAGCGCTCAGGTGCAGAAGTTATCGTCTCGGGAAATATTAGTGGCCAGCTCTTTATAAACTGTGACCGGTGCCTAAGACCTTTGGAAATGCCGCTCGATAATCAATTTGAGCTGGAGTACGTAAGCGGTTCCGATTACGAAGAATTACCCGACGCTGAATTGACCGAAGAACAGATGGCGATTTCGGTTTTTGATGGCGTCGGAATCGATGTTGATGAGATTGTAAAAGAACAGGTTTTACTCGCTGTGCCGACTCGCCTCTTATGTCGCGACGACTGCAAAGGGATTTGCCCAAACTGTGGATCAGACCGCAACACAACGGACTGTAAGTGTGAAACATCGACAAGCGATCCGCGTTGGGACGCTTTGAAAAGTTTGAAACAGCAATAGCTGACAGCACACTGTAGAAATTCTGAATTTAGAAACGGAGTAACCATGCCAAATCCAAAACGGCGCCATTCGAAGGCTCGACGCGACAAGCGTCGGGCGCATGACGCTTTGAGAGTTCCACAAACCAACCTGTGTCCCAATTGTCGTGAGCCACGCATGCCACATCGCGTCTGTCCGAAGTGCGGATACTACAAAGGCCGCGAAGTTCTCCACATCGAACAAGCCTAAGGCTCAAAAGCAGTGCGTAGTCAGTCGAAGAATGACACCCGGCTGACGGGTAAAGTCGTGGTCGATGCAATGGGAAGCGACAATGCTCCTCATGTTGAGATCGATGGCGCGCTTGCTGCGACTCGGGACCTGGGAGTTGGAGTAATTCTTGTCGGTCAGACTCATAAAGTTGAGCCGGAACTTCGCCGGTGTGGGTGGAGAGCCGATGGAGATTTGGGAATTGAATTAGTTGAAGCGCCGGAAGTGATTGCAATGGATGATCCGGTTGCCGTCTCCGTCAGAAGAAAGAAAAAGAGTTCTTTGAGAGTAGGCTCGAAGCTGGTGGTTGAAGGTCGTGCGGACGGTTTTGTGTCAGCCGGCAACACCGGTGCTGCAATGGCAACTGCCAAAATGGTGATCGGCACGCTACCAGGGGTGGATCGCCCGGCGCTGGCAGCTATGATTCCGACAAAAGCCAGCAAACCAACTTTGCTCCTGGATGTAGGTGCGAACTCTGAATGTAAAGCTCATCACTTGGTCCAATTTGCGATTATGGGCGACGCCTATTCTCGGTCCGTACTTGGCACAACCCGTCCCTCGCTTGGTTTGATGAGCATCGGCGAAGAGGAAGCGAAAGGAAACGATCTTACGAAAGAGGCGTTTCCATTGTTACGGCAGTTGGAAAACATCAACTTTGTCGGAAATGTAGAGGGAAGGGATGTTTTCTCGGGTTTGGTCGACGTAATCGTCACCGATGGCTTCACCGGAAATGTGATGTTGAAGTTATCGGAAGGCTTGACGGAAGCCATGCTCGCCATGCTAAAGCGAGAATTAACGGCTACCGCTGTGACGAAAGCTGGGGCCGTTTTAGCAAAACCTGCCTTTAACAGGATAAAGAAACGTTTAGATTATTCGGAATATGGCGGCGCTCCTCTGTTGGGGGTGAGTCGCATAGTTGTGATTGGACACGGTCGTTCTAACGCTCGGGCGATCAGAAATGCCATTCGCAGCGTAAAAGAGTTTTCTGAGAATCGAACGAGTGAAAGGATTAAACAGGGCATAGCGAATAGTGCGTTGTTGCAGTCGCAGGCTGTCGCATCGACAGGCTGAGGTCAAAACATTAGTATTTGGCTTTTGTTTTGATAGTGGATACTATTACGGCCCCCATAAACGTTTGAGGCAATTGATGGTTAATCAGCGCGCTGGAATTCTAGGAACAGGACATTCTTATCCTGAAGGTATTCTCACGAATGCCGATCTGGCCCAGATTGTTGATACAAACGACGAGTGGATAACGACTCGTACTGGTATCAAGCAACGTCGTAAGGCCGCCCAGGGAGAGTACACGTCACTCTTTGCCGTTCGCGCTGCCCGGCAAGCAATTGAACGAGCCAAGCTGGATCCTTCAGAAATCGATCTGTTGCTCTGTGCAACAGTAACGCCAGATCAAATACTTCCATCCACCGGTTGCATAATTCAAGCCGAACTCGGAGCGAACAACGCTGCCGCAATGGATATCGTGGCTGCGTGTTCTGGATTTTTATATGGTGTGTCACTTGCCGATTCGATGATCCGCACGGGTCAGATACGTAACGCGCTGGTTATCGGGGCTGAAATCCTGACGCAATACGTCGACTACACTGACCGCCAGACTTGTGTGCTTTTCGGCGACGGAGCCGGAGCCGCCGTGCTTGGGCCAGTCGAAGGCAATCGCGGCATACTTGCGACCAAAATTAAGTCGGACGGCCGTTATGAAGAACAACTGTTTTCACCTGGTGGAGGCACGAGACGTCGCCCGAGTGCGGAGACGATTGCCGCCGGAGATCATTTCTTCAAAATGAAAGGAAATGAACTGTTCAAAGTAGCGGTGCGTTCGATGGCTGAGATATCCCGGGATATATTACAGAGCGCAGGATTGAAGACTGAAGACGTCGATCTCTTTATCCCACATCAAGCCAATCAACGGATTACTGAGGCAGTAGCCGATAGGTTGAATGTAGAACTGTCACGTGTATATTCAAATATTGCGGTACACGGAAACACGTCGTCGGCATCGATACCGATTGCGCTTGATGAATGTGTCGAAAGTGGCCGTGTCAAAGAGGGCGACCTGGTATTAATGACTTCGTTTGGCGGAGGCGTAACCTGGGGCGGTGTGTTATTGCGTTGGTAACCTTGGAGTCCGCCGGCCAGGCGGCGCTTTGTTATCAGCTCGCAGTTTTAATTAGATGGACATCAACGATTGACAACTGACCTAAGGACATCGTCAATAGCCTACGTCTTTCCAGGTCAGGGCTCGCAATACCCGGGAATGGGTAAAGATCTCGCGGAGAGATTTGAAGCGGCTCGATTGGTCTTTGAAGAAGCTGATGAAGCCCTGGGTTTTAAGCTCTCAAGTCTTTGTTTTGCAGGCCCAGCTGAGGATTTGCAGCTGACTGAAAACACTCAGCCGGCAATTCTCGCTGTCTCTGTAGCAGCGTGGCGCGTGTTGCGTGAAGCAAACTTTCCGGTTGCGTCTTTTGTTGCGGGCCACAGTCTTGGCGAGTACTCGGCACTGGTTGCCGCAGGAGCGATTTCACTCGCGGATGCGTTGCGAACTGTTCGGGCAAGAGGTCGTTACATGCAGGAAGCCGTCCCTGTAGGAACGGGAGCGATGGCAGCAATTATTGGTGGTGACGTAACTGAGATTGAACGAATTTGCGGTGAGGCAGCCGAAGACGAAATTTGTTCGCTGGCGAACCTAAATTCTCCAAATCAGGTCGTCATCGCCGGCAATGCAGCAGCTGTAGACCGCGCCGCAGAACGACTTAAGGACGTTGCCAAGAGAGTAGTAAAGTTAAATGTAAGTGCGCCTTTTCACTGCGCGCTCATGAAGCCTGCGCAGGAGCAGCTGGCAGTCAACCTGAATCAGATTCAGTTTGAAAAAGCGCAGGTACCAGTGGTCACCAATGCCGATGCAGAAGTGACTAGTGAAGCAGCCGCCCTGAGAGATGCGTTGTATAAACAAGTTTCAGCGCCGGTGCGCTGGACACAGTCGATGGAGTTGCTGATTAGCAAAGGAATTGGGACCTTCGTGGAAGTTGGCCCAGGAAAAGTTTTGACGGGACTGATGCGGCAGATCAGTCGTGAAGTGACCTGTCTTAACGTGGAAGACACTACAAGTTTGGAAGCGACAAAAGCCAAACTTGAAGCACAGATGTAAACGTTTTATAAACTCACAGAGGAGCAAAACGACATGCCCGATCAAGAGATCGAGAATAAGGTTAAGCAGATAATCGTTGATGAACTTGGTGTTGATGAGAACGAAGTCACACCAAATGCCCGGTTCATAGATGACTTAGGCGCAGACTCGCTGGATACAGTCGAACTCGTGATGCGCTTCGAAGAGGAATTCGGCATTGAAATTCCGGACGAGGACGCCGAAAAGATCCAGAGCGTCCGTGATGCATATAACTATATTGACCAGCACAAGAAATAGTGATCAGTGATAAGTGAGGTGACAAGCGATTTCGTTTTTCAGCTTGTTGCACACTTCTGACCACTTGTCTTTTACCAAGGAGCTTTAACTTGACACGTCGTGTCGTGATTACCGGCCTCGGCCTCGTCACCCCAGTGGGTAACACCGTGGAAGAGACGTGGACTGCGCTGATGAGCAGTCGCAGTGGCGCCGACTACATTAAGAAGTTCGACGCTGAGAGGTTTTCCGTAAGGTTTGCCTGCGAAGTAAAGGATTTCGATCCTTTAAAATTCATTGCGAAGAAAGAGGCGCGCAAGATGGGCGCCTTTATTCATTACGCAATCGCCGCTTCAATCGAAGCGATGGCAGACAGTAATTTTCAGATGACACCCGAGGGCAAATTCCCTGACGGGATCGCAGAAAACGCGGGAACATACATCAGTAGCGGCATCGGAGATTTCTGGGCCATCGAACGCGAACACTCGAAGTTGCTGGATGATGGTCCGGATCGAGTGTCGCCGTTCTTCATCGTTTCAGCGATTGTGAACCTGGCTGCCGGTCAGGTCTCCATTCGATTCGGTGCCAAAGGACCAAATTCGGCTACAGCCACAGCCTGCGCTGCCGGAGCTCACGCGATTGGTGATAGCTTCAAGATTATTCAGCGTGGTGATGCGGATCTCATGATTTGCGGTGGCGCAGAATCAGCCATCACCCCAATGAGTGTGGCCGGCTTCGCGTCCATGCGCGCCCTCTCTACTAACAACGAAGATCCAATTCATGCGTCTCGGCCATTTGAGCGAGACCGCGACGGATTCGTCATTGGTGAAGGCGCGGGCATCATGATCCTGGAAGAATTGGAAGCTGCCAAACAACGGGGCGCTAAGATTTATGCCGAGATAGTTGGTTACGGCGCCGCTGCCGACGCTTTCCATCTGACAATGCCCGACGAGACCGGGTCTGGGGCAAGACGCGTCATGCAGCGCACGTTGCGCGATGCCCAGGTGACGCCAGAACAGGTGGGCTATATCAATGCCCACGGCACATCTACTCCTTATAACGACAAGTTTGAAACGCGGGCCATTAAAGACACGTTTGGCGATCACGCCTACAAACTCGCCGTCAGCTCAACCAAATCAATGACGGGTCACCTACTGGGTGCGGCAGGTGGTATCGAAGGAGTATTTTCAGTCCTCGCTCTGTACAAGAATATGTTGCCGCCAACTATCAACTATTTCAATCCCGATCCTGACTGCGACCTGGACTACGTGCCGAATGAACCCAGGCCAGCGGAGGTTCAATACGTACTGTCGAACAGTTTTGGCTTTGGCGGAACAAATGCTGCGCTGCTGTTTAAGAGGTTTGAAGAATAGGTCTTTGGTCTTGAGATTCGGATCTCAAATAACAAACCTAAGATGTCAGACTACAAGCACAAAGATCAAAGGCCAAAGATCAAGACCAAAGCTGACAAAGGCTCACCACCAAAATGAAGATCCTGGTAATGATGAAGCAGGTCGCTAATAAAGACGCGATCCTGCGAATTAATAAAGAAGCGAACTGGATTGAAGAGGGTGACCTCTCGTTCGAAGTGAGCGAGTCTGACGGCTACGCTCTCGAAGAAGCTCTTCGGGTACGCGAGAAACTGGGTGGCGAAGTGATTGTCTGTTCGATGGGGCCTCAACGGGTAAAAAGTGTTATCAAAGACGCGCTGGCCCGCGGTGCTGATCGTGCCATTCATGTGGTTGGTGACAACCTGAGCCATCTCTCACCGTACACGACTGCAACCGTACTCGCGGATGCCATCCGAGATGAGAAGCCAGATCTGGTAATGACTGGACTTCAGTCAGATGATTATGGCTACGGCCAAACTGGCGTAATCATGGCTGAACTTTTGGGCCTTCCGCATGCGACCATCGTCATCGAGGTTGATGCAGCCGCAGATAAACTTCGAGTGAAACGCGAACTTGAAAGCGGCTGGTACCAGTGGTACACAATGCCTCTCCCGGCACTCCTAACAATTCAATCTGGTATCAGCCAGATTCGCTATGCCACGCTTAAAGGCATCATGGCGGCCAAGAAAAAAGAGATTAAAGAAGTTACCCCTTCGGCCGAGGTGACGGGCAGAGCATCACATCAAAAGATTGAAAAGATCTACCTGCCGCAAAAGACTAAACAAACTCAATTGCTCGGCAATGGAGACGCGAAAGCCGGCGCTGCTGAACTGGCACAGAAACTTCACACGGAAGCTCGCGTTATCTGACCAACGAAAATAGGACCACCAAATGAGTAAGGGAATTCTTGTCTTTATCGAACATCGCGCCGGTGTTCTGAACAAAAGCTCGCTCGAGGCGATAGCCGCAGCTCAGACGCTTGGATCGGCACTTCAACAGACTGCAACCGCGGTCGTTCTTAGTGAAGGAAGCATCACTCTGCCACAGGAGATTGCGAGCCACGAGTTAGAGAAGGTGGTCTTTGCCACTAACTCAAGACTGGCCGATTACACTCCCGACGCGTACGCCGACGCGATGGAGCAAGTTGTTAAGAAAATCGATCCGGCGTTTGTATTCCTGACTCACACCTACCAGGTTCGCGATTTCGCTCCCAAGCTCGCAGCGCGTTTCGGGAAGTCGCTCATCAGCGATTGCATTCGAGCACAGGTTGAGGGAGATAAACTTACCTTTACTCGGCGAATTTTCCTCGGCAAGCTGGACGCAGACGTCACCTCAGATGGAGCCGCTCCAGTTTTCGCAACTTTTCAAACAGGCGCGTACCGTCCGGATCAGGCGAAGAAGGGAAGTGGCGCACCGGTTGAGAATTTGGCCTTAGAAATTGGTGACGTACGAATGATTCCCGAAGCGCCTTTCCAGGAGGCCAAACAAGCAGTTGACCTGACGAAGGCGGATGTAATCGTCGCGATCGGTCGCGGCATCAAGAGCAAAGACAACATTGCCCTGGCTGAAAAATTGGCAGAAGTACTAGGTGGAGATCTGGCGGCATCTCGACCGATATGTGACGCTGAATGGCTTCCGATCGATCGACAGATTGGTTCTTCTGGGCAAACAGTTGCTCCCAAACTGTACGTAGCACTCGGAATCTCGGGAGCGATTCAGCATCTCGTTGGAATGAAGAATTCCGGAACGATCGTGGCAATCAATAAGGATGCTGAAGCTCCAATCTTCGACATTGCCGACTATGGAATTGTTGGCGACTTGTTCGAAGCGGTTCCGGTTCTGACGGAAGAGATTAAGAAGATCAAGGGACTGTGAAGATTGGACTTTGATCTTTGGATTTTGGTCTTTGATTGGTTACGAAATGCCGTTTAATAAATTAACAAGTCTCAACTCTCAATTCATAATTCTCAATTAGTCAGTGTCAACTTAATCATCCTTGCCCGGATGCCGCAATAAGATCCTGGACCAGTTGTTCTGGTTTCCACTCGTTATCGCGATAGACTTTGAATACCTTCCCTGCAGGTGTGATGACCACGGTCCTCAGTCCGTGAACTATCTGATCCTTATCAGCGAAATAGCGTAAGCCAAAGTACTGCGCGATCCCTTTAATTTGATCTTCCGAACCGGTCGCGAATTCCCAATGCTCGAAGGTTTCGTCCTGATATCGCTCAGTATGAGCGGCTCCATAACTCCGCAATACTTTCGGTGTGTCGTACTCCGGATCGATGCTAATGCTCAAAAGATGCGTCTTGCCGAAGATCTCGCCCTGAGCTTTCAACAC
>DATIBX010000443.1:0-5182 GCA_035457105.1 Pyrinomonadaceae bacterium
CGCAACTGAGTTGGGAGTCGATATTTCTCTAGTAACGGGCACAGGATCAGGCGGACGCATCCAGCGAGTTGATATCGAGCGCGCTGCATCAGCGAAACCGTCTGGTGTTGTAGTCCGCGACGCTGCTGTTGAGAGACAGGAGCGAATGCGACGCACCATCGCGGCGGCAATGGCTCGTTCAAAACGGGAGATTCCACATTACTATCTGAGCACCACCATCGATATGAGCAATGCCATGGCCTGGCTTGCTGAAGAAAACCTTAAAAGGCCTGTAGTCGATCGGTTGTTGTATGGAGTACTTCTGATCAAGGCTGTGGCACTGGCGCTTCACGAGGTCCCGGAACTCAACTCCGTTTGGAAAGATGAAAAACTGAATCTGTGCACAGAGATTAACGTTGGGGTGGCCATATCTTTGCGGCAGGGTGGACTTGTCGCGCCGGCGTTGCTAGGAACAGATAAACAGAACCTCAACGAGTTAATGAAGAATTTTCGAGATCTGGTGAGACGAGCACGCGCGGGATCCCTACGCAGTTCTGAACTCTCTGAACCGACTATCACCGTTACCAGTCTGGGAGAACGCGGTGCTGACAGTGTTTTCGGAATCATCTATCCACCGCAAGTTGCAATCATAGGCTTTGGCAGGCCAATGGAATGGCCGAGGACGTTGGACGGACAAATCGTCTTGCGTCCCGCCATCAAAGCGACTCTTTCTGGGGATCACCGCGTGAGCGACGGCCACCGCGGCAGTCTCTTCCTCGCCGCGGTCGACCGGTTACTTCAGGAACCAGGCAAACTATGACACGCGATGAAATCAGAGCAACGGTGTTACGAATCCTCGGAGAGATCGCCCCGGAAGCCGACCTGACTCGACTTAAACCTGACGTCAGCTTTCGGGATCAGTTGGATATCGACTCAATGGACTTCCTCAATTTTGTGATTGCGCTTGATGAGGAACTGGATGTGAGAATTCCTGAATCTGACTATCCAAAACTGTCGACCCTGGACGCGTGTGTCGAACTCCTGTCATCTTGGACCACAGTCAAGCAGACGTCTTAACGGAACGTTGACAACATCAATATGACATTGAATTCAAAGGCGGTCAGGACGAAATCGCGGTGGCGGAAGACGGGTCGGTTATTGTCCGCGAGACAATCGTGTCAATAAGAGATGTTCCGGCGGCCGCTCTTGACCATCCACAAATTACACAGACAATAATCTGTGTAATCTGTGGATGATCCTGCGCAATTACTGTCCGCTGATTGCTACTGCTTTATCCCGTCCGTTTCCACCCCTGTGTTGTGCGTGGACGTATAGAGTTGACCCGCTGCGATCGAAATAGATGCCGGTGGGCTCAGCGTTACAGTCGGTAAGACTGGCGAACCTGACAACCGAAGCTGCCGGGCCATGATTGCTACCGCCGGAAGGCGCGACTGCAACCCAGATGTCATCACCGCGACCGGTTGCGGGCGCGGTGGCTGGATCCTCAGTAATGTAAAGATTGCCGTTCTTGTCGAGTGCGAGATTGTCAGGCATTTCAAAATCCGAAGGCGTGTTCAATCCGACCTTAACGTAATCAAACACGAACGCCGTTTGATGATCATTTCCGCCTTTTGATTCACGCAAATCGATTCCGAGGATTCGATTGTCGTTTGGTCCAACCGGTCCCGTTACGGCCACGTATAGAATGTTAGACCCGCCGCGATTGCTACCAGTCGCAGTCGCGATCTCGACGTCTTCCGGACGATTGTAGCCAGTGGCGCCAACAGCAGCGGCAGCAGCATCAGCATTCGCTTCGACCTGATCTCGATCGAGCGCCACCCATTCGGCTTCACCTGTGCGATCACCGGTCGCATTGACGATTTTCAGAGCATACGATTGTCCGCTTGAAAGATCGCCATTCACGTCTGGAACAAATTTGAAAATGTAACCAGGGTTGCTCTCGCTGATCGAATAAAGATTGCCTTGTGGATCGAAGCGCATTCCTTCATGCGATTTTCGCCCAATTGCCGGCCGAGCAGTTGCGTCTCCGGTCAAACCATCAAGTTCGTAGACGAGGCCGCCAGTCCGCTCTTCAGCAATCAGGAGCGTTCCCCACGGCGACCACGCAATGCCGTCGAGCCTGCCCCAATTCGCTTGCTGCGCGAGTATCCGAGTCTCGCCGGTCACAAGGTCGGTCACCGAAACAGCGCCATTGGTACCGACTTCATGAGTTCGATAAAGATACCGCCCGGCCTGATTGCCATTTTCATTCAATGTTGTCATGTCGGGGAGATCGGGAAACTGCGGTTCACTGGCAATGATCGTCTGGCCGTACCCAGCAGGTAAAATGAAAGGCTGATCGGCATTACCTCCTGCGGTACACGCCGCAGATGCCTGCAAGGGTTGAAACTGAAATGGTCCTTTAGCATTTGTCTCTGGTTGTGGTCCGGCTGCTGATGGCTGACTACTCGCGATGAGTCCTACACTGATTAGAACAGATGCGGCACCAAAGAATGTTTTCAGAAGGAGTGATCTTGCGCCTCTTTTGAGCATTGAAACGAATCCTTTCATTGGAATGTTATGAATAAGTTGGGGGGTACTATTCGTCTTGTGGCCGCGCGACAGACCACCACTGGGATCTCAGAATCTTCTGAAACCGCTATAGCGAGTCGTCACCTTTGTCGCGCGCGAAAATTATCTCGAGGAGGCACTAAGGCTCGGTTACGTAAAGACTAAATTGACGTTAAGTTAATAGGAGGCGGGCTAAGATTTCCTTGCCGTCGTAACAATTCCTTAATTCAACTTTTACAGCCCGTTAACGCTCGGCGAATAACTTTTATCTAAGCCATTGTTCGGAGACGCAGGAAGTGCGCGGTCGTGGTTCGAGATCACGATGACCGGACCAGTACCAATCATCGAAGACGAACTGGATATCGCAGATTGTGGACTTTTGAGGCAAAGCCACTCACCGGCTACATGGAGGGATGGGCTTGAAAACGTCTCCAGCTTGTCGGCTAAAAACCAAGAACGAATGCCAACAGGCCCTCGCGGTCTTCACCCCGCATTCTTTTGAAGAACTGAGTAAGCCCTTTAGACAGGCTTAACCTTCCGGAATCACCTGTCTAATTTTGGTTATGATTTGTTGTGCGATCGGTGGATCATAGTTGGACATAACTATAATCGTGTAGCCGGTATCGAGATGAATGTCCAATTCACTGTTGATACCGAGAAACCCTCCGGAATGTCCGATGAGTTTCCGGCCATTGATTTCCGAGCAAAAGAATCCATACCCATATTTGATCCCAGGCGTGTACACCACCTTGCCCGTGGTAAGGATTTCTCGAGAAGGGCGACTCAAGAGTTTGTCAGCCACCAGCGCATTGGTGAATTTGAGTAAATCAGGCGCGGTCGAAAAACCGCCACCAGCGGGACCACCCTTAACAACATGAGAAAATAAGTTGTTTGCTCGGGGTCCTGGGACGTAGCGGCCATTTTCATCCTCACTCGTATAACCAATGGCCAGGTTGGGCGTATCGTGGTCTAACTCGAAAGCGTCGGTGTCATTCATTCCCGCTGGTTTATAAACGTGCTCACGGACGTAAGTGAAATAATCCTGTCCACTGACCTTTTCGATGATAGCCCCCAACAACATGAATCCGGCGTTGCTATAGCTCATCCGTTCCCCTGGCTGGAACAAGAGCGGCTGGTCCACAAATAGAGGCAGATAGTCATTGACTGATTTGAATCTGTCTTTCGATGTTTCAAAAAACCTGGGTGTGAAATAGTCACTAAGACCTGACGTATGCGTAAGCAAGTGATGAATTGTGACCTTAGCAGCCTCTTCCTTGTTTGGGTAGTCGGGAAGGACCTTGCCCACGGTGTCAGCAAACGTGAGCTTGCCCTGTTCGACAAGCTGTGCAATCGCTACGGCCGTAAACATTTTGTTCATTGAACCGAGATTGAATTTGGTATCTATGCGATTGGGAATATTGTATGCCTTGCTCGCCAGGCCATAGGCGTTCTGGAAGATTGGCTTCCCGTTCTTGGCAACCACGACACTGCCCGAGAAAACATCAGCGGCCGTCAATCGCTTCAGGTAGCTGTCGAGCCACTGTCCAAACTTAGCTTCCCTCAGTTTAGGCGCGCCAGGATTAACCGCGGGTTGGATTGATGTAAGACTGATCGCCGCAATAATGTGAGGCTCTTCCGCGGCCACCTTGATTGTGAGTCTCGATCGCAATTCAGTTAACTGGGTTTCTAACAAAGCTACAATTTCGGTCTCTGAGGATTTCTCAATGGCGATAATCTTCATTTTACCGTTTACACGCACTGCGTTGACGACGTTGTTCGCTCGGACATCCGCCGGCGCCTGGTCCAGGACTGCCTTCGCGTAATTGTCCGCCATGAACTTGCGTGTTTGGTCGTAGTCTCCGCTATTGTAGGCGCGCTGCCACTCGCCTAAGCGTCGCCCCGCCGCGGTATTGGGGATGACTGAAGGTTTCACTTGCGCAGACGCTTTGCTGAGTGTCGCCGCCGACAGCAGAAAGCCAGTAGTGATTAAACAGATAAGATGAAGTGATTTTTGTTTCATAGTGTTCTCAATGAAGTTTTTCGTATGGAAATGATCGCTTGAAGACAATGATGCGTCAAGTTCTGACTTTCGCTACTTTTGAGGCAGAAAACCTACTTTTGGGGCATGGTCGACTTTTGAGGTAAAGCCATCGAAGGCATAATTTCTTTTGATCGTTAAGGACTAGAAACGGTGCAAGTTCAATGGATTATGACACAGCTTGAACAGCGGGACTTCTTATTGGTGCTACCGAACTTCGAGCCTCTGGTTCAGAGCAGTCGGTCCATGCGAGAAGTAACCCCTGGTGCCTATAAGCTGCCAAGGCCAACGCCGGAGGCGCTGGCCTCAGCTGCTCGCGCTACACGAATAGTTATTCTTCCGGTGCGAGATAACCCATAAGGTAAAGGCCCCCTAAGGCTCCCGAAGGAGTAGTCAGGAGGGCAGTAATCTTCGCTGCGGAAGAAACAGCAATGCCGGCGCCCAAATGCTCATTCAATCCATTTACTCCAGCGCTGTTGAGCGTCAACACTGAGTTGTGGACATTGCGGATAAAGATCGGGTTTGCAAGATTTTCGATCCTAAGTAACAAGCGTGCAACAGTTCCAGGGTTCCCCGACTCAATCTGCCAGTTGA
>DATIBX010000444.1:0-3250 GCA_035457105.1 Pyrinomonadaceae bacterium
TCCAACGCTTTCTGGATCGCTTCCTTCGTCTTTACCAGGACCGGATAACGATCCGGTACTCTCAAACCAATCGAATGGTATGCGTTTCCCATTCCCGCATATGCTTTTGCGAAATTCGGGTCCAGTTGGATGGCTTGCTCAAAATAGGTGAGTGCCCTTTCAGCAGCTTCTGAGTTTCGTTGAGCGACTAGATTTTTGCCTTGCAAATAGAGTCGATAAGCTTCGGCATTAGTTGTTCCTCGTGTCACTGCCTGTCGATTTGCCGAAGCTGCAAAACGGACGAACAACTTGTCTCCAACCTCAACAGCAATTGCATCCTGTAATGCAAACACATCGCTGGCTTCTTTCTCGAACTTGTAAGTGTCTTCGATCTGGCCGGTCGCAACATTAATCAGTTGTGCTGTGTACTTCAGTTTTCCTCCAGCTAGCTGATAGTTCGACGCGAGTACAAAATCTACCTGTTGCTCTTTGCCTGCGGCTATCGGGTCTTGCCCAACGTCAGAATACTTTCTAATTGAATCCAGGGAACAAACCACCAGTGCGTTGGTGGTAGCGAGCTTGGCAATCAAGGAATCAGGAATTCCTATTTCATAGACTTCATCGCGGGTTGTTACGTTAATGGGTTTAACCGGCAGAACCGCGATCGACCTTTTACCAGGAGGGGTCAAACTTGATCTATTTCGATTTACCGCAAGGTACCACAGTGCCATTAAGCCAATGCACAGAGTTAGTATCGCCGCTAAAGCCAGGCCTTTTTGCCGCTTGATGCTTCCGATAATGCCCTCGGCTTTGGTCTCGTCAACGTCAACCTCGATCGTGCTCGTAACTCTCGGATCGTTGGCGCCATTCTTAGTTGAAGTACCCGGTGTGATAACGATCGGATCGAGCACGCGATTCAGCATTTCCTCGAGTTTCAGTCTCTCCCTGAGCCGATTCAGGTCATCAGCCAGGGCGATTGTTGATTGATAGCGGTCAGCTTTGTTTTTGTTTAGCGCTTTGAAGATGATGCGTTGCAACTCAGCTGGAAATTCCGGGCGGTTAGAAAGTGGTGGTGGATCACTTTCTAAGATCGAAACGATCACGTGGCTGGAGGTTTCGCCTTGAAATGGAGTCCGTCCTGCGATCATTTCGTACAACACAACTCCGAGGCTCCAAATGTCGGTTGCTGAATCAGCCTCATTTCCACGAGCTTGTTCGGGTGACATATAGGCAACCGTACCCATTACCACACCGGGGTTTGTTTGGACTCTTATCGCCGTTGATTGGTCTTCATCAACCTCCTGTACCTCTACTTTTGCCAGGCCAAAGTCGAGCACCTTCAGCAAACCGTCTCGTCTGAGCATGATGTTTTCAGGCTTTATGTCGCGGTGAATGATTCCTGCTGAGTGCGCGGCGTTCAATGCGGATGCGATTTGAGTGGCTATGTCGAGCACTTCACCTACGGTCATAGGATGCTTCGCCATGTGCTCTCTTAACGTTGAACCGTCAACGAATTCAGTCGCGATAAAGTGGAGTGCGCCGGTATGTCCTATTTCGAGGATTGTTATGATGTTGGGGTGATTGAGCGCTGAAACCGCTCGTGCTTCCTGTTCGAAGCGACGCACTCTGTACTGGTCTGCGATGAAATGCGGCGGCAGCAGCTTCAGCGCAACTTTGCGACCGAGTCTCAGGTCATCAGCCAGGTAAACGTCGCCCATTCCGCCGGTGCCTAATAGTTTTACAACTTTGAAATGACCCAGCTTCTGACCTGAAACAATTCCGACCCGATCTGAAGCTAGCAAAGATGTGGCGACGTCAGCCGCCGGGGTCTCGATGAAATCCGGTTCGTCTTCGTACTCTTGCAACAAAGACTCAACTTCGAAACGCACAGATGGATCATCTCCGCACTCACTGGCGATGAAGTTGTGACGTTGGGCGGGTGGATGCTTCAGTGCCTCATGAAACAAATCCTTGATTTTGTCCCATTGTTCCGGAGTCATTTTTTCAAGCCTATTCTTCGGCCGAGGGAGATAGCCTTTATGTTCCATTTGAGGACTCAATCAAGAGCGTCCCAATCAACCTCACATGCGCGAAATGTCTCTGAGACTTTTCAGCAATTAGGAACGGATGGCACGTCGGAGCCAGGATTTAGCAACCATCCAGTCCCGCATGACGGTGCTGACCGAGATCGAGAGGACCTCAGCAGTTTCCTCAGTGCTCAGCCCACCGAAGAATCGGAGTTCTACGATTTGACTTTGGCGCGGATCAATTTCAGCCAATTTTTTCAAAGCGTCGTCCAGGTCAAGGACCTCCTTAGCCCGTTCGGTAGAGATGATCACGGTTTCATCCAGTGCGATGTGTTGAGCGGCCCCACCACGCTTGGCGTAATGTTGCTTCCGGGCGTGGTCAACCAAGATTTGTCGCATCAGACGGGCTGAAATGCCGAAAAAGTGAGTGCGGTTCTGCCACTGAATGTGAGACTGATCCACGAGCCGGAGGAAGGCCTCATTTACCAGCCCCGAAGTTTGCAAGGTGTGCCCGGGCCGCTCACGACGCAAGTAGTGGTGAGCCAGACGCCGCAGTTCCGAGTAGACTAGCGGCATCAACTCTTCCAGCGCAGCCTGATCACCATTACTCCACGCTACGAGCAGCTCGGTTACTTGTTGGCGCGATTCCGTCATTGATGCCTATCCAGGCGCGGCACATTCTACCTCAAAAAATAATTGCGGATTGAATGACAAGATCCTGTGTCACTTATCGCATGTGTGGGCAGACAGGCAAGGCAAGATGGGGGATTGAACTCAGCCATCAAGCTATGGACGACTGAGCGTGAATCTGCCTCACGACTTAGAGAGTTCGCCTGGAACTAACATTTCCATGCAAATAAAGGAGATCAAAATGCGAATCAATACTCACACAAGCAGGCTGGTGCTGGGTCTGGTTGTTTTAGCTCTTTTCTCAGTTGTCGCTTACGGAGCTGTGACAAACATCCTGGCAGTCGGAACGAACCCCCACTCAGAACTCATGAATGGCCCCGCATCAATCACGTTCCGGACGATAAGCTTTGCGCCCGGCGAAGTGGGTGCCTGGCACTATCATCCAGGCCCATTGTTCAATGTTGTCACGAGAGGTACGGTCACAGTGGAGGATGGATGTGGTGGCGAGGAATCCTACACAGTTGGCCAGGCGTTTGAGGAAGGTGGTCGCGTACATAGACCCAAGAATCTTGGCTCGGAAGCAACCTTCGCGTATCAAACGTTCGTCGTGCCCT
>DATIBX010000445.1:0-10167 GCA_035457105.1 Pyrinomonadaceae bacterium
GGGACGCGGTAGCTTATTCATACCGAATCGCATGGCTTCAAACTTCATCCGATCAAAAGCCGTGAAGTCATCTTCATTTTTCAGAAGAAAGTCCATATCGGCGCCATACATCCGATTGTTGATGGCGGTTTCGATGTGAAACACGTTGAGATGTTCGTCAACAATCTTGCCTAACCTCACACATTTCCGATTTAACTCGGAACGGGCTGGATCCATGTAACTGTCAGAGTCTCGAATAGTCTGCGGGTCGTGGTGAGCTCGCAGTGACTCATAGTCGCAAAGCCCAACCGCAACCGACTTGTGGCCGCCGTCCATCGGCACAAAATTAAGATTGACGTAGATCAACAGGTCACTTTCGGCGGCGCGCCGATTCAAGCTCAAAGGCTCGCCATGCTTGGTTTCCCCGATCTTCATCATTCCGTCGGCCCACTCAGCATCGTGGTTGTAGTAACGATCGGGATAGTACTCAGCAAACACTCTGGGACCCACCATTCGTTTCATTTCCCACTCGGTCATCTTCCGGTGAAGGGAATTGGCAATGATGATGTGCACGTCATCCACTCCGTGACCGGCGAGCATATCGAGCACAATTTCGAGAATGGTCTGTCGTATGTCAGGCGTTGCCATCGGCGGCAACGGGAGGCTGATATCGTCGACTGCTACTGTTACCCGCATGCCCGGCTCAAGCTGGGCAAAGAGCGGATCGCAGCCATGCGGATGATTCAATGCGTAGCGGATCGCCGCTTCGCGATTCGGTAAACCCTTAATCGGCGGATTTGGATACAGAACGCGTGTCCCAATGGGCAGATCCTCGAGAATAAAATCCTCGCCCGAAGGCATGATTCGAGGCGCGCTATCGCGGTCTATATAGACCACCGACTCATGTGTTTTTCGTCTTAGCTGGAGAGCCATAAGTGCTTTCTACGAATGAATGCGGTTATTACTTCAAATTTAGGATGGGCCAATCGTGATGCAAGGCCGTCTGTTTCAGCCGCATGTCCGGATGAATCACAGCTGGATGACCTACGATCGATAACATCGGCAAGTCGCTCAAGCTGTCGGTATAGGCGTAAGAGTCGCTCAAACTGATGCCTTCTTTTTCTGCGTAAGTGCGAATCCATGAAGCCTTCGTCGCCGAGGCCATCACAGGTGGCAACAGTCGCCCGGTCGCGACGCCGTTAACAAACTCCAAACGATTGGTCACAAATTCTTTAATGTTCAGGTGCTCCATTAATGGCGCAACTGAGAGATCAAGTGCTCCTGTGATTACCACCTGCCGAAGTCCGAGTTGTCGTGATTTTTCAATGAGTTCGTAGGTACCTGGAAAAACGGCGGGCTTGATAACATCCTCGAAGAGTTCGCGAGAGAAATACCTCAGCCGATCCTCAGATTGCCCCTTATAGCGTTTGAAATAGAGGTCATTGAAAACTTTTCGGCTATACTGGTCAGTGACAGCGAAAACAGGCAGACTGAGCAGGGTGGTCGCACTCTTAGTGAAACTACTTACGAGCCCCTGCTGTCGCCGAGCGTAAAAGCTCAGAGTGTGGACAAGATTCGTACTGACTAACGTTCCCTCTAGATCGTAAAAGGCTGCCCCTGCCACGTTTTTCTGTCTCCGTTAGCCCCTCTTGAATCGCGGGCTGATTGCAAAGTTTATTACTTCAGCCGGGCCAATATACCCCATTCCGCCCATTTTAGATAACGTCGTAGCAAAACTATTACAAACTGTATAGCAATACCAGACAATCATGAACCAAATAGCAAAAACACTCAGAAAAATGCCGGAAATCTTGATAGCAGTGGGGACAGTTTCAGGATTGTTTCTTGCGGTACTGGCTACCACTTCGTGTCAACAGACACCTTCGGCCCAGCAAAATCCAGTTGACCGGGGCGACGAAAAGATCGCCAGCGACCGGATCAAGGAGGGCGATGGCTTGTACGAGGGTCGAGCTGACATGGCCAAGGCACGAGTAGCCGTGGCCGCTTTGCGGCAAGCTCAGCTGGCAGACTACGGAAACTACGAGGCCGCCTGGAAACTGTCTCGGGCCTGCTTTTATGTCGGGGACCATACCGATAACGATGACGAGCGAGATGATATGTTTCGCGACGGCACTGAAGCCGGCAAAGCGGCCGTCAAACTTCAACCTGCCAAGCCTGAGGGTCATTTTTGGCTCGGGGCGAACTACGGTGGAGCAGCGTCACACAGCACGCTGGCGAGTCTGTCGAGCGTTCAGGATATTCGCGGCGAGATGGAAGCGGTGATTAAGTTGGACGAGGGGTATCAGGGAGCTAGCGCGTATCTCGGGCTTGGACGACTCTATCTTCAAGCACCAAAAGTGCTCGGTGGGGACACTGGAAAGGCGATTGAAAGCCTTCAGAAGGGGCTCAAGCTCAGTCCCAATAACTCGTTGATGCGGTATTACCTCGCTGAAGCGTATGCGGACTCTAATCGCGATGCTGAGGCGAAAAAAGAGCTCGAGGCACTTGAAAAGAACACACCAGACCCGGCGCATATGCCCGAGCATCAGGACGCCTTGGCAAAAGCGAAAAAGCTCGAGACCAAACTGCGCCCCAGTTAGATGTAAAAACTCAAAGATACAATCCACAGATTACGCGATTACACAGATTCTTTTTTTAGAACACGTCTGCACGGTGTGTTTCTCTGAAGAGAATCTGAGCATCGGCGTAGTCTGTGGATCTCCTTATTGTTTTGGGGCGAGTTTACGCAACTCTTCCAAAGTCTTCTTATGTTGCTCTAATTTTTGGCCCGCTTCAGCTAACTTACCTTGCGAGGTCAGACGCTGGTAGTCCTCAAATTCCTGCAGCGCTTTGATAACTAACTGTTGCATTGTTGCAGTCGACGGTTGAGCAGTTGATTCAACGGACTTTTGTCCAGTACCTGACTGAATCTGCTGCGCTTCCGAAGGTTTGCTGGCTTCTCCAAACAGATTGGTCATCGCCTCGGCAAACGTTTGTCCATAAGCCAGCTTATCCTGCGTAGCGAGCACGACAACTCGCAGCTCAGGCATCGGACTCTGCACCGCTTGCAAGTAGATTGGTTCTACAAAAAGGAGTGAACGGCCAATCGGAATCACAAGCAAGTGACCTCGAATCACCCTCGAGCCTTGCTGATTCCACAAGGTAAACTGTCCAGACAGTTGAGCATTCTGATCTATGCGAGCCTCAATCTGCACTGGTCCATCGATCAGCCGTGACTTTGGAAAGTTGTAAACGAGCAACTTGCCGTAGTTTTCTCCATCACTCCGGCCTGCCATCCAACCAATCATGTTGTTGCGATTAGAGGGTGTAAATGGAAGGATCAAAACAAACTCGTTGCGCTGCTGCTCACCCGGCAATTGCATTAACACATAATATGGGTCCATCGGCTGAGGCACTTTTTTCCCTTCAGCGTTCAGGATGACCTGTTGAGCAACATTCCAGACGTCCTCACGTTGAAAAAAGACCTTGGGGTTTTGCGTGTGATAGAGACCGTAGACCTCTGCCTGGGCCTTAATTAATGTTTCCGGATATCGAATGTGAGTGCGAATATCGGCCGGCATCGCAGCATTGTCTTTGAACAGACCCGGGAAAATGCTCCGGTAACCATTGATGATCGGATCCTGTTGATCGAAAACATAAAAATCTACGGAGCCGTTATAGGCGTCAATGACGACTTTGACGCTGTTGCGAATGTAATTGACGGAATTGTCGCCAACGATGTGGTGTGTTGAGTACGGAAAGCTGGATGACTCTGTAAAAGCGTCGATGATCCAGTAGAGTCGCCCATCGTTGCTGACGACGATATAAGGATCCTTGTCGTAGATCAGAAACGGCGCTACACCATCAACTATCGAGCGAATGTTTCGATTGATCAGTAGCCGGCTTTCACTTGTAACATCGTCTGAGAACGGAAGTTTCGACAAATCGCCGACAGCCCAAGCCAGTAACATTCTCCTGAAAGCACCTCCAATTTGGATTCCTCCGGTTCCTTCATAGGTGGTGGTGACGTTCGATTCACCCTGCGGAAAGTCAAACTCCCTTTGTTTTGTCTTTACATAAACGGGACGGTCAGTGAGTTCGCCGAAATAGATCTGCGGTCTCGTAACTTTGATCTCTGGACCACTTGATTCTATTGGCATGTTTGAAAGAACAAACTGAGGCAGTCCTTCAGGAGTGAAGCCGTTCGACGTATTCATAGTCACGCCGTATCCGTGGGTGTAAATGAGGCGCTCGTTTATCCAGTTTCTGCCCGGCAACTTATCGTCATCAATCTCGCGCGGAGCAATCATCATTTGATGAGTTTGCGACGATTGGGAGTAACGATCGACATCTACATCTGAGAAGTCATAATAGGTTCGAATAGCTTGGATCTGCTTCAGCGTATCTTTAAGTGCCTGCCAGTCCCACAATCGGATGTTTTCGAGCGTGTCTTTATTGGTGGTCTGATCGACTGCTGCAGTTGTTGGGTCGGCTTCGAAGTCTCGCAATTCCAGATTTTGAAGTGCAAAGGCCCTCCTGGTCCACTCGATGTTGCTGGTTATATATGGTGTTTCCCGATCCAGCTCGTTTGGCTTTACCACAAAACTCTGCACATAGGATGGAACTACTACTACGCCCAATAAATAGGCTGCGAGTGGAATTGCCAGAGCGATTACAACCAGGCTCAATCGTCTTACGAAGAAAGCATTAGCTAGTAACACGAGTGCGGCAACTACCAGCGCAATAGAAACGACAAGCAACGCCGGAAGCGTGTAGTGTGCTTCGGTATAAGTGACCCCCGAGAAGATCGGATGGTCTTCCCAGAGAAGCGGGAAGCGAGACAGGTAGACGCGCCAACTTACTACCATTAGAAACAACGCCAGTGCGCAACAAACACCCCGAAACGCCGCGCCTGACGACCATCTTACACTCGGCTTCAAAACTGTTTGCGGTAATCCCAGCAACGAATACGCGAGCGCAGCAATCAGGATTATGAACATCACACCGGTCAGCCACGAGCTTACTGAGTTGTAAAAAGGAAGTGAGAATAGGTAGAAGCCGAGAGACTTTCCCAAAATTGGATCGGGGGCTGCCGCTGCGGGCTGATGAAAGAATAGCGAAACTACGCGCCACTCATCCTTCATCGCGAATCCGTAAATCAAGCCAACGAGGGCGGCAACGGCCCAGCCAACTGGCCGGATCACTTTGGCTGGTGAAAATTGAAACGGCTGATTGTTCAGGAGAATTGTTCGGTTTTCAAAAGCAGCCGCACCAAATAGCTTTTGAAAAAGCCAGAATGTCGCACTCAACAGTATGGCCGTTGACAGGGCAAAGCCAACGAATAGACCAGCCTTTAACTTGAATATCGTCCAGTAGATAGACGAGTAACCCATCGAGCCAAACCACAGCGCCGACAAGTAGATCGAAAGGATGCGTGAGCTTAGTAAGAGCAAAATACCGAGTGCGACCAAAACCCAAACGAACTTGCGTCTGCGGGGGCGTTGGCCAACATCGATAATGTCAGGGTTTTTGCGGAATCTTTCGTCCATGAGCGTAGCATACCTGCAACCGACGCTTCTCTCAATGATTCCAAGGTGAATGGATTTTGCTGAAGTGAATCGCTGTGTATAATGACTTTGTTATTGATTGACCGCACTTGGCCTGATTGCTTCACAATCGTCTGATATTTACTGGTGACGGATAAGAAAGACTATCGATGCTGACGCCGGACACAGTTCTACAGAACAGATATCGAATCATTCGCCAACTCGGACAAGGCGGCATGGGCGCAGTCTATGAAGCGATGGACGAACGCCTTGATACCGTAGTTGCTCTCAAAGAGACTCTGTTTAATGATGAACGACTCCGGAAACAGTTTGAAAGAGAAGCACGACTACTGGCGCGACTTCATCATCCAGCACTCCCGCGCGTCAGCGACCATTTTGCTGAAGGTGACGGACAATTTCTCGTCATGCAGTTTATTCCGGGTGATGATCTCTCGGAGATGATGACTCGTAAACGTGGTCCTTTTCCCGCGGAGCAGGTTTTGACGTGGGCCGATCAGCTCCTTGATGCGCTCGATTATTTGCACACACAGGAACCACAGATAGTCCATCGCGATATCAAACCACAGAACTTAAAGTTAACTGCGCGCGGACAGATTATTCTGTTGGATTTTGGGCTCGCAAAAGGACAGGCTGGCGATGTTTCGCGCGTTACTACGGGGGCCAGCATCTTCGGCTACACACCTAACTACGCGCCGCTCGAACAGATTCAAGGGTTGGGGACAGATTCGCGAAGTGATCTCTATGCCCTGGGCGCGACTCTTTATCACTTGATGACTGGCGTGAAACCGCCTGATGCTTTGACGCGAGCGGCTGCATTGGTAAATGGCCAGCCTGATCCTTTAGTGAAAGCCAGTCAGGCAAATTCAGCTGTTGGACCAGAATTGGATGACGTTCTGGGAAAAGCGCTCGCACAGAATCGTGAACAACGCTTTGCCGCTGCTAACGATATGCGCAAGGCGCTACAGGGAACAGCGCCGGCCTCAACTGTAGTTAATCGGGGCGAGGCAGATACCGTGTTATTTCCACCTGGGACTGCTGCGGGGGCTACGCCGACGCAGCAGATTGCCCGCCAACGAACCGCAGTAGCGGGCGACACTACCGTCGTCAGACCTGCAGCGGCCCAAAAGAATAAAGTGTTACCCTGGGTCATCTCTGGAGCCGCGCTGGTGGTCTTAGCCGCCTGCGTTCTGACCTTCTACGCATATCAACAAAAAAAGACTACGAGCGCCGAATTTACACCCGAAGCGCCATCGCCAACAGCGACTCCAACAGTAGCAACGTCTCCTGAAGTAGTTAAATCGACCGTCACTCCCGCGCCTGCAAAAAACGTTCAAAAAGCCGCCGTCAGTGAGCCGACTGCAACTCCCAGAAAAACGGAGAAGGCTCGCAATGATGGTCGGAATCCGACACCTCCCCGGCCGCCCAACCAAGATGATGTTGGCCATGACGAGGGCGATGTCGAGTCGCCGGAAGCACCGCGGTCGGGAACTACTGTTGAGGGTCCACTTCGGCCGCGACGATTTCCAAACGGAACGAAGGTTCTCCCGGGTGGCGTTGTGATCCGTAACTTGCCGGACGGATCGCAACTCGTAATTATGCCCGACGGTACGCGTATTTTCCGCAGGCCAGACGGGAAAGAAGAGGTGTACGGCCCGAAACAAAAACGCAAGACACCAAACCCTGAGTAGATCGTTAGTGATCCGTTCTCATTGGTCCAAATGCTCATTGAGTTGCCGTGACTCAATGCTGATCAGGCCGTTATCGACAAAAGGAGAGACGATATGAAACGCCCTCGTACTCTAAGGGTCTCTATGATGGCTTTAGCGCTGATCATTGCAATAGCTGCGCTGACGACGAGTTTAAGTCTGAACGCCGCGGCCGAGAAATCGCCTGCGTCCGTAATTAGAGTGACACCGGCTGCTCCTGTTTTTGATGACAAAGAACGATTAGCGGAATTGGCACAGCGACGGGGTCGTGTGGCACAGGCAATTGGTCCAAAGTCGATGCTCGTGATGTTTAGTGGCGAGCCACGCGTTTATGCGAACGATGTCGCCTACCCATTTCGTCAGGAGAACAATCTGTATTATCTGACAAATCTCAAGCAGCAAGGCTCTACGCTTGTCCTGCTGCCGGGTAATACCCAAACCCCTGAGATCCTGTTTCTTCCCAAACGCAATCCGGCAGCCGAAACATGGACGGGTCACATGTACTCGCCACAAGAGGCTCAGCTGTTGTCGGGCGTAAAAGAGATCTGGGACGCGACCGAGTTTGAGCCCTTTATGAAGGCAATCAACAACCGGCAACCTTATCGACCGGCTAAAGCAGAGAACATCTTTCTTTCGGACCTTGCAGCGACAACTGTTATGACGAACGGGAATGGTTTCGAACCTCTGCTGGCCGCAGCTGGAAAGAACGAGGCGTCAGTCTATATGCTCGTGCCGCGTACCCCTGACAGCAAAGAATATCGGAGGGAACAGAGCTTCGCTGCTGATTGGGCCAAGACGGCTTCCGGATTTAGCGTCAAGAATGTTTGGCCGGTCTTTACAGAGATGAGACTGCGAAAATCTCCGATGGAATTGCGACTGATGCAACATGCTATCGATATTAGTATCGAAGCTCATCAGCGAGCCTGGGCCGCAGCTGCAGATGCTAAGTGGGAGTATGAAGTCGACGCAGTGATGGCCTATACCTTCAAGCTTCGCAATGCAGACAATTGGGCCTATCCGGATATCGTCGGCTGCGGTGATAATGCGACAACGCTCCATTACGAGGCGTCACAAGGCCCCGTAAAGCCTGGTGATTTGTTATTAATGGATGTCGGCGCGGAATACGATCACTACACAGCCGACATCACCCGCACTTTCCCAGTTAATGGAAAGTTCTCGCCTACACAGGCGGCGGTCTATCAAATCGTCTACGACGCCCAGGAAGCTGTGGCGAAGGCTTCCAAGCCAGGCGCGACTCTCCAGGAAGTCAACAGCGCCGGGACTGAGGTGGTCAAAGATGGTCTCTTAAAGCTTGGGTTGATTACCGACCGAAACTCCAACCAGTTCAGGATCTGGTTTATGCACGGTACTTCACATTGGTTGGGAATGAATGTTCACGACGTTGGAGGTCCTGCCAAGTTTGAAGCGGGCGCGACATTCACTAACGAACCTGGCATTTACGTGCGAGTTGATGCGTTGGACTATTTACCGTTCGGTTGGAAAACTGAGGACTGGGAAAAGTTCAAAGCTCAGGTCCGGCCGGCTTTCGAGAAATACAAAGGCATCGGTGTTCGCATCGAAGACGACATGCTAATCACCCCTGACGGCGTTAAATGGATGAGCGAGGACCTGCCAAGGAAGTTAAGCGACGTCGAGGACTTCATCGCCAAAGCTCGCCGCCAGTCTGAATAGTGTCTTTGATCTTACGTCTTTGGTCTTGGTTGTTTTCGTCAAGGCGAAATCAAAGGCCAAAGATCGAAGACCAAAGACCGCCGGTTACTTTCTTCCCTTAAAAATGCTTTTGAGCCACCCTGAGAACCACCTCAGGGCCGTTCGAAAAAAGCCGTGCTGGGGAGGTGGTTCGCCCGCCTCAGTTTGTGCTTCCGCCTGCAATGACGTGAAAAATTGAGTGGCCATCATCTTCACAGTGCCCTGGATCATTCGTTGGCCCACTCCGGCAATCGTGCCGCCAATTTGAACGTCGCCGCTGTAATTGACTTTTGTGCTTTCGCCATCCTCCAGGAGATCCAGATCACCGGATCCTTTTAGAAAGCCCGGCGCGCCTTTGCCGTCAACCACCATGCGGAAATGTTCGGGCTCGCGCAGATCTTCGAGGCGCACATTTCCGTTAAAGAGACCTTTGATTGACCCAACACCGGTGCGGAGTATTGCAGCATAGGTGTTCTCTCCAGTTTTTTCGAGCTTCTCACAACCTGGAATACAGCGTTTCAAAACCTCAGGATCAATCAGCGCTTCGTAAACACGCTGGCGCGAGGCCGCGAGTTGATGTGAACCCTCAACTTTCATCTACTTGACGCTCGCACGAGCTGTGACAATCGCTCGGCGAGTATGAACTTGAGCAAGGTGACAACGATATTCAGATGACGCGTAAAGATCGCTGTTGGCGTCTACGCCGTCACAAACATGCGAAGCCGCGGTGGCAATCGATTGCTCATCAAGGTTCGTTCCGATCAGCGACTTTTCAGACGCGTTGGGTCGATACGCTTTACTCCCCACTCCCGTTACTCCGAGACTGACGCTGTCACACTTGCCGCTTGGATCCAGCGTCAGATTGACGGCAATGCCTACGACTGCAAATCCAGAAGCTGGGTGCGGAACTTTTTGATAGGCCTGACCAAATCGACCAGCAGGCTTCTCAATGCGAATCTCACGCAGAATCTCTCCGGGTTCCAACACCGTAGTTAGTAAGTCCACAAAGAAGTCGTCAGCTTTGACAATGCGCTCACCAACTGGACCAACAAGTACTAGATCTGCGTTTAGAGCAATTGCGGCGGCTGGCCAATCGCCCGCCGGATCCGAGTGAGCCAGGCTACCACCAATGGTTCCTTTGTTCCGCACCTGAACATCGCCAATCGAGGCGGCACATGCAGGGATCAGTGGACAAATTGTCTGTA
>DATIBX010000446.1:0-24429 GCA_035457105.1 Pyrinomonadaceae bacterium
ATATGTTCGAGGTTGGGTGTCCGGCGAGCCGAAATGCAACTGCTGGTGAGCAGCAGTAGAAGAGCGGCCCCGATGGTAATCAGGGCGCGCGAAGAACCGTTATTTAATCTATTAGGAGCGCTCAGATTCAAAATGGAACCAACTTAAGCGTGTTTCTCGTTTCAGGCTGCAGCTGGCTCCCAGCGTCGATTTATAAGACTTGCCACGAAACCTGCGCCAAAACCATTGTCAATATTTACTACCGTGACGTTTGAAGAGCAGCTGTTGAGCATGCCAAGCAAGGCCGCAACTCCTCCAAAAGATGCACCATAGCCAACGCTGGTTGGCACCGCTACGACAGGAACAGCCACCAAACCGCCCACTACCGAAGGCAAAGCTCCTTCCATCCCAGCCACTACAATAACCACTCGAGCACTTTGGAGCAGTACCCGCTCAGATAGCACTCGATGAATGCCAGCAACTCCGACATCCCAAACGCGATCGACCTTGTTGCCCATTGTTTCAGCAGTTAGCGCGGCTTCTTCGGCAACCGGTATATCGCTTGTTCCAGCGGTGACAACCGCAATGGTCCCCGTCCCTCGATCAGCTCTGTCTCGGCAAATCCTTATGAGTTTGGCCGATGAGTGCCATTCGGCGTCAGTCGTGATATTTCGAATTTCGCCGTACGTGCCCTCGTCGGTACGGGTAACGAGAACATTTGGTGAGCGCTGTACCAGACGGTCAACTATGCCAACTACCTGTTCCCTGGTCTTTCCGCCTCCGAACACGACTTCTGGAAAGCCTTGACGTGACGCGCGGGCATGATCGACTCGGGCAAACCCGATATCTTCAAATTGCAGGCTTTTGATCGCTTCAATGGTATCCGGTGTTTCGAGTTGGCCGGATTTATGCGCCACCAGCAGTTTCTTCAATTCATTTAGGTCCATAAGTTAATCGGATTCTAGCATCCGTTAGAGAGAGGCAAAAATGCTACACCGAAAGTGTTCGCGAATTGACAGCCACGGGTTTGCTTTGAAACCCTGGGAGAAGTCGTATGTCCAGCGTTTTTACAATTTGAGGGTTGCGCCAACCAAATTGCCATCACGGAATCTCCCAGGGTCGCCAAGGCTCAATCCTGGGCTGAAATTGGCCAATACCTTCGGTGTAAGAATTGATGATTTCAATTCCAATTTGCTGGAAACTCCATCAACTTAAAGTCGTATTCTTTATTGAATATTTCGGCCGGGTCGCTTGCGCTGGTGAATAGCGCCAAGTAAGATTTCGCGACAAGAAAAACCAATTCTGATTCACCCACCGTGTCGACAGTCCTTAAAAATACTCGCCTAACGCTCGAAATGATAAAAATCGAGCATACGCTCTTTGCCTTGCCGTTTGCCTTTTTAGGCGCAGTATTGGCTGCTGGTGGACTACCAACTCTGCGGCAACTCTTGTGGATCACGGTCGCCATGATAGGAGCCCGTTCCGCCGCAATGGCCTTCAACCGAATTGCAGATCGCGAGATTGATGGCCGCAATCCCCGTACCGCCGCGCGAGCGATACCGGCAGGACTCTTATCAGCGAGCTTCGTATCGGTCTTTACGATTGTGGCCGCCCTTGTTTTCTTGCTGGCCGCCGCCATGTTAAATCGCTTGACACTGATGCTTGCACCAATCGCATTGGGTAGCGTACTACTCTATTCTTTGACGAAGCGGTTTACTCAGTTTTCCCACATTGTGCTTGGATGGTGTCTGGCAATCGCTCCAACTGGAGCATGGATCGCTGTGAGAGGACAGCTCGGCAGTCCCGTTCCCTTGCTTTTATCGTTGATAGTGTTGTTGTGGACGGCTGGTTTCGACATTCTGTATGCCTGCCAGGATTATGAGTTTGATCGAAAGGAAGGACTGCATTCGATACCAGCAACAATAGGTATTCCGCGAGCGTTGTGGGTCTCTCGCGGTTTGCATGCTTTGGCATTTCTCGCCCTAATCGCGCTGTACAGTGTCAGCGGTCTTGGCGTATTTGCCTTAACGGGAGTCCTGGCAACTGGAGCATTGCTTGTCTATCAGCATCGATTGGTTCGCTCCGATGATTTGAGTCGACTAAACGCCGCCTTTTTTACAACAAACGCATTTGTTAGCGTGATCCTGCTGATCACTTTTGGCAGCGCGCTGTTCCTTAGATAGAAGTTTGATTATGAACATGAAATTTTCACACGACGACAAGTTGAACGAAATTGCCGGCCGCGTCGAGAACGGTGAACGACTCAGCTTCGACGACGGTGTAGCTCTTTTTGCGACTGACGATTTGCCCGGGCTGGGTAAGCTTGCTGATCATGCGCGACGACGGCGTCACGGACGTACCACCTTCTTCAACGTCAATCGCCATCTGAATCCAACCAATATTTGTTACGCCGACTGCAAATTCTGCGGGTTCTTTCGCACTCCCAGGCAGCCGGACGCCTACACGCACAATATTGAAGACAGTTTGAAAGTTGCCGCACAAGCCGTTAGCGAAGGCGCAACTGAACTACATATAACCGGAGGTTTGAATACCAAGCTCCCCTTCAGTTACTTCACAGACCTGCTCTCTTCACTGAAACGCGAATATCCGCAACTTCACTTGAAGGCGTTTACGATGGTTGAATTCGACCACTTTGCACACTTCTACAAAATGAGTGATGAAGCGGTCATACAAAGTTTGATTGCGGCCGGTCTTGATTCGTGTCCAGGTGGTGGCGCCGAGATCTTTCGCGAACCCACGCGTTCAATGATCTGTGCCCATAAATGCGATGCCACTCGCTGGCTGGAACTGCAGGGTAAAGTTCACGCCGCGGGACTTAAAACTAACGCAACAATGCTTTATGGACATATAGAGACGATCGAAGATCGGGTTGATCATTTAGTGAAATTGAGAGAGCAGCAGGAAAGATCACACGGGTTTCAGTGCTTCATCCCTCTCGCATTTTATCCACCCGATACTCAGCTCTCGCACCTTCCAGGACCATCCGGAATAGATTCGCTTAAAACGATGGCTGTGTCGCGCCTTATGCTGGACAACTTCGACCATATCAAGGCCTACTGGGTAATGCTTGGGAAGAGACTCGCTCAAGTCGCCTTGCATTACGGCGCAAACGACATCGACGGCACTATTACTGATGGTGGCGAATTAACAACCAGTTATTCTGTCGAAGCAAACAACGAGGTACGGATGAGCAAAGCCGAGCTTATTCAGTTGATTGAAGAAGCAGGTTTTGAGGCAGTCGAACGCGATACAGTTTACAACCGCATCGAGGTGCGGGTCTCAGTTTAGTCTAAGCAGTCTTATTACAGTTGAAAGATTCTAAATGACCACTCCTAAAGAACGTCAGAAGATAACTCTAGCGCATTCTCCGGACTCGGATGATGCCTTCATGTTTTATGGACTTGCCACTAATAAAATCGATACCGGAAACCTGGTCTTTGATCACCTGCTCAAAGATATTCAAACGCTCAACGAAGAAGCTACCCGCGGCACCTATGATGTGACCGCAATAAGTTTTCACGCCTTCGCCTATGTCGCTGATAAATACTCGCTGCTACCTCATGGTGCGTCGATTGGTGACAAATATGGACCAATCGTAGTCTCCAAAGAGCCTGCGAGCCCTGAAGACATTTCGCGACTTAAGATTGCAATCCCCGGCAAATTGACGAGCGCATTTCTGGCACTTCGAATTTTTAACGACGAGTTCGAATATGAGGTGGTGCCGTTCGATAAGATTATCGGAGCCGTGCAGGACGGCACTTGCGACGCCGGCCTTTTAATTCACGAAGGCCAACTCTTCTTTGAGAGCAAGGGCTTGCACAAAGTCCTCGATCTTGGTGAGTGGTGGCACGAACGACACGGACTGCCATTACCAATGGGCGGCAACGTGATACGTAAAGACCTTGGCGCTGAACGCATCAAGGAAGTGTCTCGATTGTTGCGCGAGAGCATCAACTACTCTTTAAGCCATCGCGATGATGCGCTTCAATACGCGATGCAATTCGCCAGGGACATGGATCCACATCTGGCGGATCGTTTTGTAGCTATGTGGGTAAACGAGTTGACGTTGGATTATACGGATCGTGGTCGACAGGCAGTCAGGCAATTGCTGGAAGAAGGTTTTGAAAAAGGGATAATCCCAAACCGCGTTTCAGTTGAGTTTGCAGGTGACTAAATGTCTCGGTTAACGAGAAATCTTTGAAGCTGGGGTGTGCGCGGTGATTTTTCAGCCACTCCGCCCAGAAGGAGTGACATGTCACCGCGCACATCGTCGACCTCAGACCACCTACAACCAAGCTCCTCCCAAAGCTTGGTCAGCCCAGATCCGTACAAGCAACGCCGCCGCTCGGCGTCACGTCTGCGCTCCCGCGCCGTAAAGCTCGTCGGAGTTGGGACAAAATGGCTGCTGCCGACATGAGGACCTTGAGATACTGTTTTCAAACCGCATCGATTAAGTTCCACCGAAAGCTGTTTTTAACTCATTTTTGAGCGCCGCCGTTCGGTCTAACTTATTCTAATATTGGCACCTTACACCAGATGCAGAGAATTTTGCAATAGGAAATACCGAAATTCGCCCCCGGCTGGGACTCGCGACTTTGGCAACAGCTGGCTTTTGAAAGAGCATCTGACGGCCGGGCAGATTTTGTCGGCAATTTGCGCCCCACATGATTCAACCCTTCTACGATGGAAATGAGAGTTATGAAGAGACTTTTCCAGCTGGCGGTCCTGCCGCTATTTATATTCACCCTTTTGGTAGCTCCTGCTCGCGCTCAATCAGCCGACGGCGCAAATCCGGTCGAAATAGCCAAGGTAATTCACGCCTTTACGGCCAAGGAAAACGAGTTCCGCCAAGCGCTCAACAATTACTCATTTAAGCGTGATGCATTGCTGCAAAAAATTGGCATGGGAGGCCAAGTGGAAGGTGAGTACCACAAGATTTCCCTTCTGACATTTGATGACTCGGGTAATCGCTACGAGAAAATTAGCTTCTTCCCAATGCCCAGCTTGCCTGAGGTTACAAATGAGGACATCGAAGACTTAGGCGGAGTCGAACCTTTTGCTCTGGAACCTTCCAGCATCAACAAGTACGACATTCGTTACGTCGGCAAAGAAAAGATTGATGAGCTCAATCTCTTCGTTTTTGATGTAACGCCTAAAGTCATGCCCGACCCGAAGAAGATAAAAGACCGGTTATTCCAGGGTCGTGTCTGGGTTGACGACCAGGATTTACAGATCGTCAAAACTAAGGGTAAAGGCGTTCCAGAAACGAAAAACAACAAGTTTCCCGTGGTCGAGACCTACCGAGAACATATTGATGGACGTTACTGGTTTCCCACCTATTCTTACGCCGATGAAGAGCTGATCTACGAGAACGGTGGCTCGCTTCACATCCGCATGAAAGTTCGCTACTCCGACTTCACTCCAGCTCGTGCCACATTGAAGGTGACCGAAGTTGGCGAAGATGAGAATCCCTCTTCCAGCGCCGTTACGAAACCCGTCGAGGAAGGTGTGCTCAATTCGCAAGCAACGACCTTGCCAACACCGCGCTATCCCGAAGAAGCGAAGCGATTAAAGATTGCAGGACGGGTGACGGTGAGAGTCGTCGTCGATGAGAACGGCAAGGTGGTTTCAGCGGCAGCCACAGAGGGACCAGCAGCATTGAGACAGTCGGCCGAAGATGCCGCACGCGCGGCCACGTTTAAACCTAAGGTCGCCGGCGGTATTACCGTTAAGATGACAGGAGTGCTGACTTTTGATTTTAAATTGCCATAAGTCAGCGTGAACTTAGTTCGTGAGCAATTGATTGGCGCACTCCATGGATGAACCGCGTCATCGCTTCATCCGTTTGCACTGCTTCCGTTGAGACTGGTTTAAGAATAACCATCTCGAGCGTTCCTGATTTTGCTTCACCAGTTCCTTTGCCCATCAGGTCATCGGAGTACTTGAGGACCACTGGAACAACCGGCACACCCGCCTGCCTCGCCATGTAGAACGCCCCTTTCTTGAAAGGCAAGAGTTCTCCGGGTCGTGCACGTGTTCCCTCGACAAATACTGCAAACGAAACACCTGATTGGATCCGTTTCGCGGCCGCTTCCGTTGTGAGAATTGCGCTCTCTCGGTTCGACCGGTCGATCGCCATCACATTCACAAAGCCCATGCCAACACCGAGGACAGGGATTTTCAGTAACTCTTTCTTTGCGAGTAATCCAATTCGCCGACCGGTATAAACGAAGAGTGTCGCTGTGTCCAGATAAGACCGGTGATTGCAGACGAAGACGTAAGCCTGGTTGGGATTAAGTAGCTCCAAGCCCTTGACGACCACTCTGACACCGCTCAACTTTAACCATGACCGAGCTCCGAACAAGGCAACGGGATAGACCAAATCGTGTTTGTTGACCAACCATGCCAGGATAAGAATGGGTGGACCAAGCACGCCCAGGAGCGCTCCCGCAACGAACAACGACCACCAATAGTGCAGGCGTCGAACAAAGCTTCCCCGTTCGGTTGTGTTAGACTCGTCTGCTGTTGTTCCAGCTTTGGCGCTATCTTCCATAAAACGCAAAAGGAACTCTAATGACTAGGCAACGACTGACAATCGCAAGTCTGGCCGTTCTTTTGTATCTGGCCGCGCTCCCCATCTCACTGGCAGCGCAGCAAACGAAGTCGCAGGCTGAACCCATTTCCGCAATTCCCTCGCCGCGGAATATTTTGAGCTTCAATCCTGGCGACGACCGAACCATCGCCGATTGGAAACAGATAACTAACTACTTCTCTGTTCTTGACAAGCGATCAGACCGAGTTCTGGTTCAAACCCTGGGAGAATCGACACTTAAACGCTCACTCATCGTCGCATTTATCAGCGCGCGAGAGAATATACTGGCACTCGAAAAATACAAAGACATTCAGCAACGACTGGCTGATCCTCGAAAAGTAACCAGCACTCTCGAACGCGATAACCTCATTAAAGACGGAAAAGTTGTCGTAGCCATCTCATGTTCAATTCATTCGACCGAGATTGTCGCTTCGCAAATGTCGATGCAGCTCGCATATGAGCTGGCTGTTGCTCAAGATCCTGAAACAAAGGAGATTCTCCAAAACACAATCCTGTTGTTGATTCCCTCTCCGAATCCCGATGGGATTGATATCGTTGCTGATTGGTATCGCAAGACTCTCGGGACACCATTCGAAGGTCGAGAACCTCCCGAACTCTATCATCATTACGCTGGACATGATGACAATCGCGACTGGTTCATGCTCAACCTGAAAGAGACTCGTTTGCTCACCCGCTTGTTCTGGCACGAATGGTATCCAGAGATTGTTTACGACGTGCATCAACAAGGTTCGAACGGATCTCGATTCTTCATACCTCCTTTCTATGATCCGGCCAATCCGAATATATCGCCGACCCTGCTCAGACAGGTCGGATTGTTGGGCCACAAAATGGCCGCCGACTTGCAAAGTCAGGGTTACCAGGGAGTTCTGACAAACGCTCTCTATGACACATGGTGGCACGGGGGCTTCAGAACTGCACCGTATTTCCATAATTCAATCGGTATTCTTTCGGAAGCAGCCAGCGCGAGACTGATGACGCCGACTACTGTCACCTCTGAACAACTTTCCCGGTCGAGTACCAGAGGAATGAGAAGCGCATCAGAAGCCAGTACGAACTTTCCCGATCCCTGGACGGGAGGCTCGTGGCATCCCAGGGATATCATGGCTATGGAATTGATAGCGGCGAGATCGCTAATGTCAATGGCCGCAAAATATAGAGAACAGTACTTAGCGAACTTTTACGAGTTGGGAAAAGGCAATGTTGAACGCGCTGCTAAGCCTGGCGAACCGGTCGCCTATCTGATTCCTGCGGGACAAGGTCGAGACGAGTCGGTAGCCCGGATGTTAGGAAGTTTGATCGAACAAGGAGTCGAGGTCTTCCGGCTCGAGCAGGAATTGCACGTGACTTATGGACCACAGGTGCTAAAGAGAACCAATCCAGCGAACGAAAAACTCGGCACCTATCGCACGGTGGTCCAAGCGGCAGCGATGATGCAGGAAGTGCCGGCAGGGAGCTACATCATCTTTCTCTCTCAGCCGCAACGCTCGAACGTTGAAACCTTGTTTGAGCCCCAAATTTATCCCAACCGACTGACAGCACAGGGCGAGGCTGAACGGCCGTACGACGTAGCGGGATGGACTCTGCCTCTGCAGATGGGCGTTGATGCTCCTGCAATTACTGCTATCAAGGAAAAAGCTTCTGAACAAAAATTGACTTTGCTACACAGCGGCGACGTCGTGCGTGAAGATCTTGCTTTACCTATGGGTAAAGGTGAACGATCTCCGATCAAGAATCCCGTTCCCGCTTCAGTCCGCATTGCCATCTATCAGGGCGATACTGGAAATATGGACGAAGGCTGGACCAGATTTATATTTGACACGTTCAACGTTCCTTATGCCACGCTTAAGGACGCACAAGTCCGCAAAGGCAATTTGAATTCAAACTACGATGTCGTGATTTTGCCTTCTCAACGAGCAACAGAGATTATTCAAGGTAATGCCAGCGGAAGCTTACCCGCCGAGTACACCGGAGGAATAACCGAGAATGGCGTAAATCATCTGAAAGAGTTTGTGACTAACGGCGGCACATTGATTTGCTTTGACGCGTCATGCGGTCTGCCCATCACTCAATTTAAGCTCCCGTTGCAAAACACCCTTGAAGGATTGCGCAGTGCTGATTTCTATAGTCCGGGATCTATTGTTTCGCTCGACATCGACGGTGCCGCACCCTCGTTCCGGGGACTGCCCACCAAATTACCAGCTTATTTCATCAACAGCTCCGCATTTGCCGCGACAGATCCCGGGGTCAAGGTCATTGCTCGCTACGCGAAAGAAGATGTTCTTTTATCAGGCTGGTTATTGGGCGAAGATAAACTTCGGGGCCAAATTGCCCTGGCTGAAACCGCTTTCGGAAAAGGCCGGGTCGTTCTATTTGCGTTCCGACCGCAGCATCGGGGACAGATCTGGGCGACTCTTCCCCTCATCTGGAAGGCAATCGCGTCGAGTCAAGAGCAGTCCGAATGAAAGAAAAAGCCGGCAGTTTTCTGAGGAATACTTTAAGAATGGAGAATTCAACAGTTTGAGAGAGCCGGAACTCTTGCCACCGGGGACAACCATGGTTATCTTTACTTCACGGTTTTTCTCTTCCCTGATTCCCCGTTCAAAAACCGCAAGCATCCAATTTTGGTTGAGTGCATCAAAGTGAGGCTTTTGGGCCTCTGCTTGGACTGTACGATCGGAGCCTCCATATGAGAATGCGCACACTTTTATTGCTGCTCCCATTACTGGTATTCGGTGTTTTCATCGATGCTTTGGCCCAGGGTCGACCACGCAGGGTTGGCAACCAATCGTCCACTCCGCAAATTCAGTCGCCAAGTAAACCGCCCGTTCTGGGTGGAGCAAACAATGCGGGAAACCGTCCTCCTTCAACTCCGACCACCGAAGATAATTCGGCCAACGCACCTGAGGAAGTGGATGCTGGGGACGTCGTCAAGGTCAATACAACTCTCGTCACAATTCCCGTGAGCGTAATGGACCGCGATGGACGTTACGTACCTAACCTGCGAAAAGAGGATTTTCGCATATGGGAAGACGGAGTTGAACAGCAGGTAGGTTTCTTTGCCTCAGTAGACAAGCCGTTCTCGGTTGTATTGATGCTCGATACAAGTCCTTCCACTCAATTTCGGCTGGAAGACATTCAAGACGCTGCGATTAGTTTCGTAAACCAATTGCGACCTGATGACAAGGTCATGGTTGTTTCATTCAACAACGACATCAAAGTGTTGAGTGAACTCACCACTGATCGTATGAGACTTCAGCACGCGATCCGGCGAGCGGAAACAGGTGACGGAACGCGTCTTTATGATGCGGTAGACATGGTGATCAACCAAAAACTAAGTCGCATCCAGGGTCGCAAAGCCATCGTACTTTTTACAGATGGTGTAGACACGACAAGTAGACGCGCCTCGTATCAAAGCAACATCATGGATGCACAAGAATTGGATGCGTTAATTTATCCAGTTCAATACGACACCTCAGCTGATACTTCGGTGATTGGACCAAGTTATCCCAACGGCGGCCAGATCGATATCTTTGGCACTATCCTTGGTGGAATCTTCGGTGGCGGCAGCAGAAGCGGCCGTCGCGGTGGTGCTGGCGGTCGAGGAGGTTATCCACAACCCGGTCGTGGCACTATCCGTTCCGATTACGAATTTGCTAATGAGTATCTGCAAGAGCTGGCTGACGGCAGCGGCGGTCGACGTTACCAGGCAGATAGTCTGCAAAACATGTCATCAGCTTTCGGTAACGTAGCGGAAGAACTGCGCCGTCAGTACACCATTGGCTATTACCCAAAGCGACCGCCCCAGGCTGGACAGCGACGTCAGATCAAGGTCAGGGCAAATGAACCAAATCTGGCTGTCAAAGCCCGCGATAGTTATATCTTTAACCCCTCAGGCGCAGCTGTAGTCGACGATTCGGCTCGATCCAATGCTCCGGTACTGAAGAGGATTTTTTAGCCTTCCGGTTGTGAGCGGGTCGAAGCGAGTACAGTCTCCGCAACCGGCTCAACTGCTGGTAAACGGACAGTCAGAACCGCACCACACGGTTTTCGGTTCTTAGCGCAGACGGTCCCACCGTGCAACTCAACCAGGTGGCGGACAATAGCTAATCCCAAACCCAACCCACCATGCTTTCGGGTGCTCGATCCATCTGCCTGACTAAATCTATCGAAAATTCGAGGAATGAAGTCCTCGGGTATTCCTGGTCCAGAATCCTCGATCCTGATCTCGGCATCAAACTCGCTTCGCAGCAGGGAAATCTCGATAGTTCCTTTGGATGGAGTAAATTTCACCGCGTTCGATAATAAGTTCCAAAAGACTTGTTGCAGTCGATCTACGTCACCCTTAACAATGAGATCCGGGGCGTCAAAGTGCGTGTGAATCTGGATCTCTTTAGCCTCGACGGCAGGGCGGATCGCATCAATGGCCGCATGTAGCACGAGGAGTAAGTCGACTGACTGCGTCTCCACCCGTAACTTTCCGGTAATAATGCGCGAGACATCGAGTAGATCTTCGATGATCTGCTTTTGCGATTCGGCATTACGCTCAATAACCTCAACTGCGTGTAGCGCTCCATCGTGGTCCAACTCTCCGGCGCGCAGCAGCCGTGACCAACCGACAACGGCGTTAAGCGGTGTGCGAAGTTCGTGTGATACTGTGGCTAAAAATTCGTCTTTCAACCGACTAGCTTCTTCGGCACGCTCACGCGCTTCACTTTCGCGCTCGAGCAATTCCCCTCTTTCAATCTCAGCACGAACGGCGACGGTGATATCCATCGTCACACCTCGCATACCAATTGGACCATTCTCGTCACAGACCACAATCGACTGAGCTTCGACCCAGACTTCACGCCCATTCTTATGAAGCCAGCGAAAGCGACTTCTCCCGCCTTTTCGAGATGCAAAAATTGCCGCCGCTTCACGCGCCGCTCGGTCTCGATCGTCGGGATGGACTATCGACAACCAGAAATTTGGCGTGGACACCCATTCTTGCTGACTGTAGCCAAGCATCTCTTCCACGTGACTGCTCACAAAATCGATCCGCTGGGTGGCTTCGTCAGGATGTCCCCAAGCCTCCCAGACGACACCGGGTACATGATCAACAATGTCCTCGATTCTTCGCCGGTGTAACTCAAGTTGTGTGCTGAGCTGATGCTTTTCAGATTCGACACGACGCCGCTCGCTGATCACGGCTGAAAGTACAAGCGTCATCAACGAAGCAGTACCGAGAAATGACAGCAACAACAACAAAGAAACATTAGGACTAGTTTGAACGAAAGAACCGTAGCTGTGTCGCGTTCCCCAGATAGCGATCCCAGTCATCAGCACGATCGCAGTCGTCACCACTTTCTGATCAAACTTCAGGGCCGACCATAAGAGTATTGGTAGACAAAGGTAAGCCAGCGGATATGTCTTTACTGGTCCAGGGAACCAGCCTCCAAAAATTATCAACGAAACAATTACCAGCAAAAATATGAGCAGACCAATCGCACCCGCTTCACGAGAATCAATCTCAGTTTTGCTGGCCCAGGCAAGGATCAATGGTGCAAAGATAAGGGCGCCAAATCCATCACCCATCCACCATGTCAACCATATCGCTGCAAAATCGCTTGAGCCTCCGGTGTAGCCAAGAACGAGACTCAGGGTGCCAATCGTCGCGCTGACCAAAGGGCCAGCGAGCGCCGCACAAAAGGCAAACCAAAAAACGTTGAAGGCGGAATCAAGCCTGCCGCTCCATCGTTTGGACCGCGTTAACAGAAATAGTACTGACAGCGCTTCGAGCGTATTACCAATACCTATGCCAAGGGCCGAGATAAAACTGATTTGGGTCAGGAGATTTACTGCGAATGCGCCGATTAGTATTCCCGGCCAAACACGCAAGCCCCAAATGAGCAAGGCTGCGATTGCGATTCCGGTAGGAGGCCAAACCGCTGTAACGTTGGAGTGGACGACAGCCAGCGAAAGCCCAACCTTCGCAGCCGCGAAATACACACTCGCGACAATTGCAATGTGAAGAAATTGGAGCGAAGGGGATTTTCTCATAGACCGCAGTCCAATTAGCATTCAATAGCACAGCAGAACGCGGCTTCGAAACAAGATTGTAGACTATTCGGAAAAGAATGGTGAGTTGCTGAGCATTAAAAATGCTGGCAGGCGGCACAAAAAGGCGCGGCGGTTTTTGCCGTCCGCCGCGCTAAACTATACCCACAGGAGGAAAGGGGTATTCAACGTGTGCATAGTAACACGGGAAAGCCAAACTTTGATAATGTTCGACGCCATGTTTCGGCCCCTCAACTAATCCTTGAAGCGTTCCCAAAAGCGGCCAATTTTGGACCCCTATTAACAGGTTTCGGGGTTAAAGGCACTTGTAAGTGGTTCATACCTAATCAATTACTTGAACATCTGCCGGCCAAATCCACCGTAGAATGAGTGCCGAGAGCCAAAGTACGAATGCAGTGAGTGAAACCAGGGTCAGCCAGAACTGCCAGTAGACGTCGAACCTTTGCTCCCAGCCTGGCTGGACATGGTGGGCGAGGTTGACGTTCAACTCCACAGGAGTAAACAAGCGAGAGGTCAACTGGATGAGCAGAAACCATATGGAGGCGTAAACCCAGGAGAGGCGGTCCATTCCCACCCGACGCACGGCGTAGATCCCAACAATCAGGCCTCCCACATGAGCTAGCGTTGAGGTAAAGAATACTCCCCAGGCAAGGACGACGTAGAGCAGCCAAATGAACAGTCCCGGTATCATCCAAATCGAGGCCACCCTAATAAGGGGCTTGCTATTAAGAAATAGGCCAATGGCAAGCAGCAAGTTTCCAATGTTGCACATCCACAGCATGTGCCCGACTTGGTGAATTTGTAGATAATGAATCGCCTGAGCGCTAAAAAATATTAGTGGCAGAATCCCCAGTAGACGCAGCTTAGTTTCTTGAGGGATTTTTTCTAACAAGGTTCTATTCGCTTTGCTTAGTCTGGAATCGCGTCATAAGCATAACACCCGGCCTCAGCAGTCAAAAAAACAATCGCCTTCTTGACAAGACTCACAACCCAACGGAGACTAGTTGGCATCTCGTCTGATCGGACAAAATTTCAAAGATCATATGCCGTCGCTTGAGGATTTACTAACCAGGTCAATACCCGAGTTAAACGATCTCTTCATCAATCGCAGTCGACCCGTACCTAAAGGATTACTTGAGGCTCTGGAAAGTGATTCACGGCAGGGGGCGAAGCAACTTGCTCGTCGAATTAGGACCCGCTATCGCAGCAATCGTGCTGAAGGTCAACGTCTACACTTTCTGCTGCGTTTCGAAATTGAACTTTGGGCGGAAGGATTTAACTTCGTCGCAGGCGTAGATGAGGCCGGTATGGCGCCGCTGGCAGGGCCCGTAGTAGCAGGGGCCGTGATCCTTCCGCGCAACTACAAACTGCGCGGACTGAACGACTCAAAGAAAATATTGGATGCGGAAAAACGAGATGAACTAGCTCTGCAAATCAAGCAAGACGCGCTTTGTTGGTCAGTCGGCTTCGCGGAAGTTGAAGAGATCGACAAGATCAACATCTATCATGCCGGCCTACTGGCCATGCAACGCGCAGTTCAAGGGTTATCCTCACAGCCGGATTATGTCCTGGTCGACGCTCGCCGCATTCCCAATTGCACGTATCCACAACGAGGAATAATTAAGGGTGATGCTCTTTCCGCCAGCATCGCTGCAGCTTCGATCCTGGCTAAGACAACGAGAGACGCTCACATGCTGGAACAGGACAAGCTCTATTCGGGATATGGTTTCTCATCTCACAAGGGATATCCCACACCCGAACATTGCCGTGCTTTACAAACGCTGGGAGCTCTGCCAATTCATCGTCGGAGTTTCGCTCGGGTTCGACAGGCGCTCGGCCTGGATCCAGTCCAGACTGAACTCTTCGTTGATGAAGAAGAGCAACGTGAGTTGGCGGCGACTCAGGGAGCCTGACCAGATCAATGATGAATTGTCATTTGACATTTCATAATTGGCAATTAGCAAATCTCAAATCATAATTCGCCATCAAAATTGATGCTGAAACACTTAAGGAATTACATTAGCAATAACCTTCCATCATGGCTGCCTTAACCGAATACAAGAAGAAAAGAAAATTCGACAAAACGCCTGAGCCCGGCCCGGTAAAGAAGCGAAGCAAGTCAGGCAGGATGTTCGTGGTCCAGAAGCATCGCGCCACGCAGTTGCATTACGACTTCCGACTCGAGGTTGATGGCGTTTTGAAATCATGGGCAGTGCCCAAAGGCCCATCGCTTGATCCAACGGTTAAGCGATTGGCGATGCACGTCGAAGATCATCCAGTGGATTACGCAAAGTTTGAAGGGGTAATTCCAGAAGGAGAGTACGGCGGCGGGACGGTTATGGTTTGGGACTACGGCACCTTCAAACCCGAGGGAACTAGCGACGCGGCAGCAGCATTAGAAAAGGGAGATCTGAAGTTCACGCTGGAAGGACAAAAGCTAAAAGGGTCGTGGGTGTTAGTCAGAACCAAAGAGCCCCAGTGGCTACTCATCAAACATCGCGATTACTACAACACTGACGAAGAAGTAACTGAGATCGCACCGGTTTCAATTCTTACGAGGCGAACGCTCGCAGAAATAGCTGAGGACGAGGGCGGCAACATCAAAAAAGCTGCAACTGGCGATCCTAAATCGATTCCTAAACGAACGGGAGTGAAGCGAAGAAAGAAAGGCGCTAAAGCAAAGGTGTGGCACAGCAAGGTCCGGTGAGGGGCACCATTGTCCTTAGATCATTTTCCATTTCTCATTTTCCCTTTTCCATTTCCATCCGCCCATCAAGTAAGCCTCGATACGAGAGCTCGCCATCGACGATTCGTGCGACTGACGTAAACGGATGAGATTCCGTTTTATTGACATCCAGGATGTGAACCACTTCCATCCCTTTCGCTTTCAAATAATCAGCAATCAAACTCCGATGACAACGCCACCAAACAGCTTCCGCACACATGATTGCGGTTCTGGAACTCGACGCGACCTCAAGTAATTCCTTAATAGCCTTTTGAAAGGCCTCGGTCTGCATATAGTCGGCATATCCTCTAAACCCCGCATTTTGCCACGCAGTGTTGATTGAGTCGTGACGCGGAGTTCGTCTTCCGCCCAGACCCGGAGAGTGTCGATACCTTATTCCTTCGCGCTTAAGCAGCTCTTCAAGTGTTCCCTTATTAAATTGAGGATGGCGTTTCGAACTAGGAAAGCTGCGAACATCAACTAACACTTCAATCGAGTGCGACGTCAGTAAACGGAGAAAGTCTTCGGCCGACCTTGTCGAATGTCCGACCGTCCAAATCTCGATTGGCTCTTCACTCAAAACGTTAACCTCCCCTGGTGAGTTAATATCCGACCTGAACTGTAGGCGCGCCGACCGTTGAAGTAAAACGTTCGAAAATTTACGTCGCCTTGCGGGTCAACCTAAAGTTAAAGATAAGCCTCAAGTCTAAATCGGCCGCGACTCGCAATTATTGGTTGCCACAAGTCTCCCATTCGCTTAACCCGCGCAGGCACGTTATCGATGGTGAAATCGTCGATCGAGATACCTCGTTTTAACTCCTGCCACTTCAGCGGGGTAGAAACGCTCGGGACCTCTCTTGGTCTAACGGAGTAGACAGACGCAAGCGTGCGACCCCACGCGTTCTGGTTATAGTCCACTAGCACTCTTCCCTTCGGCCGTTTCGAGACCTGATAGATTGCGGTCAAGAGCGCGGGCGCCTGAGACGCCACGGCGTACGCAAACTCTTTCGCAAAACTCCAAACCTGTTTTTGAGTTGGACCACGGCGAATCGGCACGTAGATATGGATCCCTTTTGAACCAGTCGTTTTTGGATAGCTGGGAATCTTAAGAGAATCAAGCGCCTCTTTTAAGTAAAGTGCGGCCTCAACAACCTGGGTAAAGCCCGCACCAGGCACGGGATCCAGATCAAAATGCAGGTAGTCAGGTCGATCGACATCATCGCAGCGCGCGTACCATTGATTCAGATCAATGCAACCAAGATTAATAACCCACATCAACGACTGAAGATCCTGAATCATCGGAAAGTCGATCACATTGCCGGAGGAATGTTCGATGCTGCAGATCTCAATCCAGGACGGTCTCGGAGAGGGAGCACGTTTCATGAAGAAGAATTCCGAGTGGGCGCCATTAGGATACCGCTTCATCACCATCGCCCGGTCAATGAGATGCGGCAGCAGAACAGGAGCGACATTTAAGTAGTATTGGATGAGGTCTCGTTTTGTTACTCCCAACTTGGGCCAGAACAACTTGTCGAGATTGGTGAGCTTCACGGCTCGGCCCTCAAATTCGACTTCAAGTGCTTTCTTATCGGAAGGTAACTTCAGAATCGGGATCGATTTGGCGCGTTTCTTAGGGATACCACTTCTCTGCACTATCGCTGGATGATACTCGCGTGTTGGGACAGATGGCTTAGGCATTGGTTGAAGTATGACTTTAGGATGGAAAGAGGAGGAACTAAGGTGTTACTAGAGGGGCGGGAGATTTTCCATGTGTCATTTTCCATTTCTGATTTTCATTTTAGGTTTCAGACTTAAAGCTATACGTGAGCTAAAGTATGCCGTTGTAATGCGAGTCGTCGATAGCATCGGATGAATGACGGAAAAAGAGAAAGGGAGATGGAAAAGCTACAGCTCTTTGATTTCATCTTCTATCGCGCTCAATCCCTTAAGCAACATCTCTCGATAGGCCGGATTTTTGGCCCGTTCTAGTTGATCTAAAAGCCGCGCTTTTGAGAGCAGGAGGGATTGCAACTTCTCAGCTTTCAAACGTTCTTCTGGACTAGTTCCACGGTCATCACTAACAACTCGAGACTTCCCTTCCTCGATCTGGTCCGCAACCGACTTGCTCTCCCACCCTCGAGCCATCCTGCGCCACCTTGTTTAAATTACAGTGCCATCTGGTATCACCGCATTCTTGGGAATGATGATGATGCCATCGCGAATATAGTACGAGCCGCTTTCGCCATCCGCAAAAACGGTGCCTGCTTCATTCACGAGTCGTGTGTTGTTTCCGATACGGGCATTCTTATCGATGATTGCGCCTTTGATCAAACTTCCTTCACCGATTCCCAGTCGCGGTATCGAGTTCGACCTATCACGTCTCATGTCTTCAATAGTCTGATAATAGTCCGCTCCCATTAAATAAGAAGAGTCGATGTTCACACCCTGCGAAATACGGCTTCTCAAACCCACCACGCAACTATTGATCTTTGCTCCGTTAATGATGCAGCCGTCGCTGATGATCGAATCGTTTATTTGGCTATCTTCAACTTTTGACGGCGGTAGATATCGGGCCCTCGTGTATACCGGCGCTTCCGCGTCGAAAAGATTGAACTTGGGAATCTTAGTTGTCAGATCGAGGTTAGCCCGATAAAAAGCTCGGATGGTTCCGATGTCTTCCCAATACCCGTCGAAGAGGTGCGCCTGGACATGGCCCAAATTGATGGCCGCCGGAATGATCTCCTTTCCAAAATCTACCCAGCGAGTATCTTCCGACAGAAGGCTCTCAAGCCGATCGTACCTGAAAACATAAATACCCATGGACGCGAGGTAAGGTCGACGACCTGCCTCGTTTCCATCAAGGCCGAGTTTTGTAGTATCGACTTGCATGGAAAGCAGTTCGTCACCTTTTGGTTTTTCTTTGAACTCGACAATGCGACCAGTTTCATCAGTCTTTAGGAGTCCGAACTCACTTGCGGATTGGGCCTCGCAGGGTATTACCGAAACAGTGACATCCGCATTCGCCTCGTAGTGTTGGGCCAGGAAGTCTCGGTAGTCCATCCGGTATAGATGATCACCCGAGAGGATGAGCAGCGTGTCAATGCCCCAATCGCGAATGTGGGGTAGTACCTGTCGAACAGCATCGGCAGTTCCCTGAAACCATTGCGGACTCTCGGGCGTTTGTTCGGCGGCAATAATCTCAACAAAGCCGTTTGAGAAATGGGAGAACCGGTACGTTTGCGCTATATGACGGTTAAGTGAGGCCGAGTTGTACTGCGTCAGCACAAAGGTGCGAAGGATATCGGAGTTGATGCAGTTTGAAAGTGCGATATCCACGAGCCTGTACTTTCCCCCGAGCGGAACAGCAGGTTTAGAGCGTTGTTGTGTGAGCGGAAACAGGCGATTGCCCGCACCTCCACCCAGAATCACTGCCAACAGTTTTCTACTTGCAGGCATTCTGCTTCACCGGTTCAATTTAGTCAGGAGAACGGCGAAAGGATAACATTGATGGGTTGAGGTTTGTACTTGGGTTTTCAGGCCTGCGATCTTTGAGCTTGGGCCTTGGGTCTTTGGACCTTTGAGCTTGGGCCTTTGAACTTTGTGCTTTTACTTTTGGGGCTCTAGCTTGTGGCAAGAGTCAGTGCCGGATCGCGGTAGCGTCGCGTAAGTAGATTATCATCGACACAACCCGGCGCTACCGCGATCCGGTACTGATGTTATGACCTCACCTACAAGCCAATTTCCGCTTCGAAGACCCAAGGCCTAAGACCCAAGGCCAAGGTTCGGAGGCCAAACACCCGCCTTGATGCTAGAATGCCCTTTGGAGTTTTCCGGTTCATGTCATATCCCAAAAACGGCGAGTACGAGTTACTGATCGACCAAATCACCGATGCCATCGTTGCACGTTTGAATGGCGACGGCTTGGAACAACCCGCCATGTGCGGGTGCACTTCAGAGTGCTTTCATCGCTGCCCCGAGCGAATGCATCGCATCGTTGATGCTGGAGCCGCACGAATTGGCCTGGTCCTTGGACAAACAGGGTCGGCGCGAGAATGGGCCAGCTTAATCGATCATACCCTACTCAAACCTGAAGCTACTGACGACGATATTAAGAAGTTGTGCCAGGAAGCGGCCACTTATAGATTTGCCTCAGTCTGCGTTAATCCAACCTGGGTGCGTAGTGCAGTTTGCAATTTACGAGGCTCTGGTGTGCCTGTTTGCACTGTGATTGGATTTCCTCTCGGTGCTACCCTACCGGATGTCAAAGCTTATGAAGCAAGACGAGCGATCTTCGATGGCGCCAGAGAGGTTGACATGGTTATTAATGTGGGGGCTTTAAAGAGTGGTGATGATTGCCTCGTCGAACACGACATCCGTTCGGTGGTCCAGGTCGCACATGAGTACGACGCCATCTGCAAAGTAATAATTGAAACGGCCCTGCTCAACGATGATGAGAAAGTTCGAGCCTGCCGGGCGGCAAAAAATGCAGGCGCGGATTTCGTCAAGACGTCAACCGGATTTTCCAAGGGCGGCGCAACCGTGGCTGATGTGGCGTTAATGCGTCGCACGGTGGGATCTGAGTTGGGCGTAAAAGCATCCGGCGGTGTTAAGGGACTAGAGGATGCGCGAAGGATGGTTGAAGCTGGGGCTACCAGGATCGGCGCCAGTGTCGGCGTCAAAATCGCCCAGGAAGCTGCTGGTAAGACGAGTTCGTCAGTAGTCAGTGGTTCGTACTAACTTTCCTAACGTTGGTACTGCCTTTCAACCGCTTCAATCTTCGCTACCCTCTTCCGATGCCGATCTTCATTAATTGAAGTCTGCAGCCATGCGGTGACTATCTCTCGCATCTCATTATTAGTGATTGTTTTACTTCCTAACGTTAGAACATTTGCGTCGTTGTGCTCTCTCGAATTCTTCGCTACTGCGACTGAGTAGCACGCTGCGGCCCGCACACCCGGTACCTTATTAGCTGTCATTGCACTACCAACTCCGGCGCCATCGATGATGATTCCGACATCAGATGCCTTGTCCGCCACCGACCGGGCCACCGCATGAGCAAAGTCGGGATAATCAACCGGCTCCTCTGAGTTTGTCCCGAAGTCATGGACCGAATGGCCCAGTTCCCTGAGTAGTGAGGCAAGTTCTTCCTTCATCTTGAAACCACCATGGTCCGCTCCAATGGCTACTAGTCTAACGGCCTTTGAGCCTCGACGAGGTGTTCGACGAACGAGCTCGATATTGTTTTGCTTAACCAGGTCGGCCGCGAGCGGCGTCAACCGAGCATTTTCTCCGATGCGCAAAACTGAACCCGGCGCCAAATCACGCAAATCATCCTCAGTAATGACATTCTTGGCCGACTCATCCCTGGTGAATTGAGTCTCAACCGGTTTTGGGGGAACCATGTCGATAAACTTGCTTTGCGGAGGTTCAGGCTCAACAGGTGTCTTTGAGAGAACCTCTTTCACCAGTGCACGAACACGATCACGAGTTGTATCGTCTGCCATTAATCTCACCAGCCCTCAAACTTCACGTAGATCTATCAAACTACCATTCGAAGCAACTAGCTTGCCGGCGCGAAAAGTAAAATCGACGCGCCCTACATAAATCCCGCTTTTTCCTACCTGGAATATCAGCGTCTTTTGACCACAGGGTTGGACCTGGACCACAGGCTCTTGCATAAACGTGTGCGTATGACCGCTGGCGATAAAATCAATTCCATCAACTTGAGCCGCCAGTTGGGAATCCCCGATTTGTCCCTGTTTCGGATTGGGATAGTACCCGAGATGCGAAAGCGCAATCACCAGCGAACAACGCTCGTTCTCGCGCAAAGTCTTTACAGTTTCTTTGGCCGTGATGATCGGATCTTCGTAAGTAATACCCTTAAAGCTGTCAGGAGTGATTAAAGCCACTGGACTTATACCTAAACCAAAAATGCCCACTCGTATCCCGGCAACAGTTTTCACGACATAACGTTTGACTCTAGTCTCCAGAGGCGTTCCTTTGAGGTCGTAATTTGTTGAGACCAGATCAAAATTCGCGAACTTCAGCGCAGCCGCTAGTGCTTCTACTCCATTGTCGAACTCGTGGTTTCCCAGCGTGCCAACGTCATAACCGATCGCAGACATCGCCTTATACTCGACTTCACCTTTATAGAAGTTGAAATAGGGAGTGCCTTGCAAAACATCCCCGGCATCGACCAACAGAGTATTAGGATTTTGCTGTCTCACTCGTTTAACCAAAGTTGCACGTCGCGCAACTCCACCCCTGCCTGCGTTCTTGTCGTTAGGCGGCAAAGGATCAATTTGCGAGTGAGTATCGTTTGTGTGGAGGATTGTAATTACGGTGTCGCCAAGCCACGATTCAGCAGCAAACCTGCGAGGAGTCGTAGCGAGTAAAGCACCAAACGCCGCTGAATTAATTAGAAATTTTCGTCGGTTAATCATTGGGAACGACTGGACCAGTTGGATCAGGACCAACCTGAATAAGACGATCTTTGCCCTTGGTTGGGAAAGTGCGACCCGCTGCAGTTTGCGCTTTTACATAGTCCATCATGGCATCACGAACCGTCACGTCCAAGCGCGTAATTTTCTTAGCCTCGCGAAGAATTGCATAGGCCCCGCTGTTGAGGTTGTAAAGATAATCGATGGTTACTATGGTGTAGAGCTTGTCGGGCTCGACGTCGGTTTCCCTTCCTTCACTATCGACCAATTTCCCTCTAATAAACTCGGCGCGATTCTGGTCGTTCCATTTGAATTGGATACGCGTTCCGGATTGAGCATCTCGAACTCCGAGGGGGATCAATTTCGCCAGTTGCGCCCCTGTCAGATCAGCCACGATCAAAGTGTTTTCGAAAGGCAATAACTCGAAGATGTCACTGGCTCGAATCTCGCCTGACTTTATTTCATTCTTGCGCATGCCGCCGGCATTCATGATCGCGAGCGCTACTGGTTTTCCCAACCGTCGCTCCGCTTCAAAGCGAATTCCGTCAGCAACGAATCCCCCGATCGAACCTGCGCCAGGCGTGGTCTTATGAAGATCACTGTCGAGCCTCCCAATCACCAAAGTTAGATTACGAACTTTTTCCGCGTAAGGAGCAATGACCGACTCAACTCCTGCATCATCAGTCAGGCTGGAGTCGACCAGAGTTTCAGTAACCTTGACGTCTGCCTTAACGGGAGCACTGCTTGTGCTCGAAACGGTGGGTTTCGCTGGAGTGGCAGTGCCAGGACATGGTTCAATTACAGGCCCTTGTGCACGAACAAGAGAAGGTATAAATAACGCGAGACAAAAAAGAATCAGACGAGGCGCGACGAAACGCGCGACTCCAGGGCGCATCTGGTTATCTCCGAGGATTCAACTGCAAAGCATTGACCTTAAGGGAAGAGCTTGCATAGTATGTCGCACCACACGTCACAGAAGCAAACGAGATAATTTAACAATCCACCGCACTCGTTGAAGGAGAAACAAGTGGCTACGTCTTCTGCTCAAATCACTTCGGAATTCAACAACCCGAACATTGCAACCCTCATATCTGAGGAAGAAATCCAAGCTCGTATCCAGGAAATAGGGGCTGAAATCACTCGCGACTACGCCGGACTAAACCCTTTGTTGATTGGAGTACTCAAGGGCGCATGTTTTTTTCTTAGCGATCTGCTGCGCGCGATCGATACCCGGCTGGGCATCGAGTTCATGGCTATTTCGAGTTATGGATCTTCCACGCGAACTTCAGGTGAAGTCAGAATCATGAAGGACCTGGATGTTCCTATTGAAGGACGACACATCCTCGTGGTTGAAGATATAGTCGATACGGGTCTAACTCTCTCGTACCTACTCGCCAATCTTGAGTCACGCGGCGCGGCCTCGGTAAAACTGGCGGCGTTGCTCGACAAATTTGAACGCCGCGAGAAGGACGTCAAGATCGACTATCTTGGCTTCAAGATCCCTGACGAATTTGTCGTGGGGTATGGTTTGGATTTTGCCGAACGTTATCGCAACTTGCCTTTTATTGGTGTATTGAAGAACCCTGACGCATGAGCGAATCTGGAGATCAAGTGAAAAAATATCTATTAGCAATTAGCCTCGTTCTGACTGTCTTCGTTTCGGTTCAGGCGCAGGACGATCTGTCAAAAGTCGAAATTAAGGCGACCAAGGTCGCTGGTAACGTTTATATGCTCGAAGGCGCCGGTGGAAACATCGGAGTATCTGTTGGTCCAGATGGCATCTTGATCGTCGACGATCAGTTCGCACCGCTGGCGGACAAGATCAGGGCGTCTTTGAAAACTCTGGACCAGGGCAAACTTAAGTTTATCCTGAATACTCACTGGCATGGCGATCATACCGGTGGGAACGTGGCGTTTGGACCAGAAGCGCCTATCATTGCCCATGACAACGTGCGAAAGAGATTGGCGACTGAACAGCGACTCGAGATCTTCAAACAAACCGTCCCGCCCTCGCCAAAACAAGCGTTGCCGGTTATCACGTTCGATCAATCTCTGACCGTACACTTTAACGGTGAAGAGATTAAAGCTATTCATTTTCCGCACGGACACACTGATGGTGATAGCGTCATCTTCTTTAGCGCTTCCAACGTCGTGCACTTAGGTGATGATTTCTTTTCGGGAAGTTTCCCGTTTGTAGACCTGGACAGCGGTGGCAGTGTCGAAGGGCTGACACAGAATATCGGCGAATTGATCACTAAAATCCCGGCCGGAGCCAAATTGATTCCGGGCCATGGAGCAATTTCGACGATCGATGATTTAAAAACATATCATCAGATGTTGCTCACTACGACCGACATCGTGCGCAAGAAGATTGCCGCAGGAAAGACGCTCGAAGAAGTTAAAAAGGAAGGATTGCCTGATGAGTGGAAGCCCTGGGGCACTGCTTTTATTAAGACCGACATGTGGCTTGAGCTGGTCTATAGGAGTTTGACGGCGAAAAAATAAAAGCTGGAGGAATAGGGCCTATCGGACGAATAGGACCTATTGTATCTCTCTCAAGAAACTCGACCCCGCCGACAATTTTAATCCAAAGT
>DATIBX010000447.1:0-9253 GCA_035457105.1 Pyrinomonadaceae bacterium
TCGGTGACTGGAACTCGGTTGAAGTTTGAATAAGCGTGAATGGCAACATCGCCTCGGGGTGAAACGATATAAGAGTGTGTACCCGCGTCAGCTGCTGGAGTAAGGCGCTCTTCTTTTCCTGTGCCATCGATTCGTGTTCGATACAAATAACGCTGTGTGGCGTTCGCCGGCGACGCAATAAAGAAAAGCCAACCATTCTTTGTATCGACCTGCTCCACACTGATTACATCATAGGCTCCTGGAGTAATCGTCTTAACGTCAACTCCATCGCGAGAGACAGAATAGATATGACGCCAGCCATCGCGTTCGCTGGCCCAGAGAAACCGCTTACCACCATCAATCCATTCGACGTCGCCACGGCCCAGACCAGTCTTATCCCAATCTATGTCGCCCCATGCAATATCAACCCAGGTGTCCTCTTTTTCGGTTAGCACGGGTCGCACTTGCCCGGTTTTCACGTCGCCCAGCATTACAATGTTGGTGTTTTGGAGTCGATTTAATTGTTGTATGACGACTTCGTTTGAGGCATCCGCCCATTCCATACGAGGCAAATAGTTGTTTCGCGCGTCGCCTGGCACTTGGAACCATCGAGTTGCACCACCGGTCGCATCGACAACTCCGACGCGTGCTGCAGAATTTGTCTCACCTGCCTTTGGGTAAGGAAAGGTGGTAATAACGGGATAGAGCGCGGCGGTGTTATTAATCAGCGTCATCTCCTTAACGCCTTCGGAGTTGAGCTGCCAATAGGCAATTTGTTTTCCGTCCGGACTCCAGCGAAACCCATCACGGCAAAAAAGCTCTTCCTCATACACCCAATCAAACGTACCATTGACGATGTAGCGCGAACCGTCGTTGGTGAGTTGCACTATATGAGGATCGCCCGTGAGATTCTCAACATAGATGTTGTTTTCTCGCACGTAACCAACGCGCTGGTTATCAGGAGAAAATTTGGCAAACATCAATGACGAAGGCTTTGCCTCGGGTCCTCCCAGTTTGTGTAGCGCATTAGTCGCTAGATCCAGAACCCAGTAGTCGCCGCGAGTGTTGCTGCGCCAAACGCGGGCGGAGTTAGTAAAGATCAAAACCTTTTTTTCGTCAGGAGTCAGGGTGAACTCTTCAATCACAAGTGGCTCGGTAGCATTAGGCGGTACAAGTTTGTCGGCTGATATCTTGATTGAGCGAGCGCCTGTGTTGATGTCGTAACGTACCAGATCGACTGCGTCTTTCCTCGTCGGGGAAGGTTCAAGCGCGAGATAGCCACTCCCATCCTCTTGCCATCTGACCGGCCCGAGCGAGCGGGTCCTAAAACTCGACAATGAATCGACCGTTAATAAGGAAGGGTCATTCTGTTGTGCGAAGACCGGCACCAATAAAAGGAGAATGACTGGTAAAAGGAATATTCTCTGTCTCATAGTTGCATCACCTGACGAGTGTTTAAGTTTGCCGTGATAGTCATTTAGAGTCGAAGAAGCAACGGCAGGCTACTTCTTTTGGACGAGGGTCGCAATAGCCGTTAGTAACTCCCTCTGTTCAATTGGTTTTGCCATGTGTAGCTGATAACCCGCCTCTAACGCTCGTTCGCGATCTTTTCGAGTCGCATATCCGGTTACTGCGATAGCCGGAATTAGCCCACCTTCATTTGCCGGCAATCTCCGCATCTTCTGAATCAATTCGTAGCCATCTTCTTCAGGCATTCCGATGTCGCTGACCACAATGTCTGGACGTCTGACCGGCGGTCCAGTTGGATCTTCAGGGTTTGTCGCGTGCGTCAAGACCCTGAAGGCCTCTGCCGCGGACTTTGCTGCAGTGACCTCAGCTCCCTGCCGTTTCAACATCATCGTTAATAGATTGCGCGAGTCGTCATCGTCTTCCACTAACAGAACTTTGACGCCATCCAGTCGAGTTAGACCACGCCACAAGCCTTTTCGACGCTCAACTTCCAGTCGACGCTCTTCGGCCCGGGCCGGGTCGCGCCGCTCAACTGCTAACGGCAAATCGACGGTAAATGTCGAGCCTTTCCCAATTCCTTCACTGGCGGCACTCACATTTCCACCGTGAAGTTCGGCTAGATGCCGAACCACTGCCAATCCCAGTCCGAGACCACCTTGCTTTCGGGATATCGATCCTTCGGCCTGTCGAAAGCGATCGAATACAAACGGCAGAAATTCTATTGATATTCCTTCACCCGTATCGCTGACGGTCAGTTGTGCCGACGTTTCACCTCGTTCGAGCCTGATCTTTACTGAACCACCGCGTGGTGTGAACTTGATCGCGTTCGACAAAAGATTCCAGATGATCTGTCGCAAACGGTTGGTATCTCCCCGAACGAGACAATCCCCGGAAACGATATCAGTAATCAAGTCGATTCCTTTTGCCGCAGCAGTTGGTCGCAAAGCGTCGAGCGCGGCTTCGATGATTGGGCCAACATGTAAAGGGTGAAGGTCCAGCCGAAGATTTCCCGTGATTATGCGAGAGACATCCAACAAGTCGTCAATCAAGCGCGCTTGCGAGCGCGCATTACGCTCAATCGTCTCCATCGCCCGATTTGCATTAGCGCCCTCGACTTCACCACTGCGGATCATCGAGGCCCAACCCAAAATCGAGGTGAGCGGAGTGCGCAATTCGTGTGACAAGGTTGCCAGAAACTCGTCTTTCAAGCGATCGGCTTCTTCCGCTTGCCGGCGAGCATCACGTTCCCGTAATAGCAGCGCCGAACGTTCTTCTTCAGCCAATTTTTTCGCAGTGACATCTAATACCAGGGACAAGACAGAGACAAGGCTTCCAGATTCGTCATGTAGTACCGAGTTGTACCATTCGCAGAAAAGCACGGCACCATCTTTTGTATAGTTCCGATTTCTAAGCAGACCGTGCACCTCAACTCCCTGGCGCTGTCGATTGGTAACAAGCTCGACCGCATCAACGTCATCGGCAAACACGAATTGCCACTCGTTGACGTGTTTACCAATAACTTCTTCAGCGCTCCAGCCGAACAGACGGACAGCCGACTCGGACCAGCGAGAAACACGAAAATCGCTGTCCCACTCGATCACCGCCAATGGAGAACTCTCAACGTGAAACTTCAGCCGGCGATAAGCATCGTGGGCGTCGTCTTCGGCCTGAGCAGGCTCGGTCACGTCGCGAAGGATTATCACACCACCTGTGACTGCGCCATCATTGTCCTTTAAGGGTGAGGCGTACAAACGATAGATGGAGTTTGATAGGGAAGGAACTACTTTTTGTGACACAGTACCTTCACCGGCTAAAGTCTTTTCAAGTTGAGATTGGGAAGCTAAATCAGCAATTACGCGTGATGCGCTTAGAGGGTTTTGGCCAATAGCTTCATCTCGAGACAGTCCTGTTATGCTGGTCATCGCCTTATTCCAGGTGATCACACGCAACTCTCGATCAAACGCGAAGACGCCATCGACGCTTGCGTCGAGAAGCTGAGATAGCAATTGGGGATCGGTTTGCAAGGTTTTACGTGGGGCGCCCTACGATTGTAACGGAAAATCATAACTTAGCAGATTGCGAAATGAAGAAAGTTACCCGACATATCATCCGGGTAAGTCGAGGGAAGTGGTGAGATCCCAACGAAAACGAAGTATTTCGGGAGTGGATTCCTCCGTGCAATTGCGCAGCAGTGTCGCAACCAAAAAGGACAACAGTAAAAGAATCCAACGCCGAAGGTGTAAAAATGGTCAGGAAAACAAGCAGTTGTCGGTTTGTTTCACAGAGAAATTCAACTCTTGGTCCAATCCGCATATTTCGCTGTGCGGCTGCGCTGCCAAACGGCTTTGAAAAAGGACTTTCCGGCAGTTTACTGCTTAACCGGACCTAGGAGTATTAGTCCTGTCGCGTCGCGCACAAGGAGATCCGAACCCAACAAAACTGGCATTGCGAAAGTCGAACCACCTGCGACTTCATAACGCTTTTCCACGACAAATGAGGTACCGCCACGTTTCGCCACGATCAGATCGGCGCCATTAGTCAGGAAGACTACATTTTGGGGTGTCAACAGCAAGGACGCATGTTCACCTTCACGACCTTCGGTAGCCCATCTAATCGCACCCGACTTGGCATCGATAGCCACAAATTGTCCTTTGCGCTTTGACGAATGTGCATAGATCAAATCATCACCGAATACCGGTGAACTCATATACATTGCGACATCCGGATTCTTCCAGACTTCTTTCACCTGCCATTTACCAGCACTACTGGAAATGGAGTAAGCGTGTGTTCCCTGCCGCGTACCCGACACAATTAGCTGCGAACCGGTCCACAACGGAGTCGCAATGTTCTCGTGCCATTCATCTGGAAAGAGTACGGACCAGAGTTCCTTTCCATTTTGCGGATCGACACCAATGATCGAACCCTCCGTCATCGACACAATCTGTTCCTTGCCATTGATTGCCACCACGATCGGCGAAGCATATCCTGGTCCAAGACCATGCCATTCCCACGACGTGTTGCCGGTTGCCGGATCGAGTGCGACGATTTCACCACCATGTATGTCGCTGCCCACTTGAACGATAACTTTTCCATTGACAGCCAATGGAGACGCCGCCGTACCACAAAACAACTTCGAGGTGTCAATCTTGTTCGAGAAATCCTTGGACCACAGCTGTTGACCATTCGCGGTATCCCACGCATTGATAATCCCCGTCACACCTAATGTGAACAAGCGATTACCGATGATGAGTGGAGTCGCGTTTGGACCCTTGGCCATTTCAACCGCGTATTGATTCTTCTTAAAGGTCGCCTTGTACTTCTTCTCCCAGAGTATTTTCCCGTCAGCCAGATCGATCGCCAGCACGACTTCCTCAGGATCACGCCGGCCATGAACGTAAGCGCGGCCACCAGATACTACCGGAGACGAATAGCCTTCTCCGATCTCCACACGCCATACCTTTTGAAATGACTCAGGCCATATCTTTGGACTGGCCGCTCCAGTAACCGAGCCATCGCGTTTAGGTCCACGCCATTGCACCCAGTCCTGGGCAACAACAATGGATGTTGTTGCTAATGTCAGAAGAAATCCGGAGAATACGGTCAGGAAATGTCTTTTCACATCTTCCGCAGTCATATTTGGTCTCTTTCTCGCTTCGTGGCTCGCTAAACTCTAACTCGCTGGTAAACTTTAAGGCTTTGGGATTGCTGAGATTCTGGCAGAGAGGGCTGCAAACCAACAAGCAAAAACTAGATGTACGATAAATCGCACTTCACTCGAGTTAATTTGTAGTCGATCCCATCCGAGAACCGCTTATGGGACATCTAAACTTCGCATGCGCAGACCCGTCTTAAAAGTCTTTCTTACTGTTCTCATTGTAATGGTCCTTTTGATGCTCTATACCGCCGCGACCATCTATAAGTTCGGAAATAGATCCAGCGAAGTGAATGCCGATGCAGCCGTCGTATTGGGTGCCGCTGTTTGGGGTAATCAGGTGTCGCCAGTCTTTCGCGAAAGAATAAATCACGCAATAAACCTCTATCATCAGGGACGGATTAGAAAACTCATCTTTACCGGCGGACAGGGTAATCGCAAGGAGCCGACTGAAGCTGCGGCCGCTCGGAATTACGCGCTACAAAACGGAATTCCCTTGAACGACGTTTTGATTGAACAACAGTCGCATACCACTTATGAAAATATGGTCTATGCCAAACAATTGGCGGATCAACACGGACTTAAAACAGTGCTGATCGTGAGCGATCCACTCCACATGAAGCGAGCTATCACGATGGCTCAGGATGTTGGTTTGGAAGCCTATCCATCCCCAACTCCAACAACAAAATATCAAAGCGTAAAGAATCAGATTTCAGAACTTACTCGCGAGACATTCTATTATCTAGGCTATTGCACTGAGAATCTGATTGGTCGTCCCTTAAGATAATGAAGCCTCGCTCGACCTCCGTCATATTCGTCGCGCTCGTTACTCTCATCATGTTCACGACGGAATGTGCGCAGCCAAAAACCAACCTAAAACCTGCTCCGGCAGCGTTGCGAGTCACACCGTCCGGGACTCAGCCCTCACCAGAATCCAGGTTGGACCAGCATCTGGCCGATCTTAAAAAGCGGTTGCCTTCGAAAGAGTTTTCGATCGTAGTTGAACCTCCGTTTGTGGTCGTCGGAGACGAGCCAGCTCAAGTAGTCAAGGAGCGGTCCGAAGATACGGTCAGATGGGCCGTTGACCGTTTGAAAAAAGACTATTTCACCAAAGATCCGGACGAGATACTAGACGTCTGGCTATTTAAAGATTCCGTATCTTATGTGAATCACACGCAGTTGCTTTGGGGCGAGCGACCGGGAACCCCTTATGGTTATTATTCGCGACAACATAAAGCCCTCGTCATGAACATCTCAACTGGCGCGGGCACGCTCGTGCATGAATTGGTTCATCCCTTTATTGAAGCGAACTTTCCCGCCTGCCCACCTTGGTTGAATGAAGGTCTCGGGTCGTTGTACGAAAGGTGCGGCGAAGAGGACGGTCACATTCACGGTTATGTAAACTGGCGACTTGCAGGGTTGCAACGGACGATCAAAACAGGAAGCTTACCGTCGTTCCAGGAATTGATGGCGATGGACACCACTACTTTCTATGCCGACAAGGCCGGAAACAACTATGCCCAGGCTCGTTACCTCTGTTATTACCTTCAGCAAAAGGGACTGCTCCTAAAGTTTTATAAACGCTTTCATGCTAGCCAGGATGACGATCCTACCGGTTACAAATCACTACAGACCGTACTCCAGCAGACGAATCTTGAGCGCTTTCAAAAACGATGGGAACGATACGTACTTGGCTTAAGCGAGGGCTACGAAGTCCGGGTCGAATAGCAAAGGATCGTCACGATTGCGAGAGAAATTGGGCAATCAGTTTTTGATCGTGTTCATCTTTAATTCGGGTGAACAGTTTGGTGCCCAATTTCTTGATGGTCTCGGCTCGATCAAACGGCAGTTTGTCGTACATCCGACCGCCAGGAAAATGACATGCCTGGCATTTAGCTTTGAGAATCGGCTCAATGTCGTTCTCGAAACTGACTTTCTGATCTGTAACTAGAGCTTCTTTAGCAGGCGAGACCGTCCGGGATGATGCTCCGATCGTGTGAGCGCAAGAGTAAGAAAAGAGCGTGACAGACATCAACAGTAGAATCATCCGAACTGACATGTTCCGCATGCTACTACTGATCGCCAGCTATTTGGAAGGCAAAGGTACTGTGGTCAGGATTTTGGTGATGAGTTGCGCGATTCGAGTGATGAGGTGACACAACGAAGCTAAACCACATCGGCGAAATTCTTGCGCGTGCGAGCAAACCACCAATAACCGAAGACAAAAACCGCAACCGCCACGCCCGTGAAGTACAAAAGACCTATCCAGTCCGGATTCTGCCCATCCAAGAATATCCTGCGGTAACTGCGGACCAGCGGCGTGAACGGGTTCAATTCGATCAACCAGCGATACTGCTGCGGCACAATCGACTCCGGATAAATGATCGGGGTCAGGTACATCCAGGCCATCAGAACAAGCGACACTCCTTGTGCGATGTCACGCAGGAAAACTCCAAGCGAAGCCATCAACCATGAAGCACCGAGCACCAGTAACAGCTGGGGCACGAGCAACACTGGTAGCCACAAGGCAGTAAGATGAAGCTCATGACGCAAGACGATAGTTGCGATCAACAGCGCAATAGTCGCGAAGAGTTGATTCCCGAGTGCGGAAATGGTTTGTGCCACTGGTAAAGTCTCTAAAGGAAAGACTACCCGCTTTACAAGATTGGCGTGGCTAACGATCGTATTGGCCGATTGTTGTACCGTCTCTTGAAACATCGACCACGGAATCAAGGCACAGAAAAGATACAATGCGTAATCCCAGTGTGAGGATGAAGAACCAAAACGAGCACCAAAAATTCCGCTAAAGACGATAGTAAAGATCCCGATCATCACTACCGGAGTTATTAGAGCCCAAATAATGCCCAGCACCGAGCCCTTGTATCGGGTTAACAGTTCTCGTTTTGCCAGTGAGTAAATCAGATCGGCTCGCGACGGCAATTGCCAGAGCGGTTGCCAGATCCTACTTTGGACCATCTGGTTAGACTGCATCGATTAGATCTTTCCAAACCCTCGCCAACTATTCTTGTTATGCCACGTAATCACGGGGTCTTGCGTCGCGAGTTCGCGCCACCACTCAGAAAACTCCTCGCGCGAAATATAGAACGCCGTCGGCGCCACCAGGTGATCAAACACGATCGTATGTTGCTCGCGCCAACCAAAAGGGGCAATCGCGCTCAAATAATCGTTATAGAAGAGATGTTTAGTAACTGATGAACCCGCTTTATTAAGTGGACCATAAATCAGTTTAGTGGCTGCGTAAACTGCGGCTGCCGGAATCTTTGATAACTGCAGCAAAAAACGCTGGTCCATCCGCGAAGTCAACTTCTCGCGCACGGGGTTAACCCAGCGGGTTATCCATTCGTTATTTTCGGCTCCATAAACCCAGGCTGAGATGTGACCACCTGATTTAACTTTGGAGGCCAGCGAGATAAAACCACGTCGTGGATCGGGCAGATGGTGCAGCACGCCAACTGAGAAGGCGTAGTCAAAGACGCGAGCCAGCGGTAAACGATAGATATCGGCCTGGATGATGTGAACGTTGCCAAGTTGGCGCGTCGCTGCAAATGCCGTTTCAACCGCCGCACTCAAGTCGACGCCCACGACATCTCGAGCTCCCCAGGCAGCTGCCAACTGTGTATGACGGCCCTTGCCGCAACCACCCTCGAGCACGATCTTATCTTTAAAAAACTCCGGTCTGACTGGGGCAATCCAGCCCAGAAATTGATCTGCGTACCGCTCATCAGTCTGAGTGAAGTGTTGCCACTGCCACCCAAAGCCTTCGGCAGTCGCTTTCTTGTCCTTTTCGATCTGATCGAGGTCGGCAAATCTTGGGATACCTCCCGTAACGGGAAAAGATAAGGCGCATGGTCCACAACGCAATGAACCCTCCATTATCTCCTCGTCCTGCGATTGCCTCGCGGAGAGTTCGAACGGCTGCGCACAATCGGGACAAGCCAGGTAAGTTAGGAGTTTCCTTTTCAATCTTTGTGCTTTGTACTTTGTACTTTGTATTTAGTGCTTCGGTCTTCGTGTCGAAGCCAAATTACATTACCACTATCATCGAGCCCAACCACAGTACAAACCACAAAGTGCTAAGCACGAAGCTCATAAGTACAAAGTACGAAGCACTCACCAGAGGCCCTACTAATT
>DATIBX010000448.1:0-7613 GCA_035457105.1 Pyrinomonadaceae bacterium
GTTACGAATTCACCGCCGTGAGATCAAATCTCAGCGCCTTCTCTGCCGCAACCACGGCGCTCAGTGGTCCATACATCATGAACGCGGTTCCCCGCAGCAATGCAAATGGACTAACCGTACCCGCATTCTTTGCCGTTAAGCCTCAGTTTTTCGAAAACGGCACCACCAATATCTCCGTCACTTTTACCGTTGCGGCACCGTAATGCGATTAAGGCACTTCGGATACTCTTTTATCGCCGTCTTAACACTCCTTGCCGCGCAGTCTGCTTCTGGTCAGGCGCTGGATATCAGCAGTGGTGGTCAACCAACAATCACCGGTGCGCTGAACGGTTCAGTCACCGGCAGTTCCGAGGTTAGAAACGATTTGGTAGTGACAATCAATTTTGGGGAAGTCTCGCCATTGAATACGAATTCAATCGTGAAGGTCATCGTCCCAATCGCGCTTCGAAGCAATCAACCTTATCAGGTGGCCGTTTCAATGTCCGGCCTGACGAACGCAAATGCACAAGCTGTGCAAGCATCAGACGTAGGCTTCGGAATTCAGAATTTGCGCGTACTCGGAGGCGCCGGCAAGATTTGTTCTCAGAGTACTCACGTCATTCGATCGCCCTTCAACATCGATCCGGTCACCTCCGTATCCGTAGGAAGTAATGGCCGGGTATCATATTCGTCAACACTTGCTAATTTATCCGGCTCGACGATTCTGCTCAGTGGCCCTCAACTCTCAAAGAATAACAGTTCGATCCGACAGCAAAGTGATGGTTACGTTTTTGATGCCATCTTTGCAATGACGCCGCAGTTCTTCGCCACAGGAATTTCTTCCGCCACTCTTATCTTCACAATCTCGCCTGGTCCGAACGTTCCTTGCTGAAAGGTTTCAATTCGATGCCGCCTATAACTTACCGCTTCGCAGCAATTCTATTGTTATTCCTGGCCACGGTTTGCGTGAGCGCCCAGAGTCCGAATCCCGAGCCGACGACGCAGCCAACCGGCAACGGCATCTCGTTAGCTCCGGCTCGACTGGAGCTGGAGATGACGCCCGGGTCGGAGACCACAGTCGTCGTGAACCTCGACTATCACAGCACTACAGGAGACTCAAAACCCGTCCGCATCGTTGCCAGTGTGAACGATTGGACCATCGATCGAGATGGTCAGGTCAAATTTGAAAGGGCCAATACCCTTCCCAACTCGGCGAGTTCGTGGCTGCTCTATAGCCCGGCTGAAACGACCGTGGTCCCTGGAAACCTACACTCTATTAGAGTCACCATTTCTGTACCGAAAGGCGCCACTGCCGGAGATCACCTGACGGCTCTGATAGTTGAACAACGCCCCGATAACATCAAACTCAACGAGAACCGACGGCAAGTAGTGATTCGGTACCGAATGGCAGCGGTGTTCTACATCAAAGTGCCGCAACTCCGTCGACATGGCTCATTGGAAAGTCTCCGTGCTGAGGCCTCTGGAGACAATCTGGTTGTGACTCCCCTGCTAAAGAACACCGGCAACAGCGTAGTGCGTCCTCTTACTTCGCTAAGGTTAACTGACGGCTCAGGCGTTTCTATCGTCGATTTGCCACAAAAAGAATCTTTACCGTTGCTGGGCGGTGCGGAATTGCGTCAGCCTCTCGTACTCGAAGCGCATCTGGTTCCCGGTGTTTATACGGTGAAGTACCGGGTTGACTTTCAAGATGGAAGTAGGCCAACGGAAGGAGTCACTGAGTTAGTTATTCCGCAGTCCCAGAAAACGTCAATTGGACCATCCACCGGTGGCCCGGTTCTGGCCTCACACCAATGAGGACAGTTATTTCCAAAGCGTTATCTGGAGATTCGAGAGTTCCTCCAAGCGACACGCGTGGTCCACTTACTACGATCAATGGGCGAGAAATATCCAAAGGCGAGCTTTCATTTGATCCGTGCATTTCGAACTGCTGCGGCACGTTTAATCCATTTACAGCCTGGGGCGATACCAACCTTCCAGTCGCACGTACATCGATCACCGACAACTGAGTCAACATGGCTGTTGCTGATTCGACTTTGGCCGAAAGTTTGAAACTGCTATTTGAACGCACCAGTAAAGGCACACGAATAACTGGACCCTTCGAATCGTCACTGGACCAGGTTATTCGTATGGTGTTGCCAGTTCTCACCACGTCCAAGCCGGCTTTGGCTGGAATCAAATCCGGCCGAACCGACAGCGCTACGGTTTCGCTGACGATGCCTTTCAAGGTCACCTGACCCGTCTGCGCCTCAACGAAGACAGGTACTAGTAGCATGACAACGACTAGCGCGGAGACACGAAGACACCTCGGCGCTAACCACCTCGTAAGCATCGATTTAGAAACTCCTCAATGAGATTGATAGGTTTATAACACACCCAATGAACTCGAACTTCTAGGGAAAATGACAATTACTGATCGAAATCTGTTACGCCCCGGGAATCTGCAAAAGAGATTTCAGCATTAGCGCCATTCGCACCTTTGGCTCCGCGGCATTACCGAAAAAATCCCACTTTCCCCAATGCACCGTTTGTTCCGCGTAATTGTGATCTACATCACCATCGCTTTGGCGCTGCAGGGAACCGCTGTCGCCGGTTACACCTCAACGGGCGACGCCACCGCGACTCCGAAAACTGGTCCGCAAGAAACATCAGTAATAATCGTAAATGAACGCGCAATCGCTGGACCAAATGGCACGGCGCAAGTGCGTGGCGGTCGACTCTTTCTACCTGTTGCTACCATCGCTCAGGCACTTGGCGACACGGTAATCTCCGATTCGGCATTGCGCATGGTCACAATTCGTCGTCAAAACGGGACGGTCGCGGTCTTCAATGCCCCACTAAATGAAGTCCGCGAGAATGGGGCAGTGGTGCTAACGGTTTCCGGAACCGCAGACTTGGTCTTCCCGCCCAGCCCGAACGAGCTAATGCTGCCTGCCGAAATCGTGGCAGCACTCCTCGATGTGACAATCCGGCGCGACGAAAGTAACGCCATAGTTATTAGTCACAAAGGTGTTCAAGCTCAGACCATTCGACCCGGATCTAAACATGCACCGTGGGAAATCTTTCAGATCGAATACGACTATAACTACAGCCGGTACATTTCGTCGGGAGAACATAGCCTGGTACTACGTGGCACTGGTCGGGTCGGGGACGCAAGGCTGAGCTTCATCGCTAACTCAGCGATGGGAACCACTTACAATTCGTCACGTCCTGGTTTACAGAGCGGTACTGTCAGGCTGGACCGTCCGAATGGTCAGAGTTTCGTTGGTGGCGAATTTGGAACTGGCACTGACGTGGAATTCCTGAGCGCAACCGTTCGAGGCGGCCTCGTACAACTGCCTTTGTCTCATGTGCGACTGGATTTTTTTGGTGGGCAAACAACATCGGGAATACCTGAAACTCCTACCCCGGAGTTAAATTCAAATCCTGTCCTGAAACCAAGTTTGAAGTTACCGTTCAACGCCCGCTACGACACAAACGTGTTCGGTGCAATTGTGACCACTGCCACTCAGAGTCAGCGGCAATCGGACTTCACGATGTCTGCCGGAGGTATGCACTTCGGAGGTTCGACTCGCCGGGGAGATATGACGGCTGGAGGACTCAAGTACATATCAGGTCTTAATCGATTTCAGGCCGATGTGGCCGTGGGTCAATTCTCAGGTGTCAATCGCGACCAGACTCAAACAAAAGGAATTGACGTCGCGATCAATCTCACCGGTTCATATCAACTGTCGGAGCAAATACTTCTTCAAGGCCGTTATGCTTATGTTGGTCCAAAGTTTTTGACACCCCAGAATGGACTACATGAACCAATTAGTGTGGCTGCGGCAGGAGTGAATTGGCAGCCTCGACGATGGTTTTCGGCAACAGTAAGCGGTAGCACTGCCACCACGCCGGGAAGAGTGGGGCAATTTAATCGTTACATCAACGCGAGTTTCAGTCTGGCGCCAGGTGATGCATTGCCGGCTTTCTTTGTTTCCCACACACAAAGCGGTACCACACAATTGAGGAGCTCCGCATTCACACTGGTGATGGCGACGAAAAAGTTTCACCGCTGGAACATCTTCTTCAACGGCTCGCGCATTAAGACATTCGGGGATACGGCCCTGAACGCGCAAATTGGCAGCAACATCCGGATCAATGAATCGAATACTCTCGAAATGAGTCAGTCGTTGGGCAGTCACGGGGTCTTAAGCGGACTGGCAACATGGCGATTATCAAACTTATTCCAGAATCGTCTCTCTATGAGTGGCGGGCTTGGTTACACGAGAAGCAATTCTGCTCAGTTTCATCCCTCGGAACAGCTATCGGTCTCTGCTAAGTTGCCGCGAAACACCACGCTGCAATTTAGCTACTTAAAGATGCAAGCGGATACGACGGCCTTGATTTCTTTGCATGGCCTGTTTTTTTCTTCCAAACGCGCTGAGAGTGTGCTCAATGGTCCAATCACTGAGTTGAATTCCTACGGAGCAGTAACTGGCCGAGTTTACCAGGACGTGAATCTCAACGGACGATTTGAGCCGGGAATTGATTTGCCCCAGACGAATGTGAGAATCCGTGTCGATGGAAACCGTTACGTGGTTTCAGACGTCAATGGTAATTTTCGCATCGACAGTGTTGCACGCGGGGAACACTCGGTCTATCTGGATCTGTTATCGGTACGGGCTGACCTGACTCTTTTAGACAGCACACAGCAGCTCGTCGAGCTCAGTTCACGACAAGACGTCATGGTGGATTTTCGAGTCGTGCGCACTGGTCGGATCAGCGGAGTGGTATGGCTCGATGCTAATGAGAATGGAAAGCTGGACGAAGGTGAACAGCCTTTACCTGACGTGCGCGTAGTGACGAGTAGCGGCCCCGACACCCTGACGGATGACAAGGGATACTTCATGATCGGTGACCTGCCACCCGGAGAGCACGTGCTGCTGTTGGATGAAAAAACAATTCCGGAACAAACCCGATCCGTAGCTGGTTCACAGTCCGTGAAGGTAGCAGGCGGAAATGAAACCGTCACAACCTTTCCGTTGACGAACCTTCCCGACCAGATAAAGAAATTCCCGCGGGATTAGTTGTGGAAAATCCAAAGGTAGCATCCAGTACAGTACCGGGAGCGAAGCGACCAGATGGTACTCTCAAAATTTAAGAGAAATCCTAATGAAGATCATGGTTCGCTAGGGTCGCTTACGAGATATTAATTCACGGCTTCAGTCCCATGCGGCCCAATAGATCCACGAATCGTGGATCACTGCGTAAAGAGTCGAGAGTGGATTCGTAGTTACTGAAGCCAGTAAGCCTGCGAGCCTGGAAATCTTTTTCAAGCCTGGCCATTGCCTGTCTCTCATCATCAAGACCGACACAGACTTCGGCAACATATTGCCCGAGCGTCTCCCGCTTCACGTACTTTTCCTCAAGCTCTTTGAGCACGGCCCGCGCTTCGTCGTGTCTGCCCGCTAGTGCATAATGCCTGGCCCAGACTCCCGAGTGCTAGTGCTGACCGATCAGACCCCACGTCCTTTTGAAATGCCGCAACAGCTTCCGCGTTTCGGTGTTGTTTGATGTAGATCTTACCCAGCGGGTCGTGGGCCAGTGAATAGTTTGGATCGAGATCAATAAGACGTTGGGAGTGCTCCATGGCAGCATCCAGATCGCCTTTCATGATATACACGGTCGCGATATTGACTTCAAAGATAGGCGAAAGAGGATCGAGTTCCTGAGCGCGCTTTATTTGCACGAGAGCCTGGTCCAGTCTGCTTCTGCTGCGAAGGTAATATTGATACCAGTGATGTGCAGTCGGGTAATTCGGATTCAGACTGATCGCCCGTTGAAATCCTTCTCAGCTTCATCCCACTTCCAAGTCTGATGGTAGAACGAAGCAAGTGAGGTGTGAGCCTCGGACAAGGAGTCATCGATCTGCAGGGCGTGGTCAATCGCAGATTTTCCTTTCGGTAGCGTCTCAGTGGCAGGAAAGCCGGCATATTGTTCTAGTATCAAGTAACAATCAGCCAGCCCGGCATAAGCGAGTGCGTAATTAGGGTCGCGGTCTATTGCCGGCTGAAACTGCACAATCGCTTTTTTAATCCATCGCCATTGCGCTTGTTCCAGTAGTAACGACCCTTCAAATCAAGTCGATACGCCTCCGTATCCTCGGTGTAGCGCTTCGTGAGCCGCTTCTGATCATCCCCTGCAAGCTTCAATCGCAACTTCTCAGAAATTTCCAGAGAGATCTCCGTTTGTATTGTCAGCACGTCGGCGAGTTTCCGGTTGTACTGCTCGCTCCAGAGATGAGAATTGTTTTGCACATCTACTAACTCGGCCCTGATTCAGAGATTGTCACCGTGCTGCACCACTCTGCCTGTAAGAATCGCTCGTACACTCAACTCCGTCCAACCGACTCCGGGCTTATCTCTTTTCCTTTGGATTACTCGGAACGGAAAACAGATCTATTGCTCATTGGCGATGCGTGAGGTTAAGCAGGACTCATCAGGAAGGTCCTTCATGCTCAAATCTCGGGAAGCCATCGGCTATTACAATGAGGGCCAATCATGGAAGACAAATATTCTTACAGCACTGAAGTTGAATGGACGGGCGAACGCCACGGAGACTTGCGCGCGCACTCCTCCCTGATAGCTTCCTCACAAAACGGTGATTCATCTATCGCCAACAGTTACTTCACGGCGCATCTTCAACCGGCTGTAGGGTGAATCCTGCTGTTCCCCAGCAAAGAATCGCATCTGAAACCACAGCGCGATATTAACGAGTCCAATCAATGCCGGGACTTCCACCAATGGACCAATCACTGCAGCAAAAGCTGCACCCGAGTTGATTCCGAAGACAGCGACTGCGACGGCAATCGCCAGTTCAAAATTATTGCTTGCGGCAGTAAATGAGAGCGTGGCAGTCTTGGAGTAATCAGCTCCAGCCTTCTTGCCCATATAGAAGCTGACTAGAAACATCACAACGAAGTAGATGAGGAGCGGTATGGCAATACGAACCACATCGAGCGGCAATCGCACGATCAGATTGCCCTTAAGACTGAACATCACAACGATTGTGAATAGCAGAGCGATGAGTGTCAGCGGGCTGATCTTAGGAATGAAAATACTGTGGTACCACTCTTTGCCTTTTACCTTCACTAGCACGAAGCGCGTGAGCATTCCAGCCATAAAGGGAATGCCCAGATAAATAAAGACGCTTTCGGCAATTTGACCGATGCTGACTTCAACCACGCTTCCGGAGAGCCCAAACAGCGGAGGTAACAAGGTAATGAAAATCCATGCATACACGCTATAGAAAAGAACTTGAAAGACACTGTTGAAAGCTACGAGGCCTGCCGCATATTCAGTGTCACCATGCGCCAGTTCGTTCCAGACGATGACCATGGCAATACAGCGCGCGAGGCCGATCATGATCAGTCCCACCATATACTCTGGATAGCTACGCAGAAAAATGATCGCGAGCGCAAACATCAAAATAGGACCAATGATCCAATTCTGGATGAGGGACAGACCAAGTATTTTCAGGTTTCGGAAAACCTCACCGAGGTTTTCGTAGCGTACTTTAGCCAGCGGCGGATACATCATCAATATCAGGCCAATGGCGATTGGAATGTTCGTGGT
>DATIBX010000449.1:0-15475 GCA_035457105.1 Pyrinomonadaceae bacterium
ACTGGCGAACCGCCTATTGCTTAATCCCGATTCTCTTTCACGTTACAAAGGTGTTGCTGCACCGGGACTCCTGGTTATTCTGGGAGAAGCGGACCATTTACCCTGGGTCGATGGTGTGGTCTATCTCGGTCACGACTCGCAATCTGTTTCTCTTTTGCTCCCAACAAATCTCGAGCCGTCAGTGCCACCGGCTCTGCTCGAACGAGCACTTGCAGCGTTTCATAACGCCGCTGGTCCAGCCGCCTTGTTGCTCGATCCGCCTTCAATTATTCAGCTATCAGAAGCTCGAACCCTCGCACCAGCTTCTCTAATCAAATGGCTGGAGGCCGATTTATGAATCTCCCACCGTCGCTCACACCGTGGGCGGGATATCTCAAGATCTTTCCCGAGGAAGTAAGTGTGGCACTTGGTCCAATCATTCAACGTGTCTCTATGCTCATTGGTGCGCCGCTACCACGAATCAATGAGAGGGAAGGAGAGCCAGATGGTTTTGACGGGCTCAACCGTCGTGGAACCTACGAACGACTTTTGCTCTCCGAATGGATGCTGGCGGATGAACTTGAAGACGAATTTATGCGACGTGCCGTCATGGGTGAACACCTGTTTCTGAACCCGGCACGTTCGTCGCCGGTGGGCACAAGAGCGTCGCTGGCACTCTTCGACACTGGTCCAAGTCAAATTGGCTCGCCTCGTGTCGCACACATCGCCGCTCTGATCGTATTGGCCAACCGGGCCGATTCGGCGGGTTCAAGTTTTTCCTGGGGAGTTTTACAACAACCGGAAACAGCGATCTATCGAGACGTAAATGCCAGTAACATCATGAGTCTCCTGGCAGCGCGAAGTCATCGTGAAGTTAGCGATAGCAATATAGCCGCGTGGGAGAAGCAACTTGCGACCTGGAACGGACTCGACGATGTTTGGCTCATCGGGGGAAAGCGACTGTCGCGCCTTCAAGTTCAGAAAGGATCTTCAAGAATCTACGTTGATGACGTTCTTGAACCAGGTAAACGTGAACTTGCAGTGTCGTGCAACAGCGCCTCAGGATTGTCAGCAGAAGTAAATCTCGAACTTCCCAAAAGCAGCATCAGTACACGGCTCTTGCGCGATCCTTTTGCAGCGGTAGTTCCCGAGATACAGAAGACTCCAGTTTCTTCATACACCGGCTCAAGTCTTCTGTTCGACATAAGCGGAACAAAAATTTTCACACGAACCGCGAAATGGGGTGTGACTGCCTTTAACGTTCCCAACTCGCCGAAAGCAGGTGCGTCACGAGCCAGGGCTTATCGCACCAGTAAGTGGCAACCGTTGTGCGCGGCAGGAAGAGTCGGTCGGAGTATTGCCTTGCTTGCGCCTGAGGATCGTTTTGTAAAGCTTGAGTATTGTCGCCAGGGATCCATCAAGCTGCCAGCTGGTAACTACACAGGCTACAACAGCAATGTGTTCTTCACACCTTCTGCTGATGAGACGCTACTGACCCCCTGCTTCTTGTTGCCGTGGGAAGGAGAGATTGCTGCGCTGGATGGCGCAGGCTCGCTTTTTAGGTTTTCGCAACTGAGGGGCGAAGGCAAATTAGTTGGGTCGAAAGCAGTGGTAGGCACGATACAACTGATCGCGACCCAGGTTCTTGCAGTCACCGTTTTGAATTCTCGTCTTGTCTATGTCGGTAATGAATGGCCTGACAATCACTTCCGAATCGTCTCTATTGGCGAAGGCATCAACCGGAAAACACCATTAGAGGAAAAAGCCCTTGGTGCTTTCTTTGGTCCACCATCAAGACTCGCGCATCCGGAGTTTGGATTGCTCGCGCTGCAACAAACCGAATTCCAATGGGTTGTAATTAGTAATAAAGGACAAGGGGTCCTGGTGGTGATGACACCTAATGGCGCGAAAGTATTCGGAGTTTTAGTTGACGAACGTATCTCTTCTGAGCCCGGCTTGCTCGAACTCGAAGACGATCGCCAGACTGTTACTCTGAATGGACGTAATTGGCGAAAAGAAATTTTCCGCACTCACGCGCCCGTTGAACACATCGTCCTTAGCCAACGAGCTCCTCACATCGCGTACTCGACGATCGACGGTCAAATCGTAATCTATTCAATACGGCACGCTGCCGATCTTTGCCGCTATCTCAAGGAGTCCGAGAAGTGACAAACGTACGTCCGCGCAAGATCGCACATAAAGGTCAGGTTGAGGCATCAGGTTTTCTATTCAGTACTGATCTGATTGGAGTTGCTGAAACTCGCTGCAGAATCCTCAAACTATGGGCACCCGGAGTACAGGTTTATCAGGACGGACCAATCTATCTTGTTCGTTTGCCTTCAACGATCAGAGTCGACTCTGCTAGGTCTGTTGCGACGCCGCTGGTCCAAATGGAAAGCGTGTTGTCGGCACTTCCTTTGTCACCGGATGAACTCGAGAAGCTGAATGCTCCGTCTCATTCCGTTATTTTTTCAGCGGGCGGCGTTGCAAACGTGGCCCACTTAGGCTCGACCAGTACTGAACCTCCTGAGCAGTGGCTTGATGTCTCGGCGTTTAAAGTTGTGGAAGTCACTTCATTGGGAGCGGCGTTTGAGCAGCCTAAAGTGGTAGTGGAGCCGCAGCCGTTTGACACTCGAGCCAAACTCGACGGTGTACCCGCGGAAGCTTCCGGCCTTCGCGAGGCAATCGCCGCGCTTAAATCGGTGGCTTCGGGAAGTAAACAATCCTCCGATTGGAGTGCGGGAGATGAGGTGCGAAGTTGGTTAGGTGGATTGATCCAGTCGATTTCTTCAGCGATTGGAAAGCTCGCGCAAAGTCAACGGACTGCCAGTCAAGGATTCACAACTCGACCGGTGAGAAAAGAGAGCGGGTGGCTGACGCGCTTAGGCGTGCGGTTATTGCACGCTTCACATCTCACACGACTACTGGGTCGCAGGCAAGCCGCCTACATCGGCAAGATGATGGACATGTTTGAACGTGGCGATCTGAATGAAGCACTCAAACATGCAATCCCTCTTGGTGATCTTTCAGCACTCAGTCAGCGACCGGCGCTCGGAGTGCCGTCGCCGAGAAAGAACCTCTCAATCTTTCCCTGGCAAAGTCCGAGCTCACGAAGTATTGGCCTGGCAAACGATGTTATGTCTTACCTCTACAGGCTTTACCGCGCTTCTTTCGAACGGCTGGTGGCGCAACAGCGGATCGAGGAAGCCGCGTTCGTCCTGGCCGAACTGCTCCGAGCGAATGATGAGGCCGTATCTTTTCTCGAACGACACGGCAAATTAACCCTCGCCGCCGAACTGGCTGAAGCTCGCGAGTTGCCGCCCGGTTTGGTGGTGCGTCAATGGTTTATCGCAGGCGATATTAAGCGTGCAGTTGGGATCGCGAGACGGACTCACGCGTTTGCTGATGCGGTATCGCGGCTTGAAAAGGGAGACAAGGAACAGGGTGAAAAACTACGGGTGGTCTGGGCCGCGTCGCTCGCGGAAGCAGGGAACTACGCTGGCGCCGTTGATGTCCTTTGGCCCATTCAGTCTCAAAGACGAACCGCTTGTCGCTGGATGGACCGCGCTATTGAAGTGGGAGGCCCGGTCGCGGCGCGGATGCTTGCACGCAAGGTGACGGTCGTTCCTGAGGATTTCGACGACATACGTCGTAGGGCCCTCGTATTCCTGGAGGACGAAAGTCTTGAACAACACGTAACGCGTGCGACTTTCGCCGAAGCACTCTGTAATGGAGACGTTACAAGGGAGGCACAAACACTGGCCCGTGTAACTGCACGCGCGATTCTGCGCGACGCGGGACAAAACGCTGGTCCATTGACGTCCAAGCAGTTCGCCCGCCTAGTCAACTTCAGCGGCGATGGAGCTTTGCGAACGGATCTACCTCCATTTCCAGTCGAGCCCGATCGGCGCGTTACGTCAGCGCTCTCGCTCAGGTATCCGCCTGCAGATTGTGGTTCTATGCGTGTTCATGATGCTGTGTTTCTGCAAAATGGGCGATTGCTGGTTGCACTTGGCGAGATCGGCGTCAGACTGTTAACTCGGGATGGTCGTACAGTTACGCATTTTGATCAGCCTGCCGACAGGTTGGCAATTTCAGATCACGGCGACCGCGCAATCGCACTCGCACGACGTGGAGAAGTGTGGCGACTCTCACGGCTTAATCTGCTTGAGTGGCGAGGTGAAGACTGGTGCGACGCTCATATCGACGCGTTCGCTCCGACCTACGATGGCACTCTCTGGTTTCTAGGCGCCAAAGGTGACTTTTATGCAATTGACGCTAACTCAAAAAGTTTTGAAGCGCTCTGGCGAGTGCCGGACGCAGGCAATAAAGTTGTTAGTGTCGCTCGCAGCGAAGCATCTTGTAGTTTTCTCACTATTAATAACGACTCGTCAGAGGTCGAGCAATGGGTCTATCGCCTTCCACTACAGTATCTGCGGACCAGGACATCACCGCGCAAGGCTCCAGACAATGTGGTTCGTGTAAATCATTGTGATGCTTTCTCTCCTGAAGGTATTTATGTAGACCAATCACTCTATTGCCTGGTGGACTCTAGTCAACTGGAACCGGTAATGTCGCCGTTACCCTCTGTGAGCTTGCGTGTCTTTGAGAATGAACTTGAAAAATTTGAGCTAGTCATCGGCGATGAGTCATGCATACCATTAGTCCCTGACGTATTTGGTGGAAGAGTTGTTTCCCCAGTGCTTGAGAAAGACGGTGTGAGAGTTCGTGTTATCGACCTTCAGACAGAGGACATCACGGCTGAATTGTGGTTCGAGGGTGCAAATGAAGTCTCAACCAGGCTGACGCAGGAGACGCTAACTATTGGTGACAACCTTAGTCGTATCATCGTCGTTGATCTGCGTCGCAATTTCTCGATTCGCAACTTTCGCATCTAGACGATAAATTCAGAGCGGTAATCCGATTTGAGCCAACATCTCTTAAACAACAAAAATGAGGAGCGATGAGTCATGTCTCTCTATGAACATACAGCGGAGTTGTTCGGCAAACCTGTAAAAGAGTGGAAACGGGAGTGCCTCTTGACGATCCATCAGGCACTGCGTATCGACTCGGCATTGAATACGACGAAGCAGAGGCAGGTGTGACATGGGAAGCCAGTGACGGCTCGATCCGCCGCTGCCACTTCATCCGCGAAGAAATTGGCAACATCTATCTCGGTGATTTACGTGAGGTACTTCGCGAGCGGCCGTGTAGTAATCGTACGTGCGGCTGTCATATTGGTTATGTACACATGGACCACTTGAAGCTGTACGAGATTTACGGTGATGGCGTCCTCGAAAGAATTCCTAAAGGGTAGCTCTCTGTGCCACCTCAGTGTTCTCTGTGACTCGGTGGTGAAAGTAATACAACCGCCGAGACGCAGAGGACACTAAGGTCGCACCGAGAAGAGCCACGCGATCAGTTAGTACGAATACTTACGTCAACAGATCCTCAAGCTTGACTGGTATTTCCCGCACGCGCACGCCGGTTGCATGGTGGACCGCATCTGTAATTGCCGACGCCATACCCGCCAATCCGATTTCACCGATACCGCGTGCGCCAAGTTCATTAATTTCCTTGTCCGGATAATCAAGGAAATGTACTTCGATGTTTGGTGCGTCGGCGTTCACCGCCACGAGGTAATCGGCAAGGTTGCTATTGATAGGTGCGCCGTTCTGAGGATCGTAAGTCGTGTGTTCGAGCAGTCCCATGCCGATCCCCATCACGACCGCGCCTTCAATCTGATTTCGACCAGCGAGTGGGTTCAGGATGCGACCGGCGTCAATGACGGAAACGACCCGACTGACTCGCAACCGCGCGATCTCCGGTTGCCAGGTGACCTCAACGAAGTGACAACCAAACGAATGCGTCGAGAACTTCGGGGCTGGATTGCCGAACGTGGAGTCTGACTTACCAGTGCCACTCACCAAACGCAGGTTGGCCCGCTGCAGCAAGTCTGCGAATGGAACACCTTTGCCTGGACCATCAGCCTTCACAAACACCCGGCCTGCCTCGAAGCCAGATCAATTGGCGATCTCAGACCACGCAGAGTGACGCGGAGAATAGTCTTTAGAATTTGGTGGACTTGGTATTTTCGCTGGGTAATTCAAATAGACGACGTTAGAAACTTGAAAGCTTTAACTGGTAGAAATGACAGTTGCATGGATCCTAATGCCAAGGTCAACATGGAAACGGTAAGTAAAAAGCTTAGTCCGCAAACCTGAGGGCCTAGTTCGAATAACGAAAGAAGAATCAAAAAATGTCACTCATTTCAAAGTCACAGGCTGTGTTCGGCGCCTTGTTACTGACGACGATTGGTTTACCCAGTGTTACTGCGCAGACGTTAACTGAGAATCCTGCGCTAACTAAGACCCCAAGTATTAATTCAACCCCCAAGTCCAACGACCTTGAGATCAAGAAAGGGCCGACGAACAAGGCTGAACAAACTGAGGTCGGTCTTAACGAGATGGCCGAGCCTTTGACCACTGCCATGGTCGATGCAAAAACAGCAACGACGTCCGGCCCGCAAACTGTGGACCCGGACAAGTGGCAGTTTCAATTCAGCCCCTACTTCTGGCTGGCGGGATTGCACGGCACTGGTGGCATCGGCAATCGCACTGCCCAGGTGGATGAGAGTTTCAGCGATATCTTTGATTCGTTGAACTTTGCTTTCATGGGAACGTTTGAAGCTCGTAAGGGAAAGTTTATCTCGCTTACAGACTTGGAATACGTGAGTGTCTCAGACGAGAAGGCGACACCTGGCCCACTCTTCTCCACTGTTGATGCGGGCTTTAAGACGTTCATCTTTGATCAAGAGGTTGGCTACCGTCTGCTCGAGAACTCTGGGAAAGGTGCGTCGCTCGACGTGCTGGGGGGCGCTCGAGTCTGGCGGGTGAAAACGGATTTGGAATTCGGTGCTGGAATTTTACCGGCAACTCGGATCGAGGGCAGTCGAAGTTGGGTGGATGCGGTGGGCGGACTACGCGGGAAAATGGCTTTGTCGGAGAAACTATTTCTCACCGGCAAATTTGACCTCGGCGGTGGCGGCTCGCAGTTTACGTGGCAGGTCTTTGGCGGTGGTGGTTACGACATTAACCCGAAGATTGCGCTGATATTTGGTTATCGCGTTCTGGATGTCGACTACGACAAGAATAATTTCATATTCGACATGAACCAGCGTGGTCCAATACTGGGTATAGGCTTCAGGTTTTAGAAAGTCTCTCGAGCGTCAGCAGTGAGATAGCTCTTGAGTCCGCCAAGCAACAGGAAGATCACAATTCCGAGTGACCCAACCACGGCCACCTGGCGCAGCTCCTGCGCGGCGCTGTTGCAAAGCACCAGGACCGACAACGCCGTTGCCAGGCAAGCCACTACTATTCCCGCGGGTGCGCTGAATCGTGGCAATGGCACATCGGCTTTTCGCCGTAACACGGGAAGGGAAATGCAGGTTGAGATGTAACACAACAACCGAATCACCGTGCTGATCGTCAACGTCGACATGAACGTGCCTTCTAAGGTCACTACCAGGATGACGACCGCTGAAATAAGGATGGCAAAGTGTGGAGTGCGAAAGCGGCGGTGGGTGGCAGCTAATACCCCCGGCAGCTGACCTTGTTCCGCCATCGCAAAGAGGATGCGCGGTCCAACCAGCATTCCCGAGTTTAGAGTGCCAAAGATCGACACTAGCGCACCGATTGAAATGATCGAAGCACCGGCAGCGCCGAGAAAGCCGGTGCTGGCATCAACCAGAGGTCTCTCCGAGTTAGCCAGCGATGGTAATGTTCCTATGCAGACGATCTGGACCACGAGATAAAGCAACGTCACTACGATGGTTGCGATTAACAGTGCAAAGGCGATGTAACCACGAGGGTTGCGGGTTTCACCAGCAGGCACCATTGCCATCTCGAACCCGCTGAAGGCGAAGATTAGTAGTACGACTGCTTTGGAAAAACTGTTGAGGGCAAGCATCGTCGGAGCTGTAAATGCCTGTGGGCTGAGAAAGAATAACCCGAGAACTACAAAGAGCAGCAACGGCGTGAGTTTACCGATGGTGAAGAGATTATTGACGACTGCCGTCTCTCGCACGCCGATGATGTTGATTGTTGTGAGAGCAGTGAAGACTACAGTAATCACCAGGGCGCGCGTCCAACCAGATGCGGCAGCTGGCCAAAAGAAACTGAGGTAGCCCAGAAACAAGTTGCAGAGAGCCGCCGAAGCCGTAACTCGGGCTAGCCAAAGCAACCATCCCACCTGAAATCCAACGAATGGACCAAATGCCACGCGAGCGTGGAGATATGGACCTCCACTTTCAGAAAAGCGACTCCCGACCTCGGCGAAACATAACGTGATCAGAGTTATGAGCGCTGCGCAGACCAGGTAGGCCAGCACACTCCAGACTCCCGTCAAGACAAAGATTTTTGAGGGGAGGCCGAAAATACCTGCACCAACCATCATATTGATTATCAGCCCAACGATATCCCAACGCCCCATTGCGCGAACCAATCTAGTTTGCGTCGGCAGTTCGGCGCCAGCGAGTCTCACGCCACGCAGAGTCTGGTTGGTCTCAACCGTCGTCATTGATCTTGACGATGGCTTTCTTAGAAAATCGGCGCTTTGTCGCATAATCCGAGGTTAATGCTGATGCGGCCGATAAGTAATAAACTTGCGGTTATTGTGAGGTAACGTTTTGGTAACGCCAGCGAGGCCAGCAACGAACTGTCATATCTTGTGCCGAAGAAATATAGGAGGTGCTACTTCGCATGTATTGAAGTTGTCTCAGGTTGCCTTAATCTTCTCTCTGTGGTGAGCAAAGTCCGAAGAAAAAACACCACCACAAAGGCACCGAGGACACTAAGGTTGTACGGAGTCAGGCAATTTAGCGCACTACCCGCTTTACAGTGTTCTCGACGTCGACTGAAAAACTGAGATACACTCACCCAATTGTCATCCCCTACCCGCGTTAACTCCCCCAACGCCTTTGAAAGCCAGAACCGTTACAAAAAGCCTCAACTTTCATCTGGTTATTAAATGGAACAAAACACACGAATAGTCTTCGGTCCCTTTTCGCTCGACCTGATCAACGAGTGCCTCTGGCGAGATGCGCAAATCATCAAGCTGAGGCCGAAAGCCTTTGCAGTACTCAAGTATCTGATAAGTCGTCCGGGTCAACTCGTCACGAAACTACAACTCCTCAACGCTGCGTGGCCGGAAATCTTTGTTGGTGAGGCAGTCCTCAAAGTCACAGTGCGTCAACTGCGCGAGGCACTTGGCGATGATCCAAAAGCTCCGCGTTTCATCGAGACCGCACATCGCCGGGGGTATCGATTTATCTGTCCAATCACTGAAGGCGTGGGGGTGTTGCCGGAGATTGAGAGCGTCGTCGTCCGCGAGCGAACAAGCTTGAGTTGGGCACCCGAATCTTCCACTTCGCGAGTTGTGGGACGCGACGACGTTCTGGGTCACCTGCAAACCTGGTTGGAAAAGATGTTGAGCGGAGAGCGTCAGACGGTATTCATAACAGGTGAGGCAGGCATCGGTAAGACCGTGCTGGTTGATACATTCCTGAGGTCAATTGCTTTTGATAGGAGCATCCGCATAGGCCGGGGACAATGCCTCGAACAGTACGGCCCTGGTGAAGCCTACCTGCCAATATTGCAGGCCGTTGGAAGATTGTGTCGTGAGCATGGTCGCCAAGTAGTCGATGTGCTGCGAGCCTACGCGCCAATGTGGTTGTTGCAAATGCCTTCCCTGATGAGTGCCGCCGATCGCGAGTTGCTGAGTCAAGAAGTTTTCGGAGCGACCCGCGAGCGAATGTTGCGAGAGATCGGAGACGCGCTGGAGGTACTGACATCAGACTTACCATTAGTGCTGATAGTGGAAGATCTTCAATGGAGTGATTACTCGACGCTCGATCTGATCTCGTATCTGGCAAGGCAGCGTCATACAGCCCAATTGATGTTGATCGGGACCTATCGGACAGTAGAGTTAATTGTGACGGGACACCCGCTTCAGGCAGTCAAGCGTGAGTTGTTGGCCAAGCAACAATGTGAGGAGTTGCCACTTGAATACCTCAACGAGGAGGCGATAGACCAGTATTTGTCTGTCAGATTTGCGAACAATCGATTTCCCAAAGATCTTGCTGCTTTGATTCAAGACCGGACGTACGGGAATCCACTGTTTATGGTGAACGCTGTTGACTACCTGGTGGCTGATGGATTCATTGGCGAGTCCGAGGGAAGTTGGGCCTTGGTTGGAGAAATCGAGAACATCGATGTAAGCGTCCCAGACAGTATCAAGCAGATGATTGAGAAGCAGTTGGACCTGCTTGATGCAAATCAACTGCGAACCCTTGAGGCGGCCAGTGTGGCGGGAGCGGAGTTTTCCGCACTCGCATTGGTGGTGGCCCTCGGAGAAGATTCCACCGAGATAGAAGCCCGGTGTGATGAACTTATTCGTCGCGGTCACTTTATTCGAGACTGCGGAGTTCATGTATTGCCAAACGGTGAAGCCGTGAGTCGCTACGGTTTCATCCACGATTTGTACCAGAAGGTCCTTTATGAACGAATCTCAGAATCAAGGCGAATGCAGCTCCATCGGCGAATCGGAGACGAAGGAGAGAACGTATACGGCGAGCGCGCCACTGAGATTGCGGCTGAACTTGCGATGCACTTCGAACGCGGATCGGACTACCCGAACGCCATCAAGTACCTTCGTGAAGCTGCAGACAACGACATCCGCCGGTTTGCGTACAAAGAAGCCGTCGCGCTGTCGCGTCGGGGGCTTCATTTGCTTGAGAAACTGCCCGACACACCAGAGCGTGCCGAACAGGAACTCGGATTACTGCTCACTTTGGGACTACCCTTGGTTGCGACTGAAGGCTATGCGGCACCAGACGTTGGTTCTTTGTACTTGAAGGCGTGGGAACTATGTCAGCAGCTAGGCGAAACACCGGCGATCTCTGACGCTCTCTGGGGACTTAGGACATTTTACACAGTGCGCGCGGAGCTAAAGACTGCTCGAGAGATCGCCGATCAGTTTCTACATTTGGCTAAACGCTTGACGTATCCAGGACTCGAGTTGCGTGGTCATTGGGCCATCGGAATAACGTCGTTGCATATGGGACAGTTTGCTGCAGCGATGTCGCATTTTGATAAAGCTCTCTTGCTGTACGAACCTGAGCGACTGGTTAATGACGCGGTTCCGTATGCGCAAAACCCGGGTGTTGCCGTGCGCTGCTTTTCAGCTTGGGGCTTGTGGTTTCTGGGGCAACCCAAGCGCGCGCTGAACCGAATTACCGAGGCTATCGCTCTCGGTCGGGCATTATCAGAACCTCATGGCCTGGCGCCAGCGCTTGTCTTTGCGGCAATTCTTCATCAGCTTTGTCGCAATCCTCGGGTGGCCCAGGAATATGCCGCGGAAGCGATTGCCGTTTCCAGCGAACACGGGCTGGTCCTTTATCAGTCAATCGCGAAAATTACACATGCCTGGTCACTGCTTGATCAGGAGCCGACCGACGAAGCGATCGATCAGATGCGTCAGGGACTCGCCGCCTACCATGCAACGGGTGCAGAAATATTGCGTCCGCACTTCCTGGCGGTGTTGGGCCACGCGCTGGGCCGGAAGGGTCAGTTTGAGGAGGGCTTACAGCTTGTAGAGGAGGCATTGCGGGGTGCCTATCGCACCGGAGAAAGAAGCTGCGAGTCTGAGCTCTACCGTCTCAAAGGGGAGATATTGCTGATGCAAACTAAAGCTGAAGGCATTTCACCAACTGGTTCCGCTGCACATCTCCCGACCGACAATTCGTTTCGGGTTGCTAAGGCAGAAGGATGTTTTGAGGAGGCCATCAGGATCGCAAAGCGACAGGGCTCAAGATCGTGGGAACAAAGGGCTGTGATAAGCCTGGCGCAACTCTATGATGATCATGGGAATCAGGGAAAGTCGCGCGCCATGCTGTCACAGATTTGCAGCGAGTGGACTGAAAGAAGTGATACCGAATCTCAAGAGGCGCAGCCGGTGTTCGATGAGGTGTCTGGGTTGGGCTTGGAGAAGCATCAGTTTCGCACGGAGGTAAAGGGAGCTTGAAGGATAGACTTGAGGAAACAAGAACTGAATTGCATAAGCTGCCAGTAGAAACATTTCAGCTCGTTTGGCCCGCAGCCCAGTACTTATCCGGATACATTCACGCGCTGCAACAAGATTGGTCACCGGATACCATGCGACCCCAGGCAGCGCAAGAACACCTCGCACTAATTGCGGAAGATCCGGATCTGTTCTTGTCACAACAGATCGATAGAGAGGCAAGGGGACCAAGAGTAACTCTTCCAGATGGCTCGACCGTCCCTCGATTGAGCGGATTTGTTCGCTGGATGTGGGATGGAGAGTTTTGTGGCGCCATCGGTCTCCGCTGGCAAATGGGCACTCATGAACTCCCGCCTTATTGTTTGGGTCATATCGGTTACTCGGTCGTTCCGTGGAAGCGACGGCAGGGCTACGCTACCGAAGCGCTACGATTGTTGCTCCCGGACGTGAGAACTGAGGGCCTCGCACAGGTTGACATAGTAATCCGTACCACCAACATCGCTTCACAGCGTGTAATCGAGGCGAATGGCGGCAGGTTGATCGAACGATTCCGGTCTGATATTTACGGTGGACCAGAGCGTACCCTTTATCGCATTTCACTCGACCAAATTCTCAATAATTCGCCGGATGTAAGCGACGCCAATCGCAGTTAAAACTCGCACGGCTGCGAAAAACTGCGCAGTTTTCAACCAAAAACTGGATAGTAAAGTCCACAAGAGCCCAGAAAATGCTGGCATACGTCATGCTGTAGCATGGGTTGAAGTTTTTGCGAGCAAGACCGTGAAGACTGTTTCCCAGTCGAAGGCGGTCACTTCTAATCAGAACGATTAGCGTGTTGACCGCAACCGAGGGTTAAGAATTTCCAGGGGATCGGTCGTGAACATTAGCAGCGTATGAAGGACTGCGGGAAAACCAATCGACCGCGAGCCGTTGTCATGGGGTCCTGAAAGAGTAGGAATGACTTACAGCACTGGTGTCATCACATAGGGCCGCGAACCATGCGAGAAACGCTGATTGCCGAATACCACAATACACTCGCACGAGATGAGCGACTGACGCCAGAATTCTTTACGCACCTCAAAAGTATGATGCGAGCGAGTCGGTTACTCTACGGTGCTCGCGAGATTAGCGTCGCATTGCGACCGCACTTCTTAACTCGAAAACAATACGACATCCTGAAACAGTCATCGGAGGTGCTCGCCGGCGCGTTCGAAAGAGTGGCTTTGGCCCTGGTGAGTGAACCGTCGCGAATGGAAAGCATCGGCCTCACAGACCGCGAGGTCAAACTAGCGCTGGTCGAGCCAAAACATTCTGCGTTAGCTGTGACATCGCGCCTCGATGCGTTCATTAACGATCACGACGTAAAGTTTGTTGAGTACAACGCGGAAAACCCTTCCAGTCTCACGGACCAGGCAGGTCTCAACAAGATTCTGCGAGAAGTTGGCGCATTGCGAGATACGGAGACGCGTTACCAGCTGACCCAGTTCTGGCCAGCGGAGCATCTCCTCAATGCACTGCTCAAGTCGTTTAGCGAGTGGGGCGGGTCTGGCGTTCCGAATATCGCAATACTTGATTGGCATGATCTTCCGACCGCCCACGAGTTCATCTTGTTGAGAGACTTTTTTGTCAGCCGTGGTATCCGTACTATTATTTGCGCACCCGAACAACTTGAATATCAGGAGGGAAGACTACGCTGTGGTGCCTTCCCGATCGATGTTGTGTACAAGCGTGTCATTATCAACGAACTACTTGCGAGCTGCGACGATTCCCATCCTTTAATTAGCGCCTATCTCGCCGGCGATATCTGTCTTGTGAATACCTTTCGTTGCAAGTTGGTCCACAAGAAGGCAAGTTTTGAGTTATTAACTGACGAAGCGAACGCGCACTGGTTCACGCCACGGGAGAGGGAAGTTATCAGCCGCACAGTGCCCTGGACAAGACGCGTCACCGAGAGAAAGACACAACACAGGGGAGTGGAAGTTGATCTGGTTGAGTACCTCCGGCAGCAACGATCGCAATTTATCCTGAAGCCCAATGACGACTACGGCGGTCGCGGTATCTTGTTTGGCGATTGTTCGTCCGTCTCAGCTTGGGATGACGCTTTATCGGCAGCGCTGGAGGGCGATTATGTAGTGCAAGAGAAGATCAACCTTCAAACTGAAGTCTTTCCTATCTTCGGTGAGAGCGGTTGGGGTTTGCAGCCAATGTATGTTGACACGAATCCATTTCTCTTCGGTGGCCAAGTCGAGGGCGTTATGGTGCGCCTGTCAGATTCTCCGGTCGTCAACGTTACCTCAGGTGGCGGTGAGACTGGTTTCTTTGTCATCGAAGGTGAAGCTGAATGACTTGGAATTTCTGGCCCTGGTCTCAGTTAAAACTTCACTGGTCAGGAGATTGTCCTTCTGAGAGGCAATCGATCTGAGGAAAACAAAGGAATTGACAGGGCAAGCCATCACGACGACCGCAAGAAGAATAAATCCTCACGTATAAGTAACGGTTGTGGACTAACGGTTCTCAGATTGATCTTCTTCCTCGCAGCGCTTGCAGTCGAGTTCAAATCCGATGCGTGACGCTCTACCAGCTTCCGTCAGAACCCAGGGCCTGGTGATAAGTGGAGGGTCGTGGCGAACATGTTGAAAGTGGCCGCAGTCGAGTTCAGCGCGCCAATCGCCATGGTCATCAGTCTCAAATCTCATGATTCGTCGTTTCACAACTGGGGAAGTCTCCTTTGTGCGACCTTTGTGTTCTTTGCGCCTTTGTGGTGGGGGCTTCTTAGGAGTTTGCCCAACCACAAAGCCACAGAGAAGACAGAGCTTGCACGGAGAAGGTTCAAACAAATCGCGCGGGAAGATTTTCTAGTTCGTGCTGAATGCGCCTGCCAAGATCAGCGAGCGTTCCTGCATCAAAGATCAAACCCACCCATTTGTAAGCCTGCGCTTCTTCCAACTCGTTATGCACGTCCAGGCGGCTCGTGATTGTCCCCAGGCGCCTGGATAAATCCTCAAGAACCGGTTGGTCCACTCGTTGGTGAGTGGTCATGTCGCGCATCACGCGGATCATATCTGCAAGTTCTTTCATGAAAAAATCGTGATCCGCGCGGAGCTGACTTATTAACTCGTGGACTTCTTCCGGAGTTGGTAAATCATCTTTGTCAGTCTCGAGCTTGCGGGGAGCAAGCAGAGCAGGGAACAGGTGGAGGTGCTCGGCGCGAATGTGAATTGCGAGCCGGGCCCAAAACAGATCGAGTAATTCAAAGCTGCGCGCGACGTTTAAGGTCGATAATGACGAGTTGAGTTCGGTGAGCAATTGGCTCAGCGATTCATGGTCGTTTTCGAGCAAAGACTCGATAGAGTTTCCCATCACTGAAGGCTCCAGTCTTGGAGGCGCCACTAGAATTTTCTTGTAAGAATATAACCAA
>DATIBX010000450.1:0-6314 GCA_035457105.1 Pyrinomonadaceae bacterium
CAACGTGCCTGGTATCGTTTGGGAGAGCCGGCTCGAACCCGGGGGGAATCAGCGGCGTGAGACATTTATTAGTCAACAGCTGGAAAAGGTATTGGGTTATTCAGTCGAGGAATGGCTCGCTACGCCTCGGTTTTGGGAATCGAGGATTGCCAGCGAGGACCTCGAAAGAGTTCGTCGAGAAAGTGACGCAATCTTTTCCAGCGGGCGACAGGGTAGTATTAGTTTTCAGTGCCGGAAAAAAGATGGCGAAGTCATCTGGCTGGAGTCGCATTTAGCTTCAATCCTTGATCAGGATGGCAAACCGGTTGGACTGCGCGGCGTCACCATGAATGTCAATGACCGCAAGCTGGTGGAGGAGTCCTTAGCCGAAAGTGAACTTCGCTACCGAGCCTTGGTCCAGGCCACTCCTCAGAATGTTTGGGTCACGAGTCCCGACGGCCCGTTTGGCCCATTAGGCTGGCAGTGGTGGGAGAAATTGACAGGACAAACGCGAGGCCAATGGGAGAATCTGGGCTGGCTCGAAGTCATCCATCCCGATGATCGAGAATTCGTGCGCGATGGTTGGACCACCGCATTCAATTCACTCAAGCCCTACAACGCGGAATATCGGGTGCGGACGAAGACGGGCGACTACGGATACTACGCAGTAAATGCGGTGCCCGTCTGGACCAAAAACGGGGAACTGCGCGAGTGGGTTGGAACTGTGTCTGATGTCACTACGCGAAAGAAGGAGGAAACCTTGCTCGCTGGGCACAACAGAGTGCTCGAAATGATCGCATCTGATGCCCCTCTCAAAAGTGTGCTTGAAAGCATCGTCCGGCTGGTCGAGGGTCAATTCACCGGTATGCTCTGTTCCATTCTTTTGCTCGACAAGGATGGAATTCACATGCGCCACGGGTCCGCGCCTAGTTTGCCCGATGTTTACGTCAAGGCGATCGACGGCCTGGCAATTGGACCAGGCGTTGGTTCCTGTGGCACCGCCATGTATTCGGGGAAGACTGTGATCGTCACAGACATCCTTGAGGATCCGCTCTGGGACGATTACCGATCGCTGGCTGTCGCCAGCGGGTTACGCGCCTGCTGGTCAACCCCTGTGTCGTCGCACGACGACCAGGTGCTTGGTTCTTTTGCTGTTTACCATAGGGAGCGGCATCTTCCCGATGCGGACGAATTGCGTCTGATTGACATAGCCGTCTACCTGGCACGCGTCGCCATCGAACGCCAACGAACTCACGATGCGCTCTTAATGAGTGAAGCGCGTTTCGCCAAAGCGTTCAAGGCGAATCCACAACCGATGTCCATAACCACTCTAGATGAAGGCCGTTATGTTGACGTAAATGAAAGTTTCCTTGCTATGAGCGGGTATGCACTCGACGAGGTTATTAATCGCACCGCACTGGAACTAAACATCTGGGAAACGCCCACCGACAGAGCGAATTGGCTGGCGATACTCAAAAAGCAGGGATCAGTGCGAAATAAGGAGACGAAATTCCGGAAAAAGGACGGTAGTTTTCGCGTCCTCCTTTCGTCTGCCGAGTTACTGGATTTGAGAGGTGAGACTTTTATTCTGGTGGCGTCGAGCGATATCACCGAACGAAAACAGGCGGAGCAAGCGCTGACTGATCTGACCGGCCGGCTGTTGAGTTCACAGGACGAAGAGCGACGACGTATTGCGCGCGAACTACACGACGCAACCGCGCAGCAGGTCGGGGTCATGCTGCTCCACCTCGCGCGTATTGAAAAGTTGGGCGTCGAACTCGGAACTCCGGGCCGGAGTCTCATTAGGGAGTCGATCAACCTTGGAGAACAGGCTCTCAAGGACATTCGGACTCTTTCTTACGTGCTACATCCACCCTTATTGGACCATGCCGGGTTAGCCACCGCATTGCGCTGGTACGTAAAGGGGTTCAGCGAACGCAGTGGGATAAAGGTCGATTTCACCGCGAACGGGATTAACGGCGATCGTCTTCCGCAAGACGTGGAATACTCGCTTTATCGTGTTGCCCAGGAGTGCCTGACAAACATTCTACGACATGCAAACTGTGAAAGTGCCAGCATGAGTCTCACTCGAACCCCGAACGCGGTTGTTATGAAGGTACAAGATCGTGGGGACTCGCAGAAATTATCCAAAATCAAAGATCTTGAGAGTGGCGAAAGTGTCGGTGTTGGCATTTCCGGCATGAGACAACGATTGATACAACTCGGCGGCACGTTGAGAGTGGAGTCTGATTCATCAGGCACTGCAGTGACGGCAACCGTCCCCATCAAGGACGAGGTAACCGATGATACGCATTCTATTAGCAGATGATCACGACCTTATGCGCCGCGGAATCCGCGACTTGCTTGAAGAAGACGCTTCGTTTGAGGTTTGTGGAGAGGCAGGCAATGGCCAGGAGGCGGTGGAGCTTGCGCTGCGCCTGAAACCGGACGTTGCCGTCCTCGATCTCACCATGCCGGGAAAGAACGGGTTAGAAACTATTCGACAGTTGCGTCGGGAACTTCCGCAAACGGAACTGTTGGTATTTTCAATGCACGACTCAGACGAACTGATTCGAGAGGTCTTTGTTGCCGGTGCGCGAGGATACGTCTTGAAGTCGGATGCAGCGCGTCACCTGGTTGAAGCGCTTCACTCGTTGTCGCAGCACAAGCCGTTCTTTACTTCTCGGATTTCTGAAGCAATCCTCAGCTCGCTGGTTTCACCGGCAGTTGAAGTGGAGCCTGCCCCGGCCGATCCGCTCAGTTCACGCGAGCGGGAGGTGCTTCAACTACTAGCGGCGAATAAGAGCAATAAGGAAGTGGCGACCCAACTCGGAATTAGCGTGCGGACTGTCGAAACACACCGCCGTTCGATCATGCTAAAGCTAAACGCAAACTCGATAGTCGAGTTGGTTCACTACGCGATTCGCAGCGGATTGGTTGGGTCGTCTTAGCCCGCCCGAACGGCAGGACACGACACGTTAGCAATACACGACTACCATAGAATACCTAGCTGAAAATACACACCGTGTAGTTGGCTCGTAATACCAAATCAACGCGATTCACGTCAGGCGGTAGAGTCACTATTGTATTTACTTCTGACAAGGGGTGGGTTGCGGTTAATTGGAGAGCGGAGGCGGCCCAGGACCCAATTAGCCGCAACCCGAAGCAGTCTAAGCAACCAGCCACTTAAGACCCTGAAGCAAGCATCAATATCAATCGTTGAGTGCTGCAACGGAGAATTCTTCAACCTGAAGATTGGGTTGTTTCAAAGGCGCTGAGCACGGGGCCTCGCAGATCGAGCCCGCCATGGGTTTCTACGTCTCGAAGGGACGAGCGGAATAATGAGAGTTGTGGCAGTAACAATCAAGGACGTGAAAGGCGTTGTGGCTAGCGGAGTGGTCGTTGGGCAAGACGTCACCGACCGACCCGGGGAAGAAGAGCGTGCTCGTTTGCTTGTGAGCGAACAAAAGTTACGCGCGCAGGCCGAAGAAGCCAATCGGCTCAAAGACGAGTTTCTTGCTGTTATTTCACACGAACTCCGTACTCCCCTAAACGCCATCGTCGGATGGACAAATTTGCTGCGCAGCGACAAGGCGGATCAGGAGTTGTTAGCTAAGGGCCTGGACGTCATCCAGCGGAATGCACTCTTGCAGAGCAGAATGATCGAAGAGCTCCTGGACGTTTCCAGCATCGTTGCGGGGAAGATAGTTCTCGATAATCAACTTCTTGAAATGGCTTCGATCATTGATGACGCAGTAAACAGTATCCGGCCGGTTGCGGACGCCAAACACATTACTATCTTTACGGATATTCACCCTGACGTAGGATCGTTGATCGGTGACCCCAATCGCTTGCAGCAGATCGTTGGTAATCTGCTTTCAAACTCCGTTAAGTTCACGCCGAATCGTGGACATATCACAGTTTCTGCCGGCCGGGTTGGTTCCGAGATCGAACTCTCGGTGCGCGACTCAGGCTGCGGCATCGAGGCCGCGTTTTTGCCACATGTTTTTGAACGCTTCCGCCAGGCTGGAGAAAAAGCGAGGTCTGGAGGCGGGCTCGGTCTCGGACTCGCAATTGTGCGTCATCTGGTTGAGCTGCACGGTGGTAGTGTTACAGCGCACAGCGAAGGGATAGGACTGGGCGCCGTTTTCACGGTACGCTTTCCTTCGGCTGATTTGGATGGTTAAAGAAACGCCTGCCACAATGCGCTCAATCTAAAAGCACCGTTTTGTCAGTTGAGCACGTTGAGAATTATTTAGATTGGTTGCCTTGAAGGGGCTTCGCGCCTTGGTTCGAGTCCGATTGGCGTCTGTAATAGCCCCCGGTTGAGCAAGCGCACCGACTAGCAACAACTTAACGCAAAGATCAGCCTAAGAAGGGCGCGCCCCAGCCCGACGCGGTTTTTGGCGGGACATTGCTTCAAATGAACGTTTCTATTTGATCTTTTTCGCTACCACTGTTTGCCCACCTTGATAGATTTCCATTTCGGTGACTTTGCCGTCCCCGCTAATAACGAACATCAACTCTAAATCGGTCGCTTTGGTAAAGAATCTAACGCTCGATTCCGCGAAGAGTTCGATCTTGCTATATCCCGACTGCTGTATCAGCAGGTGGCCGCGGTCTTTGCTGACAGTGAGCAAGGTTCCATCAGCAAGTTGATATTCGCCAAGATACGCATCGTAGCTCTTAGGGTCGACCTTAATCGCCATAAACGTGTGTTTACGTTTCTCATCGAGCCATTTCATCATCGCCGAGTAGGCCCTCTGCTCGCCATCGTATGAATAGTTGTCCGTCAGCTTTTTCAGTCGGGATAGTTCGTTGGCGAAGTCCTCCGGTTTTACAGCCCAGTTTGGATCCGGCAGGTGATGGCCCACCTGGTCCTCAAAAGCGAATATCCGTAGGAAGCTGGCTACAAAGGATGATGATGTGAGAATTCCACTGCGATAAAAGGGAGTACTCAGTGCATCGCTATTCGCCAGCAGAATTAATGACAGTCCTTTCTCGGGCAATTTGATGTAGGTGCCTGAGAACTCATCCGGGTCATTGCCAAAGTGCCAGATACACTTGAGCCCATGATAGCTCTGTACAAACCAGCCCAGGCCGTGTACCAGCGGGCGACCACTGTTAGAGACAAACGGTGTCCACGATTGGTCTTGCGTCTCTTTCTTCAGAAACACATGCCGATCGATCGCAATGTCGAACTTTGACAAATCCGGTGCTGTGGAGAGTAAGCCAGCCGACGCGCTGATCCCTCCCCAGGGATACGTAGTGTGAACAATCTCATTGCCATAGTTCCGGTATGGCTGAGCGTAACGAGCTAGTGTCCTCTTGTAACGACGGAGTTTATCTTTTTCAAAGAGATCGGGATTCTGGGAGGCTGCGGTCAGCACGTCCTGGCTTGGGACGCTCTCCGACATGTTCAGAGGGTCCAGAAACATCTCCGCGATCACTTGGCGAAATGATTTTCCGGTCTTCTTCTCAATTATCGAAGTCAGCAAAGCGAACCTTGCACCATCGTACCGGAAGCTGTCGCCAGGCGTCTCTTCCGAGGTATGGCTGAGGACGTGTCTTACCCTCACCTTGTCATCCTTGAACTCGTTTGAATATTTCGACATTGGTTCGTCGAGATTCAGCTTTCCCTGCTCGACTAGTTGCAGGAGGACCGTGGTGGCGAATGTCTTTGTCAGCGACGCAATATAGTAGAGAGTATTAGGACTGGCGGGAATTCGCTTCTCGACATCCGCGTAACCGAATCCTTTGGCCCACAATAGTTCTTGGTCTTTGACGATCGCGGCGGACATGCCGGGAATTCTCAGCAGCGAGCGCAGTTGTTCAAACTGTACTTCCAAACGTCGCAAGCGTCTTAGGTCGATGCGCGAAGCACGTTGAACAATCCGCCTTGATTGCGTTTGAGCGTGCGATAGACCATCTGAGCTTAGCAAAAGCAGCAACAGCAAGATTGGGAGAAAATTTGGCTTGAGGTTTTTCATAGTGCTCAACTCCACCGGTAGCCTCCCAGTTGTTGGGGTTAGAGCGGGCTAGGCGGTAGAAGCCGACGATTTGTGTAGCGATGCTTCCAATGATACCCCTTCGTCAGCGGGTCATTATAGACGCTACGAAAGTCCTGTGTGCGTCGGAGTTTGGTTATGTATGACAGCAAGAGCCCGTTCTTGTCCGGATGAAATAAAGGTAAGCAAACAAGATCAACATGAGGCGCAGCAGATTGCTCGTAAAGCAAATACAAGAGAAGCGGGACGTCAGTCTGACCTCTGGAATCCTCAGAAAGAGTTTGAAAAACACCAAGACGTACAATGACGAGAGTAAGGAGCGGTTCC
>DATIBX010000451.1:0-7823 GCA_035457105.1 Pyrinomonadaceae bacterium
AGTGTTGCGTCCAGGCGGGTTCGCTTTTGTTCGTACTGCAGCTTACGAATGGATGCGTAGCGGCCATGATAGAGCCCTCAACTCTCAACGACGTTATAGCCTAAGAGAATTGGTGGGGCTGCTGACGAGCGTTGGGTTCAGCGTGCTTCTCGCAACCTATGCAAATTCTCTGCTGCTGCCAGTTGCAGTGTTGAGACGGCTGGTGCTGAAACGGGTAGGATTGGCCGACCCCGGTTCTGACGTAAAACCACTGGACCAAAAATTACGCTGGCTGAACGGTACACTTTGTTCCGCACTGAATGTGGAGGCGAAATGGCTTCGAGCTTCTCGTCGCTTACCGACTGGTCTATCTGCAATCTGTGTGGCTCAAAAGCCCGGCCCCGATAGACAGTGAACGAGCAAAAAGCTTACGAACCTACTTCCGTCATTTCGAATCGGGAAAAGAGGTTTCGGTTCGCCTCTAGATAGTGTGTCAGGTGCTTTTGGTAGTATTCGATCGTGCGATTCAGGCCAAGGCGAAGCGGTGTGCGAGGCTTCCAGCCAAGAGCGGTCTCGATCTTGAGGCAGCTTAACCAGCAGTTGCCGATGTCAATTAATTGTTGTCCGGGTGGGAACGGGACATTGATCATGCACCCGTGGCCTGTTAAAGCGATCAACTCGCCGGCGACTTCGGCAAGTGAAACAGGCTCGTCGCCGCCGAGATTGAAGATTTCACCATCGGCATTTTCGCTCGCACCCGCAAGCAGCAGAGCTTCCACGACATCATCAACGTAATTAAGATCTCGTCGCTGTTGTCCTTTCCCGTAAAGTTCAATAACACCGCCGGTGAGGGCTTGGCGCAGGAACCAACCAAAAAATCCCTGTTTGTTGTGACTCAATAATTGGCGTGGTCCGTAGGTGTTTGTCAAACGCAGACAGGTGGAACGGATTCCGAACGTGCGTTGATAGAGTAGGTGATAGTGTTCGGCGGCTAGCTTGTGAATGCCATTAACGTCAACTGGCGCCACCTGGTGCTGTTCGTCGACCGGCAGGTAAACCGGACAACCATAAACTTGCCTCGTCGAGGTGAAGACAATCTTCACGTGCGGGTTGAATTTCCGGCAGGCTTCAAGCAGTGTCAACTGAGCCGTGCAGTTTAAATCGAGATCGCGCTGGGGATGGTTGAACGAATCAATATGGCTGGGTTGGCCGGCGAGGTTGAAGATGTAGTCGATACCCCTGACGAGGTAATTGACGATGTACTGGTCGCCCATGTCGGCGCGATGAATTTTGACGTTGTCGCCGATGCCGGACAGGTTGAATTCATTACCGCCCTGATTCGGAATAAGCGCATCGATGATCACAACCTCGACATCATCCATCGCCGCCAGACAGTGAGCAAGATTGCTGCCGATAAACCCCAGTCCGCCAGTGATGAGGACGGAACAGCCCCGATAAGGATCGACGATATTCGACATGCGCTACCTCAACGTGCACGACGCAGTGCGACCAACCGCAGCCACATCAGACCCAGTTCACGGGCCGTCTGGGCCACTCGACGAATAGTGAAAAATTGTGAATGACCATGCCGGCGCGGATAGTGATATATCGGAGTCTCGGCAAAGGCGCAGCCATTACGTCGCAGCTTATAAATGAGTTCTACACAAATGGTCCCACTGGATGAGGTCAGCTCGATAGAGCTAATGGCACTTCGTTTGATTAGTCTAAAGTCGCAGTCGACGTCTCTAATGGGAAGGTCAAAAAGCAAATGCGCTACCCGGTTATAGATGCCGCCTGCAATTTTTCTGTAAACAGCATCTGAGCGCGCGATCTTGTATCCATTAACTACCTGGCAATCATCGGTCATGAGTCGCAGCAGTTTCGGAATTTCCCGGACATCATACTGGCCGTCGCCATCTGTGTAGAAGATGAGTTCCTTGGTCGTATGCGAGAAGCCGCTGCGTAGCGCCATACCGTATCCGAGGTTCTGCTCGTGCTTGATAAGTTTTAAATATTTCGATTTTCGCGCTAGATCTTCGAGGACGCGTTGCGTCGCGTCGGCACTGCCGTCATTGATAACGATCACTTCATAATTGTCGGTGAGCGAAGGAAGGAGATTGAGCGCCTGTGATACGAGGGTGCCAATGGTCTTTTCGTCGTTATAAGCGGGAAAGAAAACAGAGATCCCTTGCTGGATTCGGTCCGTGGTTGTCATTCCTGGTCTAATGGTGGTCACATGCTCGGATTCCGTTCGGATTAACTGAAGGCTCTTCGCTATACACCAACTCTAAGAAAAAAACTCCTAAAGAAGGCTGTGTTCCAGCTTGGCGCTGTTTAGCTTTTTGGGTTTGATATTTCTACACCATGAGGCGCAATAAAGACAATGTTGAACTGGTGACGTCAAGCTGCTTGTCTAATCTTCAGGGCAGGATTATCGCGGCGCTCAACAGACGCAAAACTCGGCCTTGACATGGTGCGGGTACTAAGGTTCAAATGCCCGGGCCTTACCATACAAATCAAATACGTTAGTGCCACCCATTCGAGCATCATGATGAACCTCAAACCCTCAGTCATTTTCCTTACTCTTATCTCCTCTCTTGCTTTGAATGTTGATTCTTACGGCCAGCAAATTCTTGGCGGCGCACTGGATCACTTCACCATGCGGCCTAGCCATCTTCATGTGGCTGTGACCCAAGCGGTTCAATCTGATGAACTAGCTGAAGCGGAGAGGTTGAATGGACAAGTGGCAAGGCTCTTCGGCGCAGGGAAGTACGATGAGGCGCTTCCTCTGGCAAAACGTGTCCTGGAGATCAGCGAACGAAATGTTGGCCCGAATAGCAAACAGGTTGCGTTTGCCCTCAATCGCCTGGCAACACTCAGTTTTGCTCTAAAGGATTACGACCAAGCGAAACTGAACTACAGAAGGTCCTTAGCCATTTATGAGAAACTGAATTCGGCGAATAGTCTGGAGGTTGCAAAAATATTAGATAGGCTCGCTTTCATATGTTTACAAAAACCGCGCTGTGATGAAGCGGAACCACTATATTTGCGTTCGCTCGCGATCAGGGAGGCGTTACTAAAACCAGGCGACGTTAACATACTTCAATCCTTATACAACCTTGCAGCCTTCTATAGAAGCAGAGGGCAATTCGACAAGGCGGTCCCGATTAATAAACGAATAGTTGACATCAAAGAAAATGTATTGAAGGTGTCAGATTCGGAAGTTGGCGAGGCGCTTGAAGACTACCGCTGTATGTTGCGTAGCGCGCGTAAGGACTCCGAGACTAAGCTAATAGAAGAACGAATTAGCCAGCTCTTCTACTCCCCGCCTGAAGACAAACAAGACCCCTCCTCTCTGGAAATCGGCAAAGCTATTCATCTCGCCCGCCCTCAATTGTCACCTTTGATGAGAATGAGCAGATCCTTCGGCACTGTCCGGGTGCGTGTATTAGTTGATGAATCCGGCCAGGTCATTAAAGCCTGCGCGGAAACAGATAAGGCGTTCTTGGGTGAGGCATCGGAAAAAGCCGCGCTGGAATCTCGATACACTCCAACTCTTATAAACGGCAAACCGGTTAAAGTAATAGGCCGCATAGTCTACAAGTTCGATGTCCGTAACTGACATAGCCAAGCGGGTCCGCCGGAATGTTTCACGATGAGTATTCCGACTTTAGACTAAAGGAGTCATTGACAACAACGTGAGCCTTGATGAGGCGCACGATAACTAAGCGATGTATGTGATGCCCGTTGCAACGGTTTATCGTGAGCTCACAGCCCCTGATCCGTGGCGCAAATTTTGCAAACCGTTAAAACGGTTGCCGAGATTCGAACTCGAGAACGCTAACCCCAAGCTGAAAGCTTGGGGAGAATGAGAAGGGTTGAGTTTGCTGAACAGTCACGGTTAACCCGGTGTAACGAGCGAGTAGATATCCTCATTCCATGCTCCGGAGAAAATTCTGTTCGTCAGGTAAGGCTATTTGCTAAGATGGTTCTAGTTGCCGTCGCGGGCGCAGCGACATGCTTAATTAGCTTGTCGTCGAGGCTCGGGACGCAGTTTGGTCTTCACCATCCCGGCGACAAGCTAAAGTATGTCGGACACATAAGACATCGATGACGGGCGGCAGGAAACTTTGTTGCCGAATCCGACAAAATCATACCTGCCCTGCATGCTTCCGCATTGCACTCTCATTCTCACTGATACCGAAAAAGTTCGTCGTCCTTAAGAGTTCGAGCCAGGCAGACAGCCTGACACAGCCCAAGCGGCTCTCACAAAACAGGAGGAGAACAACCAAATGAACTACCCACTTCAGCTATCTTTCGAGGTCCTGTCGATAGCCCGGAAGCTCACCGTTATCGATGCTGCGGGAAACCTAAGTTTCTTTGTAAAGCAGAAGGCTTTTAAGCTGAAAGAGTCGGTCACCGTGTTCGCTGATGTAGACCAACAACTTCCTTTGTATGAACTGACCGCTGATCGAATAATCGACTTTTCTGCAAGCTATCACTTTAAGGATGCGAGAGGCTCCCACGTTGGCACGGTGAGGCGGAAAGGGATGAAGTCTTTATGGAAGGCGCGTTACGACATAGTCAATGGTGGTGGTCCGGGACTGACAATTCAGGAGGGAAATCCTTGGACCAAAGTTTTTGATGCGCTGTTTTGCGAAATCCCTATCGTTGGTATGTTTAGCGGATATGTTTTTCACCCGGAGTACATAGTTGCGCGAGAGGATGGCTCGGCGGTCATGCGACTGAAAAAAGAACCGGCATTTTTCCAGGGCAAGTTTAGTATTGAAAAGCTCGCTACTGTAAGTGAGGAAGAGGAGACGCGAATACTTCTCAGCCTGATAATGATGGTGCTGTTAGAGAGACAGCGAGGCTAGGTTAAAGAGTGCGTTAGCCTTCCCCTTCGCACTATCCGTTACGCCAAATCAACCCCACCTAAGACGCGCCCTAACCTGCGCTCCGACATCCATTGCCCTGCGCGGAGCACCTTCATTAAATAGAGATGCAATTCAACCAAGGGGATTGCCGGCGCGCCGATAGCAACCATCGCAGCTACCCAAGACACCGCCACCAACCCCTTCGTTGTTGATGCTTTTGTTCTCGTGATCATTGCCGATGGTGCGCGTCCATCCGATCACGGGCACGCTAGTCCCTCGATGGACACCACCACCGCTCGTAGGAACCCGCATGAGATTAATCTTGCCGCGGCACAGTTGGGCAAGATTACACCGATCGCCGATTCCTATGTTTCTCCCGAAAGTTCTGTAAAAAATCGACGGCAGCAACAGCTATTTCTTTACATTCAGATGCTGGTCTATCGAAGTCGGTACCGCATGCCCTTCAGTGTCTCCTGCAAACTGGAACTCTAGCAATTCATAGACACCCGGTGAAGTCTCGACTGAGCGAATGATGAACTGTTTCGCCTTCGTGCGTTGGACCGGAACGCAGTGGAAGGAAACGACTAACTTCTTGGGAAGCGGGGCATTGCCTTCATAGACGTACGTGCAGGCCTCACCGCGTTGCATCGCCGCGTCATCATGTACGAACAGATATTCACCCTTCAAGGTCACGCCATGGAGGACCACAGCTCGATCGAAGGTAGTTGTTGCACTTTGCTTGCGGGCTGTGTTCGATGCCTTGGTCTCCCATGACATAGAGCCGATTATCAAAGCGCAAAGCACCACTACAAAGAACGCTACACTTTTCATGACTATCTCCTGTTTTGCGGCAGTTTCGTTAAAACCCAAACCACCCAAAATTAGACCGCACGCGCCCTTGCTCAATGAGACGTGCCTCAAGACAAGGGGCGCTAGTACGGTTTCCGCAATGAGTGTGCCAGCCAAAAACGTGGAAAATGCTCGAATTTTCTCCTGCCCAATGCGCGCTTTTGCCCAACGGGCTGAGGAACTTTACTCAAATTCTGAACGATGAATTTGAATGCCAATAAGTCTAGTCGGTCAAACGCATCGGTATTCCCAATGTGATCTTTTCCTACATTCAGCCACAAAGGTCTGGAGAGAACATTGAAGGGAGTCTCGACAGAAGGTTGCCCATGCGGTGCCAGCCTGCATGTCTTATCGAGTTTGTGAGTAGGCATTAGTCAGCATTGAATGCGTAGGAGGAGTTATGAGATTACAAGCACTTAAGCCCAGCGGACTTTCTCTTGGTTTTGCAGTAATAGCCATGCTATTGCTGACACCTGCAGTGTTGTCCGCGCAAGAAATAATCGCATTTGAGTCGCAGCGCGATGGCAACCCCGAAGTTTACGTAATGGACCTCCAGCGCTCGACTCAGCGCCGTCTCACTTTTAATTCGTCATTCGATGGCGAGCCGGCGTTTTCTCCCACTGGCGAGAAGATTGCCTTTTCCTCGGACCGCGACGGCAACTCGGAAATTTACATCATGGACTGCGACGGTTCGTTGCAGACAAACCTAACGAATAACACGGCATTCGATGGTCAGCCGACGTTTAGTCCCGACGGCAAAACGATTGCTTTTGCCTCTGATCGCGGCGGCCAGCTTGGCATCTGGGTCATGGATGTCGATGGTTCAAGTCCAAAGGAACTGGCACCCGGCGTCAGTGGTAGTCAGCCGGCATTCAACGTGTGGGGAACGAAAATCGTGTTTAGTGGGGCAGGGAATAGCGGCGCCGACTCAGATATTTGGGTGATGGATGCTGACGGTTCGAACCCCAACAACGTGTCGCAGGACGCACGCGCGGATGATTCGGAGCCGTCATTCAGTCCGGATGGGACGAAAATTGCTTTTACAAAGGACGTCTATGACGGTAGCGGTAGTGAAATTTTTGTTATGAACGCAGATGGCACGGACCCGGTTAATCTCACGAATATCAAGGGCAATGACTATCACCCAATGTTTAACTCGGCCCCCGGTAATTTGATCACCTTCACTACACTTCGTGACGGCAACGCAGAAATTTACACGATGAATACTGATGGTTTGTGGCCAACGAATGTCACCAGAAATCCCGGGCTCGATGAAATGCCTGCGTGGGGTTGGAGATTTAACCACGCACCGGTTCTGAGCAACCTCGCCGTCTTGCCAATAAACGAAGGCGAGACAACTACGCTTAGTGGTGACATTAGCGATCGGGATGAAGATGACACTTTTACTCTCGACATCATGTGGGGTGATGGCCAGTCACAGTCAATCGATTATCCTGCAGGCACACACTCGTTCGAGTTAACGCATCGTTATTTGGACGATCCGCCAGCCGGCGCACCGTTTGGCAACGACTACCTAATAACAATTACTGCGAGCAATGAACATCACGCGGGCATTGATAGTCGCGGCTTATTGGTGACAGTGAACAATCTTAATCCGATAATTATCGATGCTGTTGTTTCTCCTCCAGGGCACAACATACCAGCAGGAGGCTCAATTACGTTGTTCCTTAATTACACTGACCCTGGCTACCATGGTTCACCAAGTGATGAGGACTTGCGAGCGTCTATTCAATGGGGCGACGGGCAGAGTCTTGTGGTTCAAACTGGCCAACCTCAAGCACTTACTTTAACGCACCAGTATATAGCCGTGGGAAACTACAACATCCTCATAGAGGTGTCTGACAACGACGGTGGGGTGACAAATACAATTTGCGATGTGGTCGTGTCTGCTCCGCAACCACCAGCAGCCCCGACCAATTTCCAGGTTGTATCAGCAGCAGCAAATCAGGTTCAGCTCGGGTGGACTGATGCTTCAACTACGGAAGACGGATTTGCAATCGAACGTTGCACCAACCGCGGATGCAGTAACTTTGTTGAGATTGACCGTGTCGGGCCGAATACGACCACTTATCTTGATGGTACGGTAGCAAACAACAC
>DATIBX010000452.1:0-8575 GCA_035457105.1 Pyrinomonadaceae bacterium
GATTGAAACGTCCAGAACTTGAATTGCGTACTCGAAGCGAATTTCGCCGAGCCATCCTTCCGCGTGGTGACGCTGCACCTGAGCGGGAGAAGGATGATTATTTGCGTGAGGCGCTCGCCTCGCCGTTTGTTAGAGAGGATGTCCGACTCAGGATGACGGCCTTCTTTTCGGGGGGAGCCGAAATCAAGGTTCTTCTTCACGTAAATGCCAATGATCTGGAGTTTGTAAAGTCATCGGACGACACCTACCAGGCATCTTTTGATGTGGTCGCCCTTGCCTTCGACGACAATGGAAAGATCGCCGCGCAACTGGCCCGCAGCCAAAGTCTGCGCATCCCTTCCGCCGCTTACGAACACTTCCTTTGCGATGGCTTTGTGTACTCCATGTCCGTGCCGATCAAAATGCCGGGGGCGTACCAATTGCGAGTAGCTTTGCGCGACTCCTCATCAGAGCGACTCGGTTCAGATTCGCAATTTGTCGAGGTTCCTGACGCGAGGAAAAAGCAGCTGACGGTGTCTGGATTCGCTGTGCAGCGCGTTGATCAGTTCATTGGCCCCGATGGAACAAGCAACGCCAACTATCAGACCGGCCCAAACACACCAAGCGGTGGACCAGCCGTGCGACGCTTTGACGCTCGGGATGTCTTGACTTATTCCTACTTGATCTATGGTGAGCGGCGATCGAGTGCGACTGGTGCACCTGACTTATGGAGTCAGATCCGTTTGTTCCGAGCCGGGAAGGAAGTGTTCACGGGCAAGGAAACTCCAGTGACGACGTCTCAACTGTCCAGGGGCGGAGGTATCGTTGCCGTAGGAACGTTCAGATTAGAGGAACGATTAGAGCCCGGCGAATATTTTCTCCAGATCATAGTGATCGACAAACTAGCACCCGCGGAAAAACAACTTTCAGATCAATGGATTGATTTCGAGATCGTTAAATAGAAGACGCTTTCGATCTTGTCAACGAACGCCCATAATCTTGCGGGCAGGATAGCGATGAAACCAGTTCCACTGATGCTTGCAGTGACCACCATCGTATTCGGCCTTCTGTGCTTTAGTTGCTCGGTGGCTGAGGCGCAGCGTAGGCCTCCGAACATCCTTGTCATCGTCACCGACGACATGGGATACGGGGACATTGGCATCCACGGGAGCAAAGATATCCCTACGCCAAACATCGATGCGTTGGCCAAAGTTGGAATCCGCTTTAGCGACGCGTATGTCAGCGGCCCGTACTGCAGTCCCACTAGAGCAGGGTTGTTAACTGGTCGTTATCCGCAGCGGTTCGGCCATGAATTCAACCTTGATACGTCTCCAGCCTATAGTGATTTCGGGCTGCCTCTCAGTGAAACCACAATGGCCGATCTCTTGAAGGCTGCCGGTTATGGGACCGCGCTGTTTGGCAAATGGCACCTTGGATCCGGTGACAAGTTTCATCCGATGGCGCGCGGGTTCGATGAGTTCTTCGGATTTCTAGGAGCCGACCATTCATACCTCGACCCCGAAGCCGCGAGTCGCAATCCTCTCCTTGATGGCAGAAGGGTCGTAGTACAAACGACGTATCTAACCGACGTATTCGCCGACCGTGCGGTAGATTTCATCAAGCGACAGAAGTCGCGGCCATTTTTCCTCTATCTGGCGTTCAACGCGGTACACACTCCGATGCAAGTAACAGATAAGTATATGGCGCGATTCCCGCACATCGCCGATGAGCGGCGACGCACCTATGCTGCGATGCTGTCAGCCATGGACGATGGCGTCGGGAAAACGCTGGCGGCCTTACGCGCGGAAGGGCTCGAAGAGAATACGCTGATTGTCTTCTTCAATGACAACGGCGGGCCGACCATGACAGGCACAACGATCAATGGCTCAAGCAATGCACCGCTGCGGGGTTCGAAGCGGCAGACTTGGGAAGGAGGTATACGGGTGGCGTTCATCATCCGTTGGAAAGGTCATCTCGCGGAAGGCACGACCGACGCGCGCCCGATCATTCAACTGGACGTGTTACCGACGGCGCTGGCGGCAGCCGGCGTGAAACCGCTATCGCAATGGCGATTCGATGGCGTTAATCTGATTCCATTTCTCACCGGCAAGAAATCTGGCCGACCGCATCAAACTCTGTATTGGCGTCTCGGCGAGCACATGGCAATCCGCAGAGGCGACTGGAAGCTGGTGAGGACCAAGGAGGGTCCGTTGAAAGAGGCCAATCCTTCGACATTTAACGACCTATCGAATGCCGAACTCTACAATCTCGCAGAAGATATCGGAGAAACAACGAATCTTGCGGCGTCACATCCGAGGAAGGTTAAGGAATTAGCTGCCGATTGGCAGCGATGGAACAAAAAACTCGCGAAACCGCTGTGGCCACCTCGCTGAACGTGGCGTGGGCGCACCTAACGGCGATGAGTCTTTGGGTGTAGCGGTATTTATTCATATGAGTTCGTAGTCCGATGCTGATTTGTCCTCGACCTAACGCAATCCCACGATCGCTTGCGGCGACTCGGTTGAGCGCGACTCTAATTGGAAGAGAGTAACTAACGCAGACCCTTTCGCTACCAGGGAGTGTACTTGTCCTCGTGACCCGCGAATCGCGTTCTTCAAATCATCGTGTCGTCTTCACGTCATCGTGGGGTTTAAACATCATGAAAAAGTTGTGAGGCGTGGCTGCGAGCGCTTGTTCGGTGGGCTTCCATTCTCGCGCATGGTTAACAGATCTTAGGATCTCCTTAGGCTCCGCTGCTCTCCAATAACTTGTGCAATCTCTTCTCAATGAGCACTCGGTTGGAGTAAAGAGCCATCGAACCGATATAGGTTGTGCCCTCCATCGGATCTTTGTAAACACAAATCTGTATCCGAAAGTCTTTGTGCTTGTCTTTCAAGAGTCGGCGCAGGGCGGTGAGAAACGCAGCCGTGCAATGAGCCGGCGTAGCTTCTATGAATCGCGTATGGTCGGGCCACCAATCATCGACAACGAATGGGTGCCTCGCCTTGTTTCTGCCAAAGTGCTGTTTAATCTCTCTCCGAATTAGGCGAATGAGCAAGGCATCTCTTCTCTCGTATGCTTCCTCTTCCTTCTCGGACGAAAAAAGCGCAATGAGAGCTTCCTCTCGGAACAACTTGTCGAACTGTTTCGGCGATACCACTTTTTGTGTTTTAGGGAGCATAGCGGCGAAGCCACAGACTTGTTATTAGGCAACGGATCCGTCATCACAGTTTTCGGATCCCCACGATAAGCATGATAACTCAACCATGACCGTGCCAAGACGACAATCCACGCGGCACTGTGTCGCGGGGTCCAGACCAACCGGAGCCTGCGAAGATGCGTTAAGGGGTGGCGGATAGTAGCGGTGAATTGTGGCGAAACATCGGGCACGTGTGCAGTCACGTTCTTCCTGATTTGCAGAAATCTGCTACTTGCTAAGTTCCAACACTTCATCGCGCCATAATCGCGCCAATCGTCGAAATGCGTTTTGGCCCTAGACAGTCTGGGTAGTCCGTGTTAGGCTGAAGCCCTAGATCATCTAGGAGGTACGCTCTGGTGAGTAAAGCGAAAGCGGGTCTACTTCAGGGAACGCTGGACATGTTGATTTTGAAAGCCCTGTTCCTTGGCCCTCTGCACGGTTACGGGATCGGTCAGCGCATTGCCCAAATCTCGGGCGACGAGCTGAAGATCGAGGAAGGCTCGCTCTATCCAGGACTGTATCGGCTTGAGCGGCGAGGGTGGGTCGAATCGGAGTGGGACGTCTCCGAAAACAATCAGCGCGCGAAGTTCTACAAGCTGACGCGAACGGGTCGAAAACAACTAATTATCGAAGAGCAGAATTGGGAGCGACTCGCAAGCGCAACCATGAAGGCTCTACGCGCGAGCTGAGGTCGTAAAACCATGTCCTTGATCAAAGCCACAAATCGATTTCTGCACGCCTGGCGATATCCCGATGACATCGCGCGTGAAGTTGAGGCGGAATTAAGCTTCCATATTGAAATGCGGACGCGTTCTAACATCGGGGCAGGAATGGATCCAGACGAAGCGCGACTTGCGGCCCGAAAAAGCTTTGGAGACTTCGACGAAGTCAAAACCGAGTGTTGCGAAATCTCCCGAAGCCTCCCTTTCAATTCCACAGTTTTAAAAATGGGAGTCTATCTCATCCTCGCGGTTCTCGCGGGCGGGACAGCTCTGGTGACAGTCAATCTACCGCACCATAACCTGAGTGGTGTTTTGTGGCAGTTGGTTGCCATCGCTGTTTTGGCACGGGCGTTCATCGTCGGACGACGCTCAATCTCAACAAGACAGTTCCCGATCGGGATTTTCAAAATTAAGAGAGAGAGATTTCACAATGATAAAGTTTTCTCGAGTGATGTAAGCGAGAAGTACGGCGTAGGAATCGCTGCGCATGATGAACAGGGACGCACACCGGTTGAGCGAATGTTCAAGTAGTTCCTAATCAGAATTTGTTCTTCTTCTAACTAACAAGAGCGATACCCGAGATCGAAGGAACACGAATCGATTTATCGTTTTGTGTTGTTCGTGGATCTCTGTCCTGATTTGCGATTCCCCTAATGACTAAATCAGTCACCAATTACAGGAGGAAGACGATGCGAGTTTCAACAGCACCACATAACATCTTACGTGGTCTGCTTGCCGTACTTATCATGTTGAATGCGAATTTGGCAACAAGCGTACTTGTGTCGGCAACCTCTACACGACCCAGTAGCGACTCGCGCGCTCAACAGGAAATTGCAACAACAGTTGACGACTGGCCCATGAGTCCGCGTCTTGCGACGCTCCGGGATCAGCTCAAATCCGGCGATAGAAAGGCGCTTGATAATTTTTGGAGAGAGATCACGGAAAGCGGCGCACCAATTATTGAGAGAGTGCCCGGGAACGATAGCGACATGTTGGTGACGATGCTCTGGCGAGGCGGGGAAGAGACGAGGAATGTTTTCGTCTTTCGCTTAGGGGACGTCAGTAAGCCGATGACGCGGCTGCTTGACACTGACTTGTGGTACAAAACATTCCGGCTTCAGAAGGGCGCGCGCTTTATTTATCAATTAGCGACGAACCTCCCCGACCCGAAAGAGTGGCGGGGCGTCTCGCGGTTTGCGGGCGCAGTCCGGAACGACCCGCTCAATCCGCACCAGTACGTCGAGCGTTGGAACGAGTTCAACCCTTATGAAGTGACTTTCTTTTCGGCGGTGGAACTTCCCTCCGCCGAGCCGCAAAGTTGGATCGTCGTCCGCCCGAAAGTTCCTACTGGAAGGGTGCAGCGCGACAAATTCACGAGCAAACTCCTCGGCAACGAACGTCCAATTTGGATTTACACGCCGCACGGCTACGCTGCCGGTAAGAAGCCTTACGGTTTGTTGGTGCTTAGCGACGGCGGTCTTTACGTGAATACGGCGCGCGTAGCAACTACTCTCGATAACTTGATTGCCGCGGGCCTGATCCCTCCGCTGGTAGCCGTGATGGTAGAAAATCCTGATCGCTGGCGCGAGTTGTCATGCAATTCAGCGTACGCCGACTTTCTTGCGCAGGAGATCGTGCCCTGGGCACGCGCTAACTACCACGCTACCGACCGTCCTGAACAGACAATCATCGGCGGGACGAGCTTGGGTGGACTGCAGGCAGCCTGCGTAGGGCTTAAGCACTCCGAGGTTTTCGGCAACGTGCTTTCCCAGTCGGGTGATTTTAAGTGGAAGCCCGATGGCGAAAAGGAGTGGGAATGGGTGAACCGCCAGTTCGCCGCCAGCCCCCGTCTGCCTTTGCGCTTTTCGTTCGAAGCCGGATTGTTGGAAGGGACCTGGTGGTGGCGCGATCTCATGCTACAGCAACCCAATGCGCCGCCCGCTAATTTAATAGACCCCACATTTCTCGCGACTAACCGTAATTTGAGAGACACGCTCCAGAGCAAAGGATACTCGGTCCACTACACAGAATTTAATGGGAACCACGGACTGTTCAATTGGCGTGGGACGCTGGCGAATCACCTGATAGCGCTCGTTGGTATCAAACCTGAGCCGAAGATTTCTGCGGGAAAGGAATCTGCGGTCGCGCGATCGATCCTTAGAAAAGCGGCCGCAACCGCTGAAGTCAAAGTGGCTCCCGCCGTGTTGAAAAGTTACGTTGGCAGATATCAACTAAACCCGCAGTTCACCCACGATTTCGTCATCTACGTAAGCGTTAAGAATGATTCTTTATGGGTCAAGCCCGGTGACCTGATGGCGCGGCGCGTGATGGCGGAATCCGAGTCGAGATTCTCCGACAGCGAGATCCCAGATCTTCACCTCGCCTTCATCAAAGATGAAAAAGGCAACGTCACTGGTCTAACTCTAAACTGTGAGGCGGTAGATATTCGGGCTAAAAAGATGCCGCCTCCAGCACCCAGTGTCATCGGCAATACGACCTTTAAGTTGCCGGGGCATACTGACGCTGAGGCTGTGGCGATCTACGGATCGTTCAACAACTGGATCCAGACGAAGAGCTACTGCGCAAAAGAAGCTGACGGATGGGTCTGTAGACTTGATCTGGCACCTGGCAAGTACACTTACAGGTTCCTGATAGACGGTGTAGGGCTGATCGATCCGAACAACTCCGCCACCCAAGATGACGGCAACGGACATCTTGATTCGGTAATCGTCATCAAGCCAAAGTGAACGTTGCCCGGTCGCGCTGTTGAATATAGAGTTGACCTAAGCCACTAGCCTACGCGTGCCCGTTACTCTCGACCCTCAATCGGAGAGAGCTCGTTCAGAAATGATGTTGGTATTTTCTTTGGAAAGCATGCGGCGTTTTTCCCACTCCTCAGCAGTCAGTCCATCACCAGAAAGTCACGCCGGTTAATACGCTTGGGTAGTGGTACAGTTTACCTGGCAGGATAGTGGTGCGCGAGCAGTGGTCCTCTGGAGGCAAGAATGAAAGCATCTATCTTTTATCGAATCGCTGCTGTTCTTCTGCTGCTTTTCGCGGTAGGACATACACTGGGCTTTCGCCAATCTGATCCGACGTGGGGAGTTGATGCCCTTGTTGGCTCAATGCGGTCAATTCACTTTGACGTGCAGGGGTTTCACCGCTCGTATTGGGACCTCTTTGTGGCGGCCGGATTCTCTGTCGGCGTGCTGTATCTATTCGCGGCGATATTGGCATGGCAACTAGGTGGCCTTCCGGCAGCGACTTTGGCGCTCATGCGCGGCACTGCTTGGGCGTTTGCCCTTAGCTTTGCCGCCATCACGGTGGTGAGCTTGATTTATCTCTTTATCATACCGATCGTTTTCTCAATCGTGATCACATCATGTTTGACTGCGGCAGCATGGCTTTCAGCGAGGCAGGTTTCCATGCCTCCATTGCGAGAGTAAGGTGAGAGGATTCAAATTTGAACCACTAACATGCGCTTACTCGAGACGAAGTTAGGCAGGGTGGTGAGATTTGGAAGGAAGGCGGGTTGAAAGTTGGTGACGTACCGCTGTAAAAAAGCGGCGCCGGGCCGCCGCACTCCAAAGATTGCGCCATGATCGCGCCATCCAGATTGGGCGTATAAAAATACAAGGAGTAAACTATCTCTCCCCTCTCCCAAGGATCGAATGCGTGACGACGTCGCTGGCCGTTAAGTCGGTAATGAAAGGCGGAGTGCGTGCGCTTGGGAAAGTTCTTTCGGAATCGTTGGGTAAAGATTCCGCTCCTCCTTATAGCTTTGCTCGTCGTCCTCGCTGGAAGCTATCTGTCTTACAAACTGGCGACCACTACGCCAGCTATGTACAACTCCCTCGGACTCTCACAACCCGTGGTTGCTGCTAGGCCGGGTGAGAACTACGAGACTCTTGTCTACACTTCGTTGCGGCCGAGCAACTGGGATATTTTTCTTTTTGACAGCCTGGATGCGGTGCCCCGCAGGCTGACCGACGATCCGAATCTCGATTACAACGCTGTGCTCTCGCGCGACGGCCGGTGGGTTCTGTTTGCATCGGATCGTGACGGCAACGCCAATCTTTTTGCGATCGATCTAACTTCGAAACTCGAGCCAATTCGTCTCACCTCCTACTCAGGTATGGACGACGCACCAACGCTTTCGCCGGATGGAACGCGAGTGGCGTTCGTGAGCACCCGTAGCGGGAACCCGGACATTTTCATAATGCCTTTTGCGCCGGGCGACATGAGCGCTGAAACCCACGCCATTAATCTTACTAACGATCCGTACGGTGATTTCAACCCTGCGTTTTCACCAGACGGATCGCTCATCGCCTTCTCGAGTAATCGCGCCATGTTCGGTCGATGGAATCCGCTGCGACTGATACCAAATGCATCAGCTGCGACCGACATTTACCTGATGAACCCTGACGGTTCGAACCTGCGGCGCGTTGTGAGTGCATTGGCGATCTCCGGCTCGGCCGCCTGGACGGAGGACGGGCAGGCTCTTCTGTATTACCAGGCAACCAGTGAGAGTGAAACGAGCGTTTATCGCACGCGACTCGATGACAACAAGACCACGCGTCTCTCGCCCGATACCATAGAGGCTATAACTCCATCAGCTGGGCCAAATGATGAGGTGATTTTCGTCGCATTGGGCGACAAGCCGAGTAACCAGATT
>DATIBX010000453.1:0-3010 GCA_035457105.1 Pyrinomonadaceae bacterium
ATCAGGTAGAGCTCCTTTTGACTGGGACCCGCACCTTTTTGGTTTAGCATTTTCTCAGCCAGACTAAGCGCCTTCCTCCTCGCGCCATCAGCCTCTTCCTGTTTTTTCTCAGCCGCAAAGTGATAACCCTTGACCCTTTCGAATTGACACCACCATTCGTCATCTCTATCCAGCAACTGGTAAACCTTCTCGGCTATTGCCAGTCGCTGAGACATCGGAATATCTGTGTACTTCGCGTAGGTTCCTTCGAACTTCAAAGACTCGAGCATTTTCCTGATCGCGTCTTCTTTGTTCTTAGCACCATCGTTGTAGTCCCACATGAAGGCGGTGTAGTGACACTTTGCACACGAGTAAAGGACGGGGCTATCCGTTAGCGGCCAATAGATATACTGAAACTTCGATGGCCACTCATAGATGTAGCTTCCGTAACTCATGATCTGCATGAAGGTGTTCTTGTGCTTGCAGATCGGACAAACAACCTCCGCCGGTGCCCAGGTAGTCATGGTGGAAGAGGTCGATGCAGTTAGAGAGGCGAGGAGAAATAGAGAGAGAATGAGCGACAGTATTTTCTGTTTCACTTGAGGATCTCCATCGTTAAGGACGCGTTAAAAGAGTGTGGGAAGTCTCAACGATCGTTAGACGCGGAGTAGGACCAGGTTGTTCCAGTTTTACTTCAAAAGGGCCTTCGCTCGATTCAGTACGTTGTCCACGTTGAAGCCCAAATTCTTCAACGCGACGTCTCCAGGAGCTGAGGCACCAAATCGATCCAGCCCGATAACGTCACCTTCTGTTCCCACGTAACGTTCCCAACCCTGGGTCACGCCAGCTTCTACAGCCAACCGAGCCTTGATGGACTTCGGAAACACTTCTTCTTTGTACGCTGCAGATTGCTCTTCAAAGAGCTCCCAACAAGGCATTGAAACTACACGCGTCGGCGTGCCTTCGGTCTGTAACCTTTCTCGCGCTGCCATAGTTAGAGAGACTTCAGAACCGGTTGCTATCAGGATCAAACGTGGCGTTGTGGTCTGTCCATCCGCACCTGTTGCTTCGGCGAGGATGTACGCACCTTTGCGCAACCCCTCCGCAGGCGAATATTTTTTCCGATCGATCACTTCCACCTTTTGACGAGTGAGTGCGAGGGCGGTCGGTGCGTGGCGTCGGAGTATTGCAATTCGCCATGCTTCACTTACTTCCGCCGGATCAGCCGGACGAATGACAAAGAGATGCGGAATTGCGCGTAATGCGGCTAGATGTTCGATCGGTTGATGGGTTGGGCCATCTTCCCCAAGGCCAATGGAATCGTGTGTGAAAACATAGATCACTTGCACTTCTGATAATGCTGCCAGGCGAATTGCAGGCCTCATGTAATCGGAAAAAGTCATGAAGGTGCCGCCATAGGGAATCAGGCCACCATTCAAAGAAATTCCAGTTAACGTCGAGCCCATCGCGTGTTCCCGAACACCGAAGTGAAATATCCGACCCTCGTACGAATCGGCTTCAAAACTTTTACTCCCCTTAATATCCGTATTGTTTGAAACACCCAGATCCGCCGAGCCTCCAATCAGCATCGGTAACACCGGCGCGAGAGCATTGATCACTTCACCACTGGCAACACGTGTTGCAATCGGCTTCGCGTCGGCAAATGTTGGCAACGCCTTCTCCCAGTCAGCAGGGAGCTCACCGCTTAGGACCAGTTTTAGCAACTCACCGTCTTCCTTGTATTGCTGTTGATACTCTTTCACTTTTAAACGCCAGTCTGCTTCAGCGGCTAGACCATATTCGATCGCTTTGCGGAAGTGTGTCAGGGCATCCTCGGGAACGTAGAACTGCTTGTCTTCCGGCCAACCAAGATGACGCTTTGTTTCCCGCACCGCATCTTCACCTGGTGCATCACTGTGTGCCTTCCGGGTTCCCTGTGTCGGCATTCCAAACCCGATAACAGTTTTAACCGAAATCAAACTTGGTCTGTCAGTAACTGATTGGGCCTCTCGAATCGCCGCGTCAATCTCGTCTAGATTATTGCCATCGGCAACGGTCAGGGTGTGCCAACCGTACGCTTCAAATCTCTTGGGAACATCCTCACTAAATGCCAGGCTGGTGAAACCTTCGATGGTTACGTGATTGTCGTCGTACAGATAAATCAGTTTTCCAAGCTTGAGATGTCCGGCGAGCGAAGCAGCTTCGGACGCAACACCCTCCATCAAGTCGCCGTCAGAGACGATTGCGTAAACGTAGTGATCGATGATGTCGCTACCATCCTTATTGAACATTGACCCTAGATGAGCAGCTCCCATCGCCATACCAACGCCATTCGCGAACCCCTGGCCCAATGGTCCGGTGGTGATCTCGACGCCGGGCGTTAATCCATACTCCGGGTGTCCCGGGGTTTTCGATCCCCATTGTCTGAAGTTTTTCAGTTCCTCGAGGGGCAGATCATAACCAGTGAGATACAACAACGAGTAAAGAAGCATCGAGCCATGTCCAGCTGACAGCAGGAAGCGATCGCGGTTTTCCCATTTCGGATTCTGCGGGTTATGCCTGAGAAAGCGGGTCCACAGGACGTACGCCATGGGTGCGGCGCCGAGCGGCAGGCCGGGGTGACCCGAGTTGGCTTTTTGCACAGCATCAATTGAAAGCGCACGAATTGTGTTGATGCAAAGTTGATCGAGTTCAGGATTGGAGTTCTCTTTCTGCAAAGGAGCATTCATTGTTTTTTCGTCACCGTCTGTAAATTTATGAATCTGACTGAAGCATTAACCACCAAGGCACAAAGACAATGATTTAGATCTTTCAGTTGGTGCCCTTGTGTCTTAAGTGGTGAAATTTTCCCCTAAAGTGTCTCCGTGAAACTCGCATTGTCAGCCTGTCTACTTCTGTCGTCGACGAGCTAAAGCTTATCGGACATTAGGAGGCGGTAATAGTGTTCCTGACGCGCCAGACCCTGCTTGTAGATCTCGTGTCTGGCCATATCCGGTTCTAATACTCGTTCGATCGGAACTATAACTTCTTC
>DATIBX010000454.1:0-2794 GCA_035457105.1 Pyrinomonadaceae bacterium
GTGAAACTGACCATCGAGAGTGGCTCAACAACCAAGCGGTGAAAGTGACCCACAGTCGATTTATTGGGACTACTGAATTCTGATCCGAACCCTGTTACTCTCCTGACCCCTTAACGTCACGCTAACGAACAGAGTCTGACCAGTCGGTAGATTGTCGGGTAGTTTCACCACTACTTGCGTGAGCGGCTCCATTCCCGGCGGCTTCCCAACAAACTCAACTACTAGTGGAAAAGAATTCAGCTGAGCGGTTTCTGCTTTCACTGTGATTGCGGTCATTGTTTCGGACGGAAGCAATTCCAGGTTGGTCCCAAACAACATTAGTCGAGTCCGATGATCGGCACTAAAGTTCAACAGGTTCACAATCGAAAATGGATCACGTGTGAAGAGTACTGAATCGATTATGCCGGCACTGTCAGTCGTGTTCTCCTCGATTGCCAGTACCGGTGGCGGCGCGGTGACAGTTAATGTTGCCTCGTTACTTGTCGCCGTTCCAAATGCATTTGTCACAACACAACGAAACTTTGTTCCGCTGTCAGTCAGAACAGTTGCGGGACTGGTATAAGTTGAGTTAGTAGCGCCTTGAATGTTTGTCTGGTTTCGTTGCCATTGAAAGTTGAGTGTGGCGGATCCACTCGCGGCACACGAAAACGACGCAGTTTGGCCCAGTGCTACGTTCTGATTCGTCGGGTGGGTTGTGATAGCTGGCGGAGTGCCAGAAAACTGAACCCTGAAAACCGATCCTGCTCCAATCGACAAATAGTAAAGACTGCCGTCGGCCGTGACCTTTAGATCCACCGGATTATTTATCCCCGTAGCGAAGCCAGCAGCCGTTCCCGTCCCGGGGTCAAAAACGCGAATCCATCCGCTACATAAATCGGCGAAGAAGTATTTTCCGACGAAACTGGCAGGGAACTGGACCGACGTCGGGTTATAGAAAGCGCCGCCAGCGATCGCACAACCAGTGGTTGGACCGTTACCGTGTCCGTATACAAACAAAGGAGATCTAAATGAGGGATTTGACGTAACTCCCTCGGTGGTAGGCCAACCATAATTGGAACCTGCAATCCCGTCGTTGATCTCTTCCCACGTTGACTGGCCCACATCGTTGATAAACATTCGTCCGGTGCCCGGCTGAAAAGCAAAGGTAAATGGATTGCGGAGACCTAGCGCCCAGATCGATCGATTGTTTGCGGTAGCAGTGTTGAAGAACGGATTGTCAGTTGGGATGGATCCGTTGGAGTTAATTCGCAACATCTTCCCGAGCAGGTTTGAGAGCGTTTGCGAATTGGAGCCGTTGGCATTTTCACCGACCGCAATGTACAGCTTGCCGTCTGGTCCAAAATGAATGGCTCCACCATTATGGTTTGTCGCACTGCTTAAGTTATCAAGTTCGAGCAGTATGAACTCGCTGCCCGCAACTGCGACGTCGCCGTTAGCGGTGAAACGACTGACGCGGTTGTGACGAGGCGTTGAAGGGACTGTGTAGTAGACATAAACAAACTGGTTGGTGGCAAAGTTTGGATCAAACGTAACTCCCAACAGCCCACGCTCTCCTGAAGGATCAACGCTTAGTGTTACGAATGGCGTGGCCAGGAGTGCGCCGTTTTTGATGACTCGTAGTTGGCCACCCTGTTGGCACACGAATATGCGTCCGTCGGGTGCGATCTCCATGGCTGTGGGACTGGAGATACCACTGATTTGCGTTTCGGTGAATCCCGCAGGAAGTGTAGCTGCACTCAGGCGAACGAAGCCGAGTAAAGATAGAAAAAGGGTCAGACCTACGCGTTTTAAGGTTCTTGAATGACTCATTAGATTTTCGCCAGTTATCAGAATCGAGCTTGATGGGGCCGACTCTCAATTGGTGGGGGAATGGATTATAGCATTGGGCAAGCGGCAGCTAGCGAGACTCACTAGAAAAGAACAAGCTGGGAAGGGGGCAAGCGGGCATCTTGAGCCATTGATAAGCAGGACTAAGCGCGCCCCGCTGAGTTTGGCATTCATGAACGGAAGAGCAATCAAAACTGATCTCAGCGGGGGCGCGCTCGGGGTCACTCATCTAAGTCCCGCTCTTTCCGCTTGCCCCCTTCCAGCTTGTTCTTATCTAGTGAGTCCGCCACCTTCCCAACTTGTTCTTTTTTAGTGAGGGCAAGAGAATTGAGTGCTTTTGAAACTTACTGCGCCGCGTACGAGGTGCGGCCGAGGATGGTGTATTCAGGGTGACCTTTTATTTCCACCTTGAACTGTCGTCGTGTGGCGCCACGCTGTTTATTCGCTGGATAGTAACCGACGATGTAACGCTCATTAATGTCGGAGAATATACGCGAATAGATTGCTTGCGCTTGCGACGGGGTTTCCAGAAATTCCGTCCACCCACCGGAGAGGTTCGACACCTCGGTCAAAGCCGATTGCAACTTAGCGTTCTCTTCCGCGCGATATTGCAAGACCTGAACTGGAGCAAGTCTCCGTCTTGCCTCATCACGTGCCCTGAAAGCTTCTCTCGCCTCTTTCGACATGGTTGGCAACCACTCATTCATCACGCGCGTGTCGTCAGCGCGTAACCTCTCCACCTGCTGTTCCGGAGAAACACCCAGGAACCTGGTGCCAGGTATGACGGTGTAGATGGTGGCCCTGGATTTCTCAACTGCGCGATAAACATCGTCAAGGCTGAACTCTGTCATTCCATCACGCTGTAGTTTCTTCTGCGCCTCAATATCGAGTTGTACTGATGCCACCCATTCAGCCGGCAACCCCGCTGGAACATGTGGCACGATGATCGGATTGCGCAGGTACTTAG
>DATIBX010000455.1:0-6446 GCA_035457105.1 Pyrinomonadaceae bacterium
CGAGACGATTCGCTGCGTACTTGATCTCCCAATCGTAATGATTGCCGATCCGACCGAGCCACACGAAATTATTGAATTGTTGGAAGCCGGAGCAGATGACTTTATTACTTTGCCACTCCAAGCGGGAGATGTTCTTCCACGCGCGTGGAAGGCGGTAAGAGACTCCGGGGGCCGAACGCGAGCACGAATCAGGACCAAGCCTGAACTTAGACGCTTGATAGGAGAAAGCTCAGCATTCGTGAATCTGATCGAGAAGATTCCACAGATCGCACACTGCGACGCAAATGTGCTTATCACTGGAGAGACGGGAACCGGAAAGGAACTGTACGCGCGGGCCATCCATTATTGTAGTTCGCGGGCAGGTCGACCCTTCATGCCCGTCAATTGTGGGGCAATCCCTGCAGACTTGGTTGAAAACGAATTATTCGGTCATGAGCGGGGCGCATTCACAAGCGCAGTAACGTTGCAAACGGGATTGGTGGAAGAAGCCAATGGCGGCACCCTTTTCCTGGACGAAGTGGATTGTTTGCCAACATTCGCTCAGGTGAAGCTGCTGCGGTTCCTTCAGGAGAAAGAGTACAGGCCTTTGGGTTCAGCCCGGATGCGCCACGCGAACGTTCGGGTAATTGCTGCCAGCAACGTGAATCTAGAAGAGGCTGTTGGCAACGGCAAGGTGAGACAGGATCTCTTCTATCGTTTAAACATAATCTCGCTCATGTTGCCTCCGCTACGGGAGCGACTCGAGGATATTCCACTGCTGGCCCGTCACTTCCTTGAGAAATATTCCAGAGAAATGAATAAGGAACCTCCTGATCTTCAATCCGACGCGCTGCATATAATGATGGCCCATGGATGGCCCGGCAACGTGCGTGAGTTGGAGCACGCCATCGAACGCGTGACTGTATGGTGCAATGGCCCTGTGATTCGAGGGTCTGACCTGCTCCTCGTTTTGCCGACGGTTACGCCGCGGCAATCATTGCAAGAAGCAAAGGCCAATCAAGTCGCGCGCTTTGAGAAGAGTTATATCCAGGGAGTGCTCAGAGCGTGCCGCGGAAATATTTCGAAAGCCGCGCGTCTCGCCCAAAAGAACCGGCGCGCTTTCTGGCAGCTAATTCAGAAGCACCATATCGATGTCGAGAGTTTCAAATCCAGTCTTTCCGACTAGCTCAATTGCTTTAAGTGAGGATCCATAAGCTTCTCGTAGGTGGGACTTTAAGGAACCACTAACTGCCGTAAGTGGAATTCAGTCGATGGCGTTGGTCTTCTTTTTTCTTTTAATTTTCTTCTCTCTGTGCCCCCTCCGTGTTCTTTTTGTCTTCTGTGGTGGTGAACTCTGATATGCAATCACCTCAGACGGAAAGGGTATTAACCACCGAGACACCGAGAGCACTAAGGTTGCACAGAGAAAGATACCCAAGAAATTCGCCGCTCGTTTCAAAGACAGTCCTTCGGCGGCGCTTTTGCTAGGACAAAACCGTCCTACTCTAAACTGTAGGATCTCACGCTCTTTTTGGCCGCCGCTTAAATCTGCGTGGACAAAAAAAACCTACTAGGCAACTGGCAACCTCGAAAAAAGAAAGACAATCAGCATGGTCTAGCGATTGCTAGTTGGCTCGACCAGAGTCCGAACCAATGAATAACGTGAGCACATCGCGTGTGGCTCGCGCGATCCTGCAGTATCTGCAGAAGAATCCTGATGCCCAAGACACACTCGCCGGAATTGCCGAATGGTGGTTGCCGAAACAAATCACAACACAAGCCACAACTGTTAAGGAGGCGCTTGCGTTGTTGATGGCTGACGAACTAATTCTCGAGGTCAAGGGCAAGGACGCGCAAAGCCACTATCGGATTAACGATCGCAAATGGTCTGAAATTGAAAAAATGCTTGAGCAGTGATCTTGATGACTTTTGTACGGTGGGGTTAAGCCGCTCAAACCCAGCACTCGAGCACCTGGCAGAGCAATGATTTGAAATGGAGGATAGTTAATGCCTATCACACCAACATTCCCTGGCGTTTACATCGAGGAAATATCGAGTGGAGTTCGCACAATCACTGGCGTGGCGACTTCGATCACAGCCTTCGTCGGCTGGGCAGCGAAGGGGCCGACTGATCGCGCGCAATCGATTCAGAGTTGGTCTGACTATGAACGTATTTTTGGCGGACTCGACCCCAGAAGTGACCTTAGTTATGCCGTATATCATTTTTTCGCGAACGGCGGACAACAAGGCTACGTCGTAAGACTCGACTCTGGAAGCCAAGCCGCGACAGCGGTAGTCGGAGGTCTTACTTTTACCGCCACCGGACCGGGTCTGTGGGCAAACGATTACAAGATCCGAGCCAAGCGACGAGCCGATGACGCAACTCGATTTCGGCTGGAGGTGGTCTACGACAAGGACAATGCAAATGCGACTGTCGAGGCGTTCGAAAACCTTTCGCTTGCCGCCACAGACGCGCGATCGGCCGCCTCGGTCCTAAACTCCGGATCGGCGATCGTGTCAGCGACAGTTACGGACGCCACGAGTGTTCCAGCTGATGGCGAGACAGACCTCGCGGGTGGAACCGATGGCGCTGCCCTGGTTCCGGGCGACAATGCTTTCCACACGGCATTGGATGTCGGGGGTACTGCAGGAGTCCATCTCCTCGAACGAGTGGACTTGTTCAATCTGTTATGCGTACCGGGTGAAAGCGATCCGACAACACTTGGCAGCTTGCAAACGTTCTGCCGGGATCACCGGGCATTTCTCATTGCTGACGCAGCCAGCGATGCGACGTTCGGAACGCTATCACCAGTCGCTGGTCTACAGGGCTTAACAGGTAACGATGCAATAAACGCCGCTTTCTATTTCCCCTGGGTCGGCGCGCCAGACCCCAGCCAGGGAAATCGTCTGCGACCGTTCCCACCCTCGGGTTTCGTGGCTGGGCTCTATGCCAGAACGGACGCGCAACGCGGAGTCTGGAAAGCACCCGCGGGTACCGAAGCAAGTCTCAACGGAGCTGCCGGCGTCACTTACACCTTGACCGATAATGAAAACGGAACGCTAAACATCAAAGCCATCAACTGCATTCGCACGTTTCCCGTTTACGGCACCATCGTCTGGGGTGCTCGTACCTTGCGCGGTAACAACGAAGTTGGCTCCGAGTGGAAATACATTCCTGTTCGGCGCACCGCGCTGTTCATCGAAGAGACTCTATATCGTGCTTTAAAGTGGGTGGTGTTCGAGCCGAATGATGAGCCGCTGTGGGCCCAAATTAGACTCAACGTCGGAGCTTTCATGCACGACTTATTCAGGCAGGGCGCGTTCCAGGGCTCAACGCCGCGCGAAGCTTATTTCGTCAAGTGCGATAAAGAGACCACTACGCAAAGCGACATCAATCGCGGGATCGTGAATATCGTGGTTGGGTTCGCGCCGCTCAAACCTGCCGAGTTTGTGATCATCAAGATCCAGCAAATGGCCGGTCAAATAGAAGTGTAGCAGCCGGGAGGAAAATGCATGGCTCAGTTTACCGTCAATGCACAACGTTTCGATCCGTACAAGAACTTCAAATTCCGCGTGAAGTGGGATGGCCGATACGTGGCCGGCATCAGCAAGGTTAGTTCGTTGAAGCGCACCACGGAAGTTGTCAAACACCGCGACGGCGGTGACCCCTCCACTAGCCGCAAGTCGCCCGGCCGAACTGAGTACGACGCCATCACACTCGATCGTGGTGTAACTCACGACAAGGAATTCGAGCAGTGGGCCAACAAGGTTTGGAATTTCGGCTCCGGACTTGGCGTCGAAGTGTCACTCAAAGACTTCCGCAAGGATGTCATCATCGAGGTTTACAACGAAGCCGGCCAACTCGCTCTTGCCTACAAGGTTTTTCGCTGCTGGGTCTCGGAGTTTCAGGCGCAGGCAGACCTTGACGCAAACGCGAACGCAGTACTGATTCAGCATATTAAGCTGGAGAACGAAGGCTGGGAGCGTGACGCCGAAGTTCCTGAACCCACTGAACCTACTTTCACCGAGCCTCAGTGATGCGAGCACCTTCTGCTCCAGAATTGTTGGGAGTTTGGGAACGCGCTCGGGCCCAACCAGTGGCGACACAAGCTTTGATGTTGCTTGAAGCCGCTTCGCCCGGCGCGGCTACGGAAGATCTCGCCAAGCTGAGTGTGGGCCGGCGCGATGCCCGTTTGCTTGCATTTCGAGAATTATTATTTGGCTCCAAACTTACCGGCCTAACCTCGTGCCCCAAATGCGGACAGCAACTCGAGATCGGGATCGAATCCCCGGAAATTCACGTCGACGGTGACCAAACTGAAAGCGAGTTGCTCAGCGTAACAAGCAGCGGTTATGTGGCGAGTTTCAGATTGCCGAATAGCGACGACCTGAACGCAATCGCGAAACAAGGGAGCTGTCACACCGACGAAGCCGCGACTATCCGCAAACTTCTTTCGAGATGCATCGTTGAACTGCGGCGAAACGGCCGCAAGCAGAGTATTGAGTCATCGCGTGCGCTGCCGCAGACGTTGATTGAAGCGATAGCGGCGGAGATGGAAAAGGCAGATCCGCAAGCGAATGTGTTGCTCCATCTCGATTGCGCCGACTGCGGCTTTCGCTGGGTGTCGGCCTTTGACATTGTCTCTTTCCTTTGGAGCGAGATTGACAACTGGGCCAAGCGGCTGCTGCGCGAAGTCTGCATGCTGGCGGCGGCGCTCGGTTGGGGCGAGGCCGATATTTTGGCGATGAGTGAACAACGACGACAGCTCTACCTGCAGATAATCAGCGATGCTGCTTAATTCGTGGTGAATCTCGATTGTGAATAACTATCTTGCAAGTATCGTGGCACGAACTCTTAATCCCGTCCCCTCGGTACGTCCCCGCCTGAGCGGCCGCTTCGAGCTTGATTCGGATTCACGCGAGCGTTCAATCAGCAGACCGGAACTCGTTCGTCCCACCGCGCCCGCGAGAGTTCAAGCCCACACGGTTGAAACGACTGAGCAGCACGACTCTCAAGTTGAGGCAAAAAAGTCTTTCGATCGAACACCTCATTTGGAACAATCAGCGGCGCCCACCCCAGAGGTGGGTCCAGGAGCGGCGCTACCATCTAAATCGCTATTATCATCATCGACTGTCCCGCCGACCCAACAAAAAATTATTGAGTCCCCCTCGCAAAACATCCACGTCGAAGTACGCCCGCTTGAAAAGGCTCTTGACTCTCAGGAGAGCAATGTATCCGGAAGTGAGCCGCTTCCCGAGTTCCGTCAGGAGAATAGGTCTGGAGTTCCCCTAACAGAATCACATTCGAGATCCGAACCTCCTGATCATAGAGCAGCGGATAAGCAAGCTGCCTCAACACTATCGCGCGTTTCGATCAGAACGTCTGAACCTGTTTTAAGTGACGAACCAGAACCTATTGGGCAGACTTCGATCGAGCAGCCCTTGATCACACATCAGAAGTCGGTTATCGAGCGCGAGCTCGAAACGATCATCATTCGTGAAAAGCCGATCACCGATGAAACAGCGCGCCTGCGTCAATCGCAATTCCAGTTGGCGCCTATGTCCGTTGCTGCATTAACAGAGGGGTTGGAAGATGAAGGCTCGAAAGCAGCACCGATCATCGTTCAATCTCGCATCGCACCGGTGATTGATACGGCACCCGAGCAGTTGTACTTTAACCGTCCGAGTAACACGCCTCAACCTACTATCCAAGTGACCATAGGCCGCATCGAAGTGCGAGCCGTTCAAACATCACAGTCTCCCGCCAAATTGCGCGCAGCGACGCCAGTAATGAACCTGGATGATTACCTTATGCGTCGTGGTCAGGGAGGCGCACGATGAGCAATCATTTGGCCATCGCCGCCGTCACTGCCACTCTGCGCAGCCTCTTGATGCGTGGTGTTGGTATATCAGAGGTGACGGCTCGCCCACTCGACAACGCGCGACGAAGCGCAACCGGTCATCAGCTAAACCTGTTCCTGTATCAGGTGCTTCCGGATGCAGCTTTCCGCAATCAGGATATGCCTCGTCAAACCAAACCTGGAGAAACCGGTTTTCCGTCGCTGCCACTGATGCTCTCATATTTGCTTACTGCCTACAGCGACGATGAAGATGACACCAGCTCTCATCGTTTACTGGGTGGAGCGATGAGAGTGCTGCACGATCATCCATTGCTTGGCGCTCCTGAGATCCTGAACGCCACCTCTCCAATTGCGGATCTCTCCGACAGCAATCTGCACCAGCAAATCGAGCGCGTCCGAATAAATCTCCAACCGCTGACCTTCGAGGATATGTCGAAGCTGTGGACGACATTTCAAACGCATTATCGCGTCTCGGCGGCCTATCAGGTTTCGGTAGTGCTGATCGAAAGCACGCGGCCGCCCAGAACTCCGCTGCCGGTGTTGAAACGCGGCGAAGACGATCGAGGCGTTATTTCTCAGCCGAATACTTCGCCTCCCTTTCCGGTA
>DATIBX010000456.1:0-9251 GCA_035457105.1 Pyrinomonadaceae bacterium
TTTTGCCTCCTGACGAGGGATTGCTAAGGTACACTGGCGAAACTGCCCCTACGCTTTGTCCTTGAACGTTGAATGCATCTGTACCGAACCAGGCCTGGCCCGCCTGCGCACCATTAATATCACCACTGAATCTCAAGCGAATGGGGACACCGGTTTGAAAGGTCGTGATACCAGACATCTGCCATCCGTTCAAGGCTCCCCGAGTGAACCAATTCTCCATGGAACCGCGTGCCAGCTTAGGCAACGTGTAATTGTAAGACAGATTGAACACGTGCGTGCGATCGAAAGGCAAAATGCCATAACTTCTGCCACGGGTATCAATTGGATCGGCCCAAGCCGAGCCGTCCGTCTCATTGGTGGCGACTGTGCCCAGAGCTTTGGCGAAGGTGTAAGTAGCAAAGTACTGCAGGTTCTTGCCAGACTGATGACTCAGCGTCGCCTGCATAGAGTGATAACTGGAAGTTCCGGTGAACTGGTAGAAACCCACTGTGTTGTACGCTGGGAAAGGTCTAAACTGACTTAGCACAGAGGACGCCAACCCCGCTCGATTTGCCGGAATTGAAAGGTCTACACCATTCACAGTTCCGTGGTTTAGGGTTCCCAGCGGAATAATGTTTACCGACTTTTGTTGCGGCAGATGTCGTCCCTGGGTGCCTACGTAAGCAACTGACAGAATATTGTTGCCAGGTAATCTCTTCTCGATTGTGAAGCTCATGTTTGCCGTTCGCGGGAGATCGTTTGACTGAAGATCGCGCGAGCTTACGTTAATGCTAGCAAAGGCAAATGGGTCAATCGTGCCCAGAGTTCTGAAATCAAGATCAGGCACCTGATCCCAATTAATTGAAGCGCCGTAGGTATTGGGCATTTGACCGCTCGAATAGTAGTCATAGTTACCCTGAACTCGATTAACGAACAACCCGACGCCAGCGCGGAGTACCAAATCCCCCTTGCCGCCAACATCCCAGGCAACATTCAATCTAGGCATCCAAGCCAAACCTGGGTTCTCAAGGATACCCTTAGGAATCTCACCCCGAGACGCGAGTTTGAACCCATTGGGTTGGTTTCTATCCTTGTTTAGGAATATTCCCTGACTCCTGTCGTAAGAACTGGGGTCGAACAATGTGCCAAGGCCGTTCCTCTCGTAGTTTTGCGGAAGATAGTCAAGTCGCACTCCGTACTCCAGAGTAATATTTGATCGCACCTTCCAACTGTCTTGAGCGTAGAACTCGTAGTTGTAGTAGCGGAAGTGATCGGCCGGACGATCTGTCGCTTGCGTGAATGACTGAGGACGCCCGGTATACAAGTCAGCGAAGTTATATCCAGTTCCACCGTGGCTGCGGGAACCACCACAGCCGCCACAAATATTTTCAAACCCCTCAGTAATAATATTGGTATCGTGATTGGACTGCTGGTTCTTGTTCGCTTGTTCGATGAACCCGCCAAATTTGAGGGTGTGCGTATCGCGAACCATAGTGAAGTTGTCTGTTACTGAGAAACTGCTGTATGGGGAAGAGATTGGAAATCCATAAGCATTGATGAACACGCCACTCCACCAGTTGTTGGTGTAGCCGATAGGAATGAATGGATTACTGCCTACGAAATTGACGTCCCCACAATTATTACAAACGGTCGAATTTGGCTGTCCGTGAAAACCGATCCTATCTGCTGAAGTCAAACCCAGACCGGCATAAGATACCTTGTCCGGTTCAGTGTAACCGTACTGAAGGTCCAGCTTGCTGGCAGCAAACAGCACCTCGTTTGTCATGGTTGGACTAATAACATTGGTAAGATTTGCAACCAAAGAGCGTCCAGTGTTTTTACTGGCTAGTTTTCCCGGCACCTCGAAGTTCGACGAATCCCACCAGAGACCACGCGGGAAGCCTTGCTCCTCATATTCGCGCGCATACTTAACGTAGATTTTCGTCTTGTCGCTAACGTTGTAATCAAAACGTACCGTCGTTTGATTTCTATCGTTCGGCCTCAAGACACTGTAGACATAATTTTGAGAGCCATCGCGGTTTGGCGCTGGGAACAGGTTAAGGAGAGCAGCGCCTGTATTATTCTTGCAAGCTGTAAGGCTAGTCGCTGGCTGGCCGGCAACGTTAACGCCATTGATGGTGCAACCTCTCGGATAGACTACCGGAAATCCAGTGAAGTCACCCGCCCTCTCTTTCAAGGTTGGCACCGTAAACAATGAAGAGCCTTCGTCCACTCGCTGGTAGTAGTACTCATAACCAACGAAGAAGAACAGCTTGTCTCGGTTCTTATTAAAGTTGGTGCCCGGGATAATCACTGGACCACCGATGTTGCCGCCCGGATAATTGTACTGACTCTTTGGCCGTACGACGTTGTTGATACTGTTGGAGCGATCGTTGGCCTGAAAATTATAGTGACGAATATAGTCGTACACGGAACCATGAAAGTCTCGACTACCACCTTTTGTCGTAGCACTGATCTGCACAGCGCTACTACCGTGCTCAGCAGCATAGTTGCTTGTCTGAACCTTTACTTCCTGGACCATGTCCGGGTTGGCTGTGATTACGGTTCCGTTATTTGAACCGAAGTCAATCATGCGCGCGCCATCAATCTGTACGTTGTTCTGCTCACCACGAAGACCATTAACGTGGTAAGCGTTGTTCGCATTAGCGCCGCTGCCAAACCCAACCTGCTCGAGCGATGTACCATCAGGAGCAACCACGCCTGGCAGAATGCGCAACAGTTCAAGCGAACTGCGGCTGATGATCGAGAGGTTATCAATCTGAGCCGACGTAATAGTATTTTCTTTCGCGCCCGTCTCCGTTTGCAGCTGATCGAGACCAGCGCTAACAGTTACCGTTTCGGTAGGTGCGCCAATCTCAGTCACAATTTCGAGCGACCGAGTAGTACTGGTTTCGAGAGCGACGTGCTGCTGAGAGATCGTCTTGAAGCCCTGCGACTCAATTTTTAGCGTGTACTCACCAGGGGCCAAAGCAGAGAAGACGAATTGTCCATCATCATTAGCAGTGGCTTTGCGTTCTTCAAGGGTGCGCTCGTTCGTGATCGTGATAGCAGCGCCGCGCACTATTGCGCCCTGGGGATCCTTGACGGTCCCGCGCAGCGTCGCACTACCGGTAGTCTGGGCAAAACCGGATGTGGCGAGAATGCCTATACAAACCACCACACCAAGAACGAATAGCGTCGGATTGACAATCGCGCGCTTAATCTTTGCGTTCATGCGAGTAAGTCTCCTCTCTTTCCGCCCACTCCTGGACTGGAAAGAACATTTGGCAACCGGATGCACTTAAGAGATCGAAAAACTTGTTTTGTTACTTACGAAAAGGAACTTAACCGATTGAGAACTTGAGCTCTTCAGCTGCGCTGTAGACTAACGGGAGAACTACTTAACAACGCTGCTGGCACTACCGCGTACCCTACGAAAACTCAATCAACTACATGCGGAAGGAACCGATTTAAAAGCATTTGACGCGAATCCGGGTATTAATTTCAGAGGGCGTTGAGACCCCGGATACATCGATAAGCAGCTTTGCGCCGCCTCAACTAACAGACCGTCAAATTTTCGATTAACTGCTAAAAAGAGTTTGTTGCAAGACCAGACAAAAGCCTTAGTACTACCACGCGATCTCTTTGTCAAGAGTTTTTTACGACAAACGCTTTAAAATTACTTCCGCTCAAAGGCTAGAGGGAAACTGTTGCAGTCCCAAACCGAACCAAGCAACATGAGTGCCGAAATTTTACGGATTGGAGTTCATAGTTCCGTTATCAGTAAACCTCAGGAATTTTTGAAATTTGAAACGGACCAAGGTAGTTTCACTTCGGCTCGTCTTGGAGATTTTGGGTAAACTGATCCTAATTTCTGGATGACTACGCCGGAACAGCGGATGCAAATTTTCTGGCAAGAACCAAACTTAGCGCTCCCATGATGCCGGTCTCGGAACCTAATGTCGACGCGAATGCCGGTGCCGACAATAGCCCCTGACAGATACTATTTCGCGCGATGGTGCTTTGCAGTTCTTCAGCGATCAGGGGCCACGCTCTCGCGATTTCGCCTCCAACGATTACCGCTTCTGGACTTAGCCCTTTGGTCAAATTCGAGATACCTAACCCGAGAAAGTGTGCTGTTTCAATCAGCGCATCTTTTGCCGCTTGATCACCTTGATAGGCAATATCAATAAGATGCCTGAAGCTGATCTCATTCGAACCGTTTGTAGCCTGAGCGTATCGAGCGAGTGCCGCAGTCTCTGAAGCAAATGCCTCCCAGCATTCGGTACTTCCAGCAGCGCACGAAACCGGCGCGCCTTTCCCTATTGTCATGTGACCAAACTCACCAGCGCCGCCGGTCTTGCCGTGATATATCTGTCCGTCGAAAATTATTCCAGTTCCCAATCCTTCCTCGACTAACACCAGAATAAAATCGCGGACATCACGAATCTCAGGACGTCCGAGCCATAACTCGGCAAGGGCGGCCGCATTCGCATCGTTGTCGACTGCGACCGGCATATCCAGAATTCCCTGCAATTGCTCTGCTATGGGCCAATCACGCCACTTGAAATAGGGAATAAAAAGCGCATGGCCAGTTTCTGAATCGACCAGTCCAGGTAGACTTACTCCAATTCCTTCGATAGCGGGCTCGGTACCAATCAGATCCTGGATGCTTGCAGCGATGCGCGCAACAGTCGCCTCGCGATCAGGATCAGTAGGAAATGTTTCTCTGCGCAAAACCCTACCTACAAGATCACCAGTCGCCACTGTTGTTGAGGTAGTCCCCAGAGAGACACCAATCGCGATACAACCAGCCGCTCGCAATCGCAATAGATTTGGAGGTCGCCCGCCAGTCGATTCCCCCTCGGTCTCATAAATGAGGCCCTGAGTTTTTAGCTCTTCGACAATTAACGAGACCGTTGAACGTTGCAGCGCAGTTTCATGTGAAATTTCAGCGCGAGAGATAGGTTCTTTTTCTCGAACGTAATTGAGAACTATCTGCCGGTTGATGTAACGGATGGTGTCTGAACGTGCAACAATTGCTTTTTTAAGATTGATTCGTCGCACAAACGGGTCCGGGTTAGAAGTTGATCACGGCGTGTTTATAGTTGCCCTGTCGCGACAACAGCGAGTCGACGTGCTGGAAGAAATTCTGGCAAACCTGCTTAACTATTTAATCTCAAACAGTTAAACCTTAAGATTTCTGGAGCAGTTAAAATTAAGCCCAGATCACAAAATCAGTCAAGAAGAGTATTTACAACCGGAGTTTCCAACTTCTCTATTTGTTGGGGCCACGGAACATATTGACAAATATTGGAAAATAGGTGAGATCATGCCGTTCCTGATCGCGGCTCGGAGACTTTCATAAAATAATGTTAGGAGAGTATGACCATGAAGCTCGCAATACTAGGCATTGCTCTTATAGTAGTCTTTCCAACTTCTGCAATTTTCGCCCAGGATGCTGCCCCTGGCGGTGATAAATACATCTATGCGGATTTCGAAAAGACGGACAACGGACGCGTGGTCAGTAATGGAGGAGGATTGGTTCAGGTTTTCACTGGACAAGAAACAACTCCGGTTCAATTCAAAGGCCTGGCTAACGCTTCGCCCGGTGCCCCAGAAATTGTGAGGCCGAAAGACAACGCTGAAAACCATATGGCCGCGTTTGAGTACACTTTGGTTGGCCCCAACCAATGGGCAAACGTCACGCTCGAGGTTCAGGGCCGGCCAACCAAGAATGGAAAACCAGTTGCAGATGATTTGAGCGGATACAAGAGTTTATCTTTACAACTCTACGCAACGGGCGTGGATTATCTTCGAGTCGAATTCATCAGCCATGGACAAGGGATCAATTTAGATGCCGGGTTTCCGCAACTCATTATTAAGATGAAGCCCGGCCTGAATACCTATATGATCCCACTGAAAGGTTTGAGCCAACCTTCGTGGCAACAAGATCATGTTGATTCAAAAGAAGTGCTTCGCAAACTGACCGCAATCAGCGTCAGCGCATACTGCGAACAATGCACTCCGAAAAAAGGTAACGTCGTCGTCGATAATCTCGTGTTTCAAAAATAACGAGACTATTTAGTAGGTGTGACGGTCGCTTTCGTTATTACCAACTTCTTCCAATCGGCTGGCGTCATCGTCTTGAGTTGTTGCAATTCAGCAGCCGCCACGACCAGGGCACGAACACTCGAGACTACCGGAAACTCAAGAGCAGCTTTCGGTTTCGCGGCCTCGTCGAGTGCAGTCCGCTTTGACTCGAACCAATCCTGAGGCGCAGCTTCGTTTCGAGACAGATAAGCAAGCGCCTCGAGCCCCGCATTTCCCATTGCAGAAAAGTCTCGAGTTAAAGGTCTAATCTCATGAAGAGCGGGATTTCGATCGACAATCGGATTTAGTTGGGCTTCAGCGTCACTCCATTGCGCAAACGTTGTCTTCAAGTCACTCGCATAAGGCTGAAATTTCGGAGCATCTGAGAGCAAAGCATCAACCATGCGGGCGATCTTTCGTGCTGACTCGCTGTCTGGTCGCGCCGCATCGACAAAACCAGTCAGTGGACTGAGCATCGTCGACGCTCGTTGTTCACCTCGGCGATATTCCTTCACGGGCTCAACCTGAGAAACCAGCAACTTCAAACTGCCAATCTCTTTCTGACCAGCCAGACGTCGCAACAACACGTCGACATTTCGTTCATGCGTCAATCCCAACTCTTCCAGTTGGACAGTAATTACGTTCAACCGCCGGTACATGTCGTCCACGTCTCTAGTGTTTTGCGGCGACCAAAGCCGCTCTGCTATCGCCGCGGTTCGGGGCCAGATACGAGAGTCAATGGTTTCTGGGCCAACATACTCGCCCCACATTGTTGCTTCACCCCCAAGAATCCGTTGCTGTTCTTCAATAGTTAATGTGGTATCGGCAGGAATCGGATCGACGAGATAGTGTTGCGAAGTTGGAAAACTTAGATCAATGTAATAACCATTGGAGAGAATTCCGCTGTAACCCTTGCGTGCAGCCTCAGCAAGTGCTGTCGTGCCGCGCCATGAATGAATCACCGCAGTGGTTGGAATTTCCGGTCGCAGGATTTCATCCCAGCCGATCATCTTCTTTTTATGTTTCTCAAGAATCTTTAGAAGACGCTGATTGAAATATGCCTGAAGCGCGTGATTATCCTTGATCCCTTTTTGCTTCATAAAAGCTTGAATCTTAGCGTTGCGATCCCACTGTTTACCCTCATTCTCATCGCCACCAATGTGAAGGTAATCGTCAGGAAACAACGCCGCCATTTCACCAAGAAATGTGTCGAGAAACTTATAGACTTCCTCACGTGTCGGATCGAGAGCAGGTTCGAAAATGCCTGCACGACGCTCAATCGAAAATGGACCAGGCGCGCTGCCGAGTTCCGGATGACCAACGAGCCAGCTGGTGCTGTGTCCCGGAATATCAAACTCAGGCACGACGCGAATGCCTCGTTGTCTCGCGTACTCAATGATCTCTCGCGCCTGCTCCTGCGTATAAAACAGTCCGTCAGAACCCAACTGATGTAACTTCGGAAATTTCTTACTCTCAATGCGAAAACCCTGGTCCTCGGTCAAATGCCAGTGAAACACATTGAGCTTTACGGCAGCCATGGCGTCCAGATTCCGTTTCAACACGTCGGGCGGCTCGTAGTGACGTCCAATATCGATCAACAACCCGCGCCAACGGAACCGAGGCTGATCCTGAACTGAAACTATCGGCAAAAAGTAACCGTCGCGATCAGAGGAGACTAGTTGCAGAACAGTCTCGAGTCCACGAATTGCTCCGATTGCAGTGGGCGCCGTGAGCTGGGCCTTATTTGCCGTGACTTCGAGTTTATAGCTCTCGTCTTCATCGAGCGATGGGATGGATTTTCCCGGGCCCTGAAATTGGATCACCAAAGACGAGCCGGCAGTATCGTTGGAAACTGTGGCAGCAAAGGTTAAGCCGGTACGTCCCTGTAGACGCTTCAGAAACCTTTCACACGCAGCCTGAACCCGTAGATCAGGCTGACTGAGGGCTACCCGGAATCCACCATCAATACTGAGCTTCCCCGAACCGAATTGAACCGATGCCGGGATGGGCATCAAGTTGTGCTGGTTAGTCATTGCTGAATCTGAAGATGTTTGCTGGGCCACAAGGCTCGAAGACAATAGAACCAAACCCAGCAGAGCTGCGAAGCGAAAAAATTTTTTAAGTGTCATTTGAGAGAAATGGAACTGACAGAATTTACTTACTGGCCAGCTTTTGGAGTTCTCGCCAGGTCACCAGCTTAATCTTATTTTCGTCTAAAAGCTTGCGAAATGCATCGCTTGTAAAAAACGCGAAGTCTCTCTGGCGCCACGCAGCACCCCAATTCGGATGTTCAAACGAGACTCCCTGCATTTCACCATCATCGTGAGCGATATGGATCACAAACTCAGTAACCCCGGGTTGTAGTTCTTTCAAAGCATCAGCGTAGAACTTGGGCCACCCCTCTGCGGTTATTTCGGGCTCAATAGTAACGATATGATCCAGGAGAATGTCTTCGGGTTTCAAAAGAGCCGGCAAGAACGACATTCGACTCAACCATTCTCTGGACATCCTGACGGGAAGTTTATTTTCTCGCGCCACCTTCAATAACGTTTCAAATAATTCCTTGCTCTGATATAGCGTTCCCATGTGGGAATCGAGATGAGTGGCAGTTATCCCAAGTTTTTTGGCTTGTTCGATTTGAGCCCTGATCTCGAACTCGACTTCTTCAACCTTTGCTCGGGCGGAAGCCTCACTTTCGGTCGGAAAAAGATAACCGTTGCCATCAACGAGCGAAGGAACTCGAGTTTTGTCTGACAATGGTCCCCAACGATATTGTTTCCATTCGCTCGTCAGTGTGAGGTGAAGTCCAAGATCTGCCTGCGGATTCTTTCGAGCGTATTCCGCAATCTCGGGAACCCAGGCGCAGGGGATCATGATGCTGCCCGAATTTACAAGTCCTGTCGCAAACGCCTTTATTGTTGCATCATTGATTGAGTGCGCCATTCCCAGGTCGTCAGCGTGAACAATAAGTAACTTTGTGTCTGCTGGATAACCCAGGCGTTCGACAAGCGAGCGAGTTGGCTGCTGACTGTAGACGGCACTAGAAATCGCGAATAGCAGTACGGCGCAACACGAGAGTCGATTTGATTGGCTCATCAGAATCCTCAATAACTTGTTTTCAAAAGCTTTTGATAAAAAGTCGAATTTTGCCGGGCTGCGACTATCAGTAGAGTACCGGG
>DATIBX010000457.1:0-3596 GCA_035457105.1 Pyrinomonadaceae bacterium
TGATTGTTTCGTAAGCGATGCCGGTGACTTTACGCTCAACCAGTTGCCTGGTGAGTTCTCGATCTGGAGCAAGGTGTAAATACGTGAAAAGAAGCTGGCCTTCGCGCATCCGAGGGTACTCAGGAGCGATTGGTTCCTTGACCTTCACGATCATGTCGGCCTTGGCCCAGATCTCGTCCGCCGATTCTAAGATAGATGCGCCTGCTCGTTGGTAGAGTGAGTCTTCAAACCCAGAACCTTCACCGGCACTCTTCTCCACAATGACTGGGTGTCCGGCTTCATGCAGTGCACGGACGCCGGCAGGCGTCAGTCCAACTCGAAATTCGTTATCTTTGATTTCTTTCGGCAGACCTACAATCACGGTTTTCAATCCTCCGAGTCTAATAACTAAAAACTGTAAATTTACGATTATTGATTTACTGGGGCGACTCAACAGCGTCGATTTGCGCGCGTTGCAACTTGCCGCTGAAGTCGACGTAAATAGATTTCCATTCAGAGAAGATATCCAGCACCTGAGTTCCTGCCTCACGGTGACCGTTCCCAGTCGCTTTAGTTCCTCCAAAAGGCAGGTGAACTTCGGCGCCGATGGTTGAAGCGTTTACATAGAAAATGCCGGTATACAATTCATTCATTGCACGGAAGGCGCGGTTGACGTTCTGAGTGTAAATCGCGGCCGACAGTCCGTAGCGCACACCATTGGCGATCTGGATCGCTTCTTCCAGGGAGTTAGTTGGAATCACAGTTGTAACGGGGCCAAAAATTTCTTCCTGTGCGATGCGCATGTCTGGTGTTGCGTCAGTGAAGACAGTTGGTTCAATGAAATAGCCGTGAGCATAATCGCCCCGAGTGAGTCGCTTTCCTCCACACGCGAGCGTCGCCCGATCCTCATCGCGTCCAATGCGGATGTAGTTCATGATCTTTTCAACTGCGTCGCTATTGATAACTGGACCAACATCAGTTTTGGGATCAGCGCCGTTGCCTATCCGAAGACTCTTGGTTGCATCAACTAATTTCTTTACAAACTGCTTGTAGACCTTCTTATGCACGATCAGTCGCGACGAAGCTGTACATCGTTGCCCTGACGTACCAAAGGCGCCCCAGATGGCGCCTTCTACTGCTAAATCGATATCGGCATCGTCCATCACCATGATGGCATTCTTGCCGCCCATCTCGAGCGAACAGATTGCATTCCGTTCAGCGCAGGCTGAGGCGACAATGCGACCAGTCTCTGTCGACCCGGTGAATGAAATCAGACGCAGACCCGGATGATTGGTCATGGCGGCTCCAACTGTGTCGCCAAATCCTGTGACCATGTTGACGACGCCCGGAGGAATGCCTGCCTCTTCACAAGCCTTAACTAAATTGTAGGTCGAGAGCGGGGTGTCTTCGGCTGGTTTAATGACGACTGTGTTGCCACAAATCAAAGCTGGAATCAGTTTCCATGAGGGAATTGCCATCGGAAAATTCCAAGGCGTAATCAAGCCGCAGAGACCGACGGGTTGTCGCACGCACATCGCGAACTTATCGCGCATTTCGGCTGGGGCTGTGAACCCATGAAGCCGACGACCTTCACCCGCAGTGTAGTAGGTACAGTCGATCGCTTCCTGAACATCGCCGCCCGCTTCTTTCAACACCTTTCCCATTTCTCGGGTCATATCGGCGGTGTATGCGTCTTTCTTGCTAATTAAAATCTCTCCTAAACGAAACAATAATTCGGCACGTTTGGGAGCGGGCGTGTTTCGCCAGCGGTCGAAAGCACCTTGAGCAGCATTCACTGCGGCGTAAATATCGTCGCTGGTTGAGAGCGGAAAGCGTCCGATGATATCGCGATTGTCAGCCGGGTTGATGTTTTCAAACATCTCACCCGACTCGCTACCTACCCATTTACCGTTGATGTAATTTTGATAAGTTTTGACTGCGGTTCGTGTAGTTGTTCGAGCCGATAGTTTGCTTGTTTTAGTAACTGCTTTTTTAGCCTGAGCCATATTGATTCTGTTGCTTTCAAGTGACGGGTGTCAGTTCAGGTGAATTAAAACCGTCACCTGACACCTAACACCCGACGCCGATTTCCTTATTGATATGTAAACTGCACTATACTCGGCTGGAGCCTTTCACCCTTTGCGTCACGACGGACACTGGTAACATTTAGGACGATCGGATCGCCTGTCTTCAGGCTATTTACGACTCGCTGAAAGTCAGCCAGAGTATTTACAGGAATCTTGTTGATCTTGTTGATGACGTCTCCTGTATACAATGCCGCATTATTTGTTGGTGGTACGCGAAGTTCGGCGATCAATCCATTCGCATCTATCTCCTTCACCAACAATCCATGAACACCAGATAGACGTCTCTCAGCGATTAACTGTGGCGTCAATTCCGCCAGAGTAATACCAAGGCGTAGAGCATTCCCTTTGGGATTAGCGTCTTTCGGTGCCGTCTTTGCGGGTTCAGTCCAATCCCGAGTTGTTGGAGCAGGACGTTCGCTTAGAACCACAGTAGCTGTTTTCTTTTCCAGTTTGCCGTCGACGTCTCTCAAATAAACCAGCGTTGTGGATTGTCCAACTGCAGTGCTGGCCACCCGTTGAATCAGATCTTGAGCGTTGCCAACTGGCACACCTTCAAACTCGATGATGATGTCGTTAGGCTGGAAGCCTGCTTTAGCGGCTGGTGTCGGTTGTCCATTGTCAGTCGGAGTTACTGAGGTAACAATCGCGCCTTTCGGTTCGGCCATTCCGTAGACCTTAGCGAACTCTTCGTGGACGGAATCGAGTGTAATTCCGAGGAAGCCCCGTTTTACTCGACCCTGAGCAACTAGTTGTTTGTAAACAAAGTTTGTTTCATTTGCCGGGAGAGCGAAACCGATTCCGTTGTAATCACCGGTTGAAGTAGCAATCTGCGAGTTCATGCCAATGACTTCACCGCGCATGTTAACCAGGGGACCGCCACTGTTACCACGATTGATAGCAGCGTCGGTTTGCAGGAAGCGTTGAAAGGCGTTCGTGGAAGGACTCTCGCGTTCTTTCTTGGAAATAATTCCGGCTGTAACGGTTTGGTCCAAACCAAATGGGGAACCCATGGCAAGAACCCAATCACCAACTTGAGCAGCGTTCGAGTCGCCCAGCGTCACTGACGGAAGATCTTTTGTTGCTTCGATTTTGAGTACAGCAACATCAGTTTCCGGATCCATCCCAACTACAACCGCTCGATACTTCTCGCCCGACTGCAATCCCACGATAATTCTGGATGCATCCTCGATTACATGATTATTCGTAAGGATGTAGCCTTTCGCATTAACAATAAATCCGCTGCCAACTCCTCGCACTGGTCGACGCTGTTGTCGTCGGAACATGTCCAGCAGTGGATTATTGACAGATGAGTCTTCATTTTCCTCGATATCTTTTTCGGTACCTTCGGTAGGCGCCTGAAGCGTTTCAATGTTTACGACGGCAGGTTCTACCCGACGTGCGATTTCGGCAAACGAAGCCGAGAGTGCTTCGGGTGCCCGGGCAATTTGTATTTCGTTTTGCGCGACGGTTGGACGGCCGGAGAGCATGGCGCCAATGCCGATACCTGTGACCAGACAGGCTACTCCGAGT
>DATIBX010000458.1:0-8637 GCA_035457105.1 Pyrinomonadaceae bacterium
TAGGATGACGGGTAGTCGTCGAGTAACTCGATGTCGGTAGTCAGCGCTGCCCGTGCAAATAACGACTCGAATAAGTCATGACTTAGTAAGGCGTTTTCTGGTACTCGATCGCTCAGAGTTGTTTGAAACGCATCGATGTCATACAAACCTTTACCAGTGAAACTACCTTCGCCGAACAGATCCTGGTAGACATCGGAAACAGCCGTGGTATAAGGATCGATTCCAGTATTTCCGGAAAAGACTTCCGCAAATTTCGACCGCGAGGCGCTACTGAGGGAAATACTCACTCGCGGTTGAATGATCCCGTAACCACGAACGACCCGGTTTAACGTGCGATCGATTTGAGGTCTATTGAGCGGATGAATCGCTGTCCCAATAAGCGTTCGCGCGACATCGCGAGGCATCTGCGTGTCAGAATCGAGTGTAATGACATATCGTGTTGAGGTCAGCAGTGATTCATCAGCCGTAGCGACAATGAACGTTGTCGGGTGATTCCCGCGCAACAGTCGATTGAACTCTTCAAGCTTCCCGCGCTTCCGCTCCCATCCCATCCACTTCTTCTCACCCTCGTTCCACAAGCGCCGGCGATGAAATAGATGAAATCTTTCATACTCCCCGCCATTGTGCTTTCTGTTGAGCCCTTCTATGCCACTTTGGGCCATTGCGAGTAAGCGATCATCATTCGCGGTAGTTTCTGTCGCCGCGTCGGGAAAATCGCTAAGTATTCCAAAGTAGATTTGGGCCTGCTGGTTTGCCAGGAAATGGACTTCGAGTCGCTCTATGAGTTCTGATACCTGAGTCTCGGCTGAGAAAATCGTCGGCACCACAACAAAAGTTCGGGCCGACTCAGGAAGCCCACTAACCGTGTCCATCCGCGGCAATAAACGAGGCTCAAAGAAGTGGGTTACGTCCCAGTTGAGCACAGCTAATGCAAGGTCAGTGGCTGGGATCAGGGCTAGCAATGCAGTCAACAGCAAAAACGCCCAACTCACGTTATATCGCTGCATAATGCAAACTAACAGGATGAGCACCAGCAACGTCAAAAAGACGAAAACACTCAAGTACGATGAAGTCGGATGACGAAGAAAGAAGCGACGAATACTTTCAACTACTCGCGGTTGATAGCCAAAGTTAGCTTCGAGTTCAGGTAGACCATCATCGATGAGGTAGTAGCCAACATGCGCTTCAGGCGCCGATTTTTCCTTGTGTTCTGCGGCGAGCTTGAGAGCAGCGTTCGCGACCTCCAATTCGGTGGCCCTGGTTCGTTTGCTGATTCGTTCGACCACATGCCGGTAGCGGTCGCGAGAAGCAAACTCCATCTTCGAATACGCGCCCGCCGGATCCTGGCCGAGGAGCGGATCGACGAGACTTACCTTCTCAAAAAAGTCTCTCCAATCGAGAGTCGACAACAGGCGCATACTGGTGATGATGTTGCCGACCGTAACTTGCGCAGCTGCTTGTCGTTGATGTTCGAGATGGACAATCTGCTCGATACTCAACTGCTTGCGATTGAGTCTTTCTTCAATCCAGTCGAGCACCTGGGTGACGGATGGGTGTTGTTCCCGGAGACGCTGGATTAATTGGACCACGAAAGTCTGGGCCAACTCTTCCCGTTTGCCCAGTCGTTCGTTAATCAACGGCAGCATGCCCGCTGGCTGACGCCCAGCTAGCTCGAGTAGTCGGTCTGCCAGTCGATCCGCTTCTTCCCGTTCTTCTCGCGCTCGAATGATGGTTGACGCAAGACGCCGCAGATTTTCGACGAGCGCAAGGCGAAGGGTGATCGCAACCGCCCATATTTCTCCGATCGTGAGTGGGGAAACAGATTGATAGGCAGCAATAAAGCGCCGTAGTGTGTTGGTATCGAGACGCGAGTCAGTATGGCCGATCAGGGCCAGGGCGAGCGCGTAAATGCGTGGATAATTTCTTAACTCACCATCAGCGAGTTTTGGCAGCTCGTGATAGTAGCCTTTGGGCAGGTCTTCGCGGATTTCGCGCAGTTGTTCTTCGACGATGTGGAAGTTATCAACGAGCCATTCAGCCGCCGGAGAGATTGCTTTGCCAGTTCGGATCGCCTCAACCAGGACCCGGTAAGCGCTGACCAGCTTTCTACCGTTACTTTCGAGACGCGGTAGCAGTTGCGCTCGTCCTTTTTTAGTAACGGTCTTGTGCTTTTCCGCGAGATTGCGGGCGTATTGTTCGAGTCGTTCAACGCTATAGATCTCCGCTCGCAGCGGCTTCTGTTCCGCGTCGCGCGGTTGTTTCCGTAGTTTTGGTAAAAGGCTATCGACCATCGTTGTCGAGGGAACAAAATAAAGGCCAAATGACTCCTGTGTTAGTTTTAAGAACACACGAGTCTCATGTGTTTAACGCGGGGGTCGTTTTGGGGAAATTCAGAATATCATGAATCGGGAAATTTTCTTTAAACCGCCTTGTAAAGGGCGGAAGAGTATTAGCGAGGACTAATTAATAATTGAGAATTTTTGAGAAAATTCAAATGCTGATTAAGGAAGGATTGCGTGTATACTCAGCACGCTCGGCGATCCTGACTGTTTAATACTCACCACATGCGCGTACTTGGTGTTGATCCAGGTAGTCAAACCACAGGTTGGGGTGTTATCGAAGGCGATGGCAGAAAGTATTCGCTTGTCGATTTTGGCTTTATCAAGCTTTCAAGCGCGACGAGTTTTTCCACGAGGCTGTTGAAGATCTGTGAAGGTCTCGAGGACGTAATAAGTCGTCATAGTCCTGATGTTTGTTCGCTTGAAGACGCGTTTCTTTCGACCAATGTAAAAGTGAGCATGAAGTTGGGACAAGTTCGTGGAGTAGTGTTGCTGGTCGCTGAACGTGCAGCTTTGGAAATACACGAATATTCTCCGCGTCTCATCAAGCAGACGGTAGTAGGTTATGGAAACGCCGAAAAACACCAGGTAGCGGAAATGGTTCGACTTTTACTGTCGCTGAAAAAACCGCCTGTCCCTCACGACACGGCTGACGCTTTAGCTGCGGCGATTTGTCATTTTCATCATGCTCAGTTTGCGCGTCGAATTGCACGGGTTAGTTAGGTAGGTGTCCGACATGCTTTAGAGGCTCTTGCAAGAATCCCTCTCATTCTCCCCGAGCTTCAGCTCGGGGTTCACGGCGACTGCGAGTCGAAGGACCGTTTCAACGGTTTATTAGGCGCAAACAATAGATCGGCAGAAACTTAGCGCGGCGAAATCGTCGTGTTACGGTGTTAATAACTAAGACCTAAAGCTCGAATAGGCCGCGGAGAAGAATAAACTCTGCGCCATCTGAAACCGTTAAAACGGTTCCCGCAAACTGATTCACTCACTTACCCCGAGCTGAAGCTCGGGGTGAATGAGAGGGATTTTGCAAGAGGCTCTTTAGCTTGTCGGCCTGTGCCGTCTTTGGACTTTTGAGTGTAAATCGTGACCGACAAGCTGAAGCATGTCGGACATTTCTTTTGCGCTCTCACAAATAGAACCTCACTTTCAAGGAAGATTTGGGTATGCCTCCTCACGGCTTATGGCTGCGTTTCGTTGTTTTTTTGCTCCTACTAATTTGCCTGAGCCAGCCAGGTCACGCACAAAAGAAAAAGGCGCCTCAGGGAGGTCGGTTGGCAGTCGTTATCGATGACCGGCTCGCAGCGCTAAGATCGTCACCACAACTTAGAGCGAGCTTGATCCGCCGGCTTGGGCGAGGTCGGTTGGTAGCAGTTCGCGGCAGAAAGACCAATAAGGATGGAATCGTCTTTCTGCTCGTTAATCTATCGAGTAGAACTCATGGTTGGATCCAGAAAGAGGCGTTGGCGTCTCCCACGCAGCGTGGCGATGATGTGCGGTTGCTGAGAATCATTAACGCGTCGTCCTCGGAATATGAAAAGATTTCGCTGGCGTGCATCTTTCTGGAATACTTTTCGCGCTCACCATTGCGTTCTCAAATTCTGCTAATCATGGGCGATACGGCAGAGGCAGTAGCAGCCCCGTTGAGCAAAAGCGCCGCGAAACAGTTAGGGAAGCGATTCACTGAAGCGTCGGACGAGAGTGTTTATTTGAATTATTCGGGATTAGACCGATATAACCGTCTGGGAGTTAGTTTTTTCTTTGACTCGCGAAGGCGGGAACTTCATTACGACGGATGGGCCTGGCGAGAGATTTTAAGATCTCATCCAAAGAGTTCCGCCGCGGCACTAGCCCGAACCAAACTTGACGAACTGGTGAGTCGGTTTAGGCAATGACGACGTAAAATCAAAGCCCAAAGACCAAAGACCAACAGTCTGATAACCCGACATTTTTAAGCTGCATGTTAATAAAGGCTCCTGACACACGTTTTCAGGGTGGAGAAGGAGAACAACGTGCAGGCAGCCGTCAAACACTTGCATCTCGTGACTGATAACGAGCCCCCAGGCCAGCTGGAGAAACTGTTCCAAACACATCATGCACGCGTGTTTCGTACCGCGCAGCGTGTGACCGGCAATTCTGTCGACGCTGAAGATGTGTTGCAAACCGTCTTTCTACGCCTCGTCAAAGGTCAGGAATTGTACGATTTATCGCAAAATCCTGAAGCCTATCTATCACGCGCAGCAATTAACGCTTCACTGGATTTGCTTCGCTCACGTAATCGGTCACGCGCTGTCGGCCTCGATGAGGTTGACGCCGAATCAATCGTAAGTCGTTATCAAAGTCCTGAGGCAGAACACTCGGACCGAGAGCTGCAAATGCTTGTTCGGCAGGCCGTCGCTCGCTTGGGCAAGACAGCAGCTGAAATGTTCATCCTTCGTTACTACGAAGGTTACGACAACAAAGAAATCGCAGCCTTTCTGCATACATCACCTCTCGTTGTTGGCGTTGTGCTTCACCGGGCGCGAACAAAACTGCGAAAAGAGATTGGGCACTATCTGGAGAAACATCATGAATAAGAATGAAGAAGTAATGCTCGATAAGGTCACGGCCGATATCAGAAATGAGTTTGTTGATGCGGCCACCGTCTCCGCAGCGGCAGAACGTGTTTGGGCGCGTCTCTCCGCTGCGGCAGACACTACTCCACTCGACCTTCCTGCGATGGTCGAACACATCGAAGGCTGTAACGATTTTCAATCACTGATTCCTGCGTATCTGTCAGGTAGTTTGTCAGAAGCTCGATCGTTACTTCTGGTTGACCATACGCACGAATGTATTCCCTGCCGTAAAGCGATGAAGGAAGCTCGAGCTCAGCGTGCCGGAACGGCGGCGCCTGCAAGGGCGACTCGGTCAGCTTTACAGCCTATGATTCTACGCTGGGGAATTGCAGCAGCCCTGGTTATCGGTATTGGTCTACTCGCCGTCCCCTTTGTCCAACGATATTGGCCCCTGGGCGATCTTGAGGCGACTGTGCAGGCGGCGGAAGGTCACGTCTTCCAGGTGGCTGATACAAGAACTGCTACCGTCAGCGCCGGCGCAAGACTACAGGCGCAAGAGCGGATCAGGACTGCAAAAGATGGCCGCGCCATCGTCCGTTTGAAAGATGGATCCACGATCGAGATGAAAGATCGATCGGAGGTGTATCTCACCAAGAGCGGACAAGGAACTACGATCCATCTCGATCGCGGAAGTATCGTCGTTGAAGCTGCCAAGCAACGCGGCGAACACTTGTTTGTTGAAACCGCTGACTCCCTCGTATCCGTCACTGGAACAGTCTTCTCAGTGAACAACGGAACCAAGGGTTCTCGCGTTTCGGTGGTCGAAGGGCAAGTCAAACTTAATCACGCAGGCAGCGATCAAGTGCTGAGTGCCGGCGAGCAGGTGACAACCAATCCTTCCATTGCGTTGATACCCGTCAAGGACGAAGTGGCCTGGAGTCGTAAGGCGGATCAGTATGCCTCAGCACTCCGCAGCCTGGCGGCCTTAAAAGTCGACCTGAACAAGATACCGAGTCCACAAGTTCGCACTTCGACTCACTTGCTCAACCTGATGCCGGCCGACAGTGTGGTCTATGCCGCAATACCTAACCTCGCTAATAACCTGGTCGAGTCGCATCGTTTGATCGAAGAGCGCATGAATCAGAATCCAGCATTGCGCGAGTGGTGGCAGAAAGAGCAATCCGGAAAACAGAACATGGACCAGGTAATGCAGACGATTCGTCAATTTGGCGATTACCTGGGTGAAGAAATTGCTGTTTCGGTATCTCTCGGTGAGAACGCCAAACCCGAGGCACCGCTGGTGCTGGCCGAGTTGAAAAACTCAACTGGCCTGCGAGAGTTCATCGAACAGGAGATTGCCAGGTACTCCGCCGGTGATACTCAGAAGCCCAACATCCAGTTTGTCGATAATCCGCTCGCCGCGGCACCCGTAGCCGATGGTGCAAAGACCGAGACACTTTATGTTTGGATTCAAAACGATTTACTCGCTGCCAGTCCTCGCCTCGACCGGTTGCAACAGCTAGCTCAAACCATTGCTTCGGGTGGAACGGGTGGTTTCGCCACTAATCCGTTTCACGATCGAATCGCACAGGTTTACTTAGCGGGTGCTGGTTTGGTGGTCGCCGCAAATCTCGAGCAGATAATCGCTAAATCCAAGGCAGAGCGTGCAACACGCGGAGTTGAGAATGAGGCGGCTCTCGAGAAACTAGGAATTCTAAGTGTTAAGTATTTCATCCTCGACCAGAAAGAGACCGGGGGCAAAACACACACTCAGGCTGCCCTCTCTTTCAATGATACTCAAAAGGGAATTCCGTCGTGGTTGGCCGCTCCTGGTCCGATGGGCTCCCTCGAGTACATCTCGGCCGATGCCAACGTTGTGGGTGGCTTTGTAGTCAAGAATCCGGTCGCACTGGTTGATGATTTGCTTGACGTGCTCGCTACTGTATCACCTGATTTGCGGAAAAATATCGACGCACAGCAGACGGCCCGTGGTCTAAATATTCGTGACGATATCGCCGCACCGCTTGGTGGGGAGTTTGCCTTTGCCATCGATGGTCCAGTGTTGCCAACACCAGCCTGGAAGATGGTTTTTGAGGTCAACGATCCGCAACACCTGCAGCAGACTCTGGAACTGCTCGTCGGCGAGGTTAATAAAGAAGCCGCGAAGTTTGGTAAGAGCGGGCTGGTAATGGATCGAGAAGAGTTGGACGGTCGAACATTCTATACGCTCAAATCAACCGAGTTCACGTTGCAAGTCAATTACGCTTATGCCAACGGTTACTTGATTGTTGCGCCGACGAAAGCACTTGTGCAGCGTGCGTTGACTGTGCACGACGCAGGAAACTCCTTGTTGCACTCTCCGAAGTTCACAGCGGGTCTGCCCGCAGATGGCAACGCGAATTTTTCGGCAGTGCTCTATCACAACCTGGCTCCAATCGTGCAGCCCTTTGCAAATCAGCTCGCCAATACCGCGCAGCAGTTGCCCCAAGGACCACAGGCGGCAGTAAAAGCAATGGCGGCAGAGATGGCGCCAACGCTTGCTTACGCCTATGCACAGGGTGACAGCATTACGTTTGCTGCTAACACGGATGGAGGACCGTTTGGTCTTAGTCCGGCAACGATCTTCGGCATGCCGAACGCATTGGAAATGCAGAGCATAATTGGCCGGAGTATGCATAACCAGAAGTAACATTTTTAGTGCCAAAGTAAGAGCGAAGTGAAGTGTTTTGACGGTTTTCGGCCTGTCACGCCGGAGGCCGTTGAAACCGTTTGCCGGTAAAGTTATTAACGCGTTCGCAAGAGGGGAGTAGACACGATGAAACTGCTTTCTATTTCAATTGGGTCGTGGCTATTGGCACTGCTGTTGTTGCTGTTTACCTTCTCGATCTTCGAAGGGCAAGGCTTGAGTCAAACCGATGTACGAGGTGCCACTGTTTTATCGCTGACCATCAGTGCGCTGGTCTTCTCGCTCGCTTATGCGCCTTCGCTCTTCTGGCTGCGAAAAGTCATGGGTGGTTGTCGTCCGGCAGTTTTGTTTCCTCTCGCTTCGGCAATCGTGCTAAACATTCCAGTCTTCCTGATCGAAATACTTGCAATAGGCAGAACTTTACAGCCAACAGAAGCGTTTGCATGCATTGGTGCTTTTGTCCTGATGGGAACTGTTTTTGGTCTCGGTTTTGTTTGGAATTATCAGGACACCGCGCTATAAGAAACGCATGGCTGCACTCCCCGAAGCTTCTTCATCTGAGACACCTCTGATCCGAACTGCCGCTGAGCAGCCTGTCATCGATCTCCAGGGCCTGGGAATAACTTTTGGTCGCCGCCCGATCCTGAAGAATTTGAGAGGCGATTTACGTGGCAAGGCCATCGGTTTACTCGGTCCGAATGGCGCCGGAAAAACCACCCTTATCCACACGCTGCTTGGTTTTCATGAGCCGACTGCCGGCACCGCGAAAATTTTCGGCTTGGACATTTATGATCAAGCAAAAGAGATCAAAGCGCTGGTCGGTTACATGCCGGAACGTGATTCATTCATCGCCAAGATGAGCGCTGTCCACTTCGTCCGGCTGATGGGAGAGCTTTCTGGGTTGCCCCGGGCGGCGGCGCTGGAACGGGCGCACGAAGCACTTTTTTATGTTGGTTTGGGCGAGGCGCGATATCGAAAACTCGAAACGTATTCGCTGGGTATGAAACAACTCGCTAAGCTGGCCCAGGCGATCGTTCATGGTCCGCGCCTAATC
>DATIBX010000459.1:0-5484 GCA_035457105.1 Pyrinomonadaceae bacterium
GTAGGCCAGGAAGAAGTGATGATCATGGCTTACGATCCCCGGAAGCCGTATTTGTCAGGGGAGCAATATGTTCACGATCCTGATTACCTCGCGCCACAACTGGCGGATCGAGTGAAGAAGGATGTGCGCACTTTATGTGCAGCGCTGGGTTACGACATCAATACCGTTGAGTTTGCGATCAAAGATGGCGTGCCGTACGCAATCGATTTCATGAATCCGGCACCGGATGCCGAACTGGCTTCGGTGGGTGAGTTCTATCACAACTGGATTGTCGATGCGGTGGTCAAGCTTGCCCTCAAACGTCTTAGTGAATCGGAGTCGCCCGTCAGATATCGTTGGGACGCCCTTCTGAATCCCGAGCCGACTCGCGCTTATGCCGTTGCGTCTGCCTCCGACCAGCAGTCGCGCTCCGTAGTCCCGGCAGTGCCAGTGGCGACGATCAAAACAACCAATCAAACAGCGGTTGTTACCAAGAAACCAGACCAGGCCAAGAAAACTATGACCCGGCGAAAGAAGCCAACGGTCTAGCCTGGGTAGATGAAATTTGTTTTTAAGAAAGGGTGATGTGGAAACGCATTGCCCTTTTAGTTTTTCAGACGACTGACTCTGGTTTTGAGCGTGAGAAAAGGAGCCGAGTCGCTACGATCGACAGCAACCACAGGATCAAAGCTGAGGAGGCGAGGGACCAACCGACACTTCCCGCCAGGGGATCGAGAAAACCTCCGATGATAGCCGTCAAGATCGCAACGCTGGTTACTCGTCCGGCCATTCGTCGCACGCGAGTCACGTTTTGTAGCCAACTAATTCGGCGCAATTCGGTGACCAGGTAATCCTCATCATCATTTAAGAGGGTGTAGTAGTCTGCTTCGCGTCGCGCATATCTAGACAATGCCTGTTCTGAGGTGACGCGCGCCGCTTCGTGATAATGGTGAATTACATGGGCCAACTTCCCTTCCCGCAGAGATAAGTCAGCAAGTCCGAGGCGAGCTTTGTAATTTCCGTAGTCGAGATCCACAGTTTCTTGCAGGACTCGCCGCGCCTGTCGAGTATCGCCACACTCGAGAAAGCTCTCGCCTATAAGTGGTAAGAGCACGACATCACCGTTTGCTCTGATTCTTGCGAGGCGAAGTGCTGCCCTGGCCCGGGAAAGCAAGCGAGCGTCTCCCTGCGCGCTGGCCTGGGAACGAAGTAGGCGAGCTAAGTCATAGAGCAGCCACGACGCGCGAGGGGTGACATTTAGCGCGCGCCGAAATGCTTCGGCTGCTTCTTTCAACCGTCCCGTAACTCGCAATTCGTTACCAAGTCGTCTCAGCAGATGCGCCCTTTCCAGATCATGAGTCTCAATGGCAGAAGGTTGTATCTGTTGTTTGCGATGTAGTCGCCGGTCAGCAGAAGTTGACTCGAGCACGTCTTCTGAGGCGAGCATGGACAGCTTCGCTTTGTTTGAAACTACTGCCGGATCATTCAGGTAATCACGTAGGTCGCGAGTGCGGTTGTCCAACTTGTCTTGATGGATAAGCGGTAAGAGTTCACGGACCAACTTACGGTACCCATGACCTCCAGAAGCGATCACGAATTCTTTGCCCTTCCCGATTATCTGAGTGCGATAGCGATATCGGACGCTTCCCCCGCGACGAAGGGTTCTCACTGCATGAGTCTCAAGCAACTCGAAATCCGAAACATTGAGGTGTTTGCGATAGCCGTAGATCAAACCCATCAGGGCCGAAATGGGACCCTGCCGCCGGATCGAGAAGCCATCGAAAACGATCCGATCGGTAAAAGCGAGAGCAGGAACAATTAACCAGGCGATACAGATCAAAACGAGCGCCCATCCCTCTCGATTTGATCTAAGCAACAGCGTTGCAAGGAACGTCAGCACGCTGGCGACTGCAAGATACGGACCCGGAGAAACGCGGACGCTAGCCAGTGGTTGGCTTTTGCGATCACGTTTGGCATCTGCTAATGCCGTTAAGGTTTCGAGCTGATCCGTGTCTTTCATTTCCGCCCTGCCTGCTGTGTCGGACAATCGACCGGCAGTTCCAACGAAAAGGTGCCCCTGGTTCTGCCAGGTTCAGTGTAACGTAAGTCTGCGAACTGAACGATAGTCTGGGTCGTACAATTCGGATCTTCGAGCTGGACAACAGGAAATCTGGCAAAGCCGAGGAATATCCGTGCGCTGCGCTCAGTATGAGCCAGCTGCTTGGCAATTCCAGCCAACTGACCTGTCGGCTTCGCATATCTGATCACCTGCGATGAAGGTTGATTACCGCGTAAATCAAATCTAAATCTATATGTAGCTTTACCAGTGTCGAAAACGCAGTCCCAGCTAAACGGGCTTGCGAGTACAGGCATCGCAGCGAGCTTGCTTACTGTTTCTGCATTAGATCCTGCAATTTCCTCAGCCTGTGCTTGGCCCACGTTTACGGCGCGGTGGTGGATTAAAAAAAGCATAATCCAGTAGCAAACCGCGATCGAGAGTCCGCACAACACCACTCGTGAGCGCCAACGTTCACCTACTTTGGAAACAAATAACAAAATTGCAGATATTAAAAATACGAACCAGATGGCCCGCACCAGTAATGGATGTTCGAGGTCACTAGACCTGGGCGCAAAGAGCAATAACGCGGTCGCAACCGCTGCCACCGTTAGCCACACTACCTTCTGAAATCGAGTCTTGGACATGACCAGAAAAACAGTCGTGCCGAGAATTAGCCACAGAAACGGATCGACGATGAAAACAAAATCGCCGTAAAACCACCGCTCGTTCCAGGGAAGTAGGAATCTCATGCCGTAGTTGTTGGTCCAATCCAATATCGGATGAGTCACACTGGCGATAAAGGAAGCGATAAATAAACCCCTAAAGCTGGTGATAGGTGGGGTGTGGCGGAAACGAGCGACGAGGTAGTCGAAAGCGTAGAACAGCAGCGGTAAGACAATAGAAAGAACGAGTGTTCCAACGATAGCGTGGGTGATACCGCGATGTTCTTTTAGGAAAGTCCAGCGATCAGAGAACAGTAACAATGCTACGTCGACGTCTGGCGCATTCGCTGCGATTACACAGAGCGCGGTGGCCCCCGGAGAGAGCTTTTCCAAACCCGCCTTGGCGACCGCTAGTCCGACCAGTGAATGGGTAAGATTATCCATTTACGAGACTAGCTTCCGGAATGTACTTCGTGGTTGGGTTAGCCCAGGGCTGGCAGTTCGGGTGGAAGTTGAGCGTAACGGTCCGGATCCATTTTCTGAAGCTCGCTGGCAGCTTCTCGAGCTGCGGATGAAGCAGGGATCGGAGATTGGTCTGGACCTTTTGCTTTACGAGACGCATCTACGATGTTGAAAAGCAAGTTGGTGGCTTCTTTCTTCTTGCCTTGTTTTTGATAAACCTTCGCGAGTCGCAAGTTTGCCGTTTCCGGAGTAACGGTGGGGCTATTTAGCTTGATCAGGTCCTGATAAAGCTGGGCTGCTTCATCATATTTGCCGTCGCTCTCTTTTGCTTGTCCCAAAGCAAATTTCGACAGTGCCGCAACTTCATTTACGCTGCTGTTTCCCAGCGCTGCCAAATCGGTCATGCCTTTTTGTCTATCGATCACGAGCTCGTTTGTGGCTTTGAAGTAATTCGCTTCCGATTTATAGGGCTCACCGTATTTCGCGGCGACTTTCTCGAATTCCTGAATAGCTCGCTGGGCACGGTCTCGGTCATTACTGAAAACGGGATCCGGGCCAGTCTGGGAAGCAGTTGCTGAGACGGTAGCGGTAGAAATGTCTATCGCTCGGCCCAGCGCCTGTTGAGCTTCGTCAGTCTTGCGATTGTTCCATTTGAGCAGAAAGATAATCAGCAACCCAACCACGATAATTCCGCCCAAAACGTAGAGAATCATTCGTCCCTGACCCTCAAGCCGATTAAGGATCCGGTCAACCAGGCTCATGGTTGTGTCTCGGAATTTGTCATGCTGCAGTTCCCGAGCTCGTTTCTTGTTGTAATTAGCCACTTCGTTTCCTCTCGCAAGTCCACATAGTGAACTACGTTCTTTTGGGTGTATGATAAACGAAAATGTCACTCTAATGGCGCGTACGAAAAGTTGTCAAGCAGCTCAAATGAGCTGGACTTCGTTGGGTTGCGATGCGCCACTGAGTGCCTCTATTGGAACTGGACGCATCCAATACAGCAGATGAAAAGTTTTCTGGAACAAGCTGACCTTTGCTGGTGTCTAATGAGACGCCTGGCAATAAATGGGCGATTGATAGCTGCTCAAATTCCCGCCCCAGGGGGTGAAACGTGAGCTACGGAGAGCCAATAGTCCTCCGTGGGCAATTCGAATTAGAGCAGGTTGCGCCGGCGACCTCGGTTGATGTACGGCCAAAAATCGAGGCTCAGTTCCTTGAAAGACTAAAGCGTGGCGATGTTGCTGCCTTCGAGACCTTAGTTACCGAGCGTTCGGGTGAGATTTACGGTCTGCTCTACCGGTTAACTGAGAATGTGGACGAGGCCCGTGACCTGACCCAGGAAACTTTCCTTAGGGCGTTCCAGAGCATTGGCAATTTCCGAGGCGACTCAGATATTCGGACCTGGATTTATCGGATCGCCATTAATCAGGCTCGTAATCGTTGGCGCTGGTGGCGGCGACGTAAACGCGATGTGACGGTTTCGATAGATTCAATCGAGACGAAAAGTCACGAACATCTCCTGGCGAGCTTGAAAGCGTCGACAGCCGATCCCGAGACAGATGCCCTTTCCCGCGAGCGTGAAAAATTGCTTCGCAAGGCGTTAGGGACTCTGAAAATCGTTTACAGAGAAGCTGTGATTCTCAGGGATATCGAAGGCTTTGCTTACGAAGAGATCGCCGCCACGTTGGATATTAGTGTTGGGACTGTGAAGTCCCGCCTGGCACGTGGTCGCCAGGAATTGAAACGAAAGTTAGAAGGATCTTTGTAATAACCGATGCGTCTTTAATCGGCATCAATTTGGATAGCTTTCCAACCCCGGCTCACGAAACTCGGTGCCAAATGGGTCGAAGTGAGGAAACGGCGGGCTAAAGGCTTCCGAAATGGCGTGATGAGAGTGAATTGAAAACGTGGCCAGCAACACCCGTTGAAGCATCGCTCACATTCGGCCTGAAGGGGTTGCCCAAATCTGTCGGAGTTGCTTCTTAACCAAAAGGGAGCAGCCGGGGTTGGTGAGCTATCCAAAGTCAAACGACTTGCACTCGCGCGAAACGAGCGACTGAAGTCGACAAGTGGGTGCGTTACCTATGTTATGCGAAGAAACCAGACAATCGCTTTCCTTGTACGTCGATAATGCTGTAACACTGCCGGCGCGCGTAGCGATAGACGAGCATCTGGACCGCTGCCCAGTTTGCCGTTCGGAGTTCGCTGAACTTCGAACTCTACGTCGTAGGCTCAGCCTATTATCTCGACCAATACCGCCAGCAGACTTAACAACCAATATTGTAGACTCTTTGATGATTGAGGCTGCCGCTAACCGACAGT
>DATIBX010000460.1:0-4744 GCA_035457105.1 Pyrinomonadaceae bacterium
AACGTAAGAACAGAAGAAAACCCGTATTCGGCAGTGTTTGGCCGTCTCACGGGCGGCTCAACAGATCTCGAAACCAAAGGCGGCGGCAACAAGTTTCAGGTCACGGCGGCGCGCGTCTTTCCAACTTTTCGTAACACTTTCACCGGCCAGATCGATTCATTTCGCCCGCGCGTAACCTTCAGTGGTCCTCTAGTCCGCGATCGTTTTTTCTTCCTGCAGTCATTTGAGTACCGCTTCACGCGCACTCGGGTGCCGAGCCTCGCAGAGCCGGGGGACGAGACAACATCCGAGATATTCAATTCATTTACGCAGTTAGATTTCAACATCAACAAGACTAACAGCGCGAAATTCGTAGCAGCATTTTTTCCGGGGAAAGTACGCTTTGCTGGACTCAACACTTTCAATCCGCAACCGACAACACCGAATACCAGGCAGCGAGGCATGCTCCTCTCGATCTCGGCACAAAAAATCTTCACGGATGCATCGTTTCTCTCTTCCACCTTGAGCTACAAGACCTTTCACTTTGAGGTCTTTGGACAGGGGCTGCAGCCGCTTGAATTGTTGCCAGAAGGCAACGCCGGTAACTACTTCGCAGACATTCGTAGGCAGTCCCAACGGTTGCAGTGGCGGGAAATTTATTACGCGCAGGGGCTTGAGTTTTACGGTCAGCATTCCTTGAAGCTCGGTGGCGAAATTGATTATTCGCGCGTGACGGGAGTCTTCAAGGAAAACTCAATCCTGATCAAACGGCAAGACCAAAAGCTGGCCCAACGCATCGATTTTGGAGCTCCGGTGAGCGTTTCGGGTAGTCTGAGAGAATTCACTCTTTTCGCGCAGGATCGCTGGGTCGTCAATAAGAAACTGACGATCGACGCGGGGCTGCGCTTCGACCGTGACCAACTGGCCCAGCAGAACACAATCTCGCCGCGGCTTTCATTCTTGTACCTGCCGCTTAGAGATCACGCCACGGTTGTACGCGGCGGAATCGGGCTCTTCTATGATCGGGCCCCGCTTAGTGTCAGCTATTTCACACAACTGCCCGAGCGCACAGTTACCACGTTTGCCGCAGACGGCATCGCGACGACTGACGGCCCGCGTCATTTCGACAACATCGTCACATCACGGTTGCGCAACCCACGCAGCGTGCGGTCAAGTCTCCAAATTGATTTCCCTATCATGAGCAGTCTGACTGGACGCATTGGATATCTGGAGCGCTCAACAACAGATGATTTCATCATCGAACCCGTTGAAGCATCAGGTCAGGGTGCCCTTGTGCTCAGCAACCTCGGCCGTTCGCACTACCGCGAGTTACAAGTGCTCGCAATCTATGACAACCCGCGTACGGGCACGTGGAACGCAGCTTACGTGTGGTCCAAGGCCCGCGGTGATCTTAACTCTATTGATAACCTACTCGGCGATTTTCCCGCACTCGTTGTGCGGCCAAACGAGTATGGGCCACAGCCCTTTGACGCACCGCAGCGATTCCTTGGCTATGGCCTGTTGCGAATGCGTCACGAAATCAACATCTCGCCCCTGGTAGAGATTCGATCGGGCTTCCCTTTCTCCTTCGTCAATGAACGTTTGGATTTTGTCGGCCCTCGCAACCAGGCGGGACGCTTCCCAACATCTCTGTCCCTAGCCATACAGGTTACGAAAGGATTCACCTTACCAAAGCTTGTCCCGAGCATTGGAGGACGACGAGCCCGAATCGGCCTGGCCATCCTTAACACCACCAACCACTTCAATCCCAGAGATGTGCAAAATAACGTCGCAAGCCCGCAACTCGGCAAGTTCTTCAACAGCCTCGGTACTTCTGTACGTGGTAAGTTTGAGGTCGATTTTTAAGTAACTGTGCTCCCGCAGCTTGCCCCGACACGAGGTCGCAACTAGCCACCGTGAGATTGCCACGAATTCGTGCGGCGCGCTCTCGCCTTCCCTGCAATCCGAAGTGTCCTGACTTGCCTCAGAACAGGATCGCGAGCTTACGAACAGGGCATTCTTTTCATCATTCAGCCCGACTGTGATTTTGGAGATGACAACATTCGAAGACACGGTAAATTAATATCGAACTTTCCGATACCTGGAAAACTATGAAATCAAGCCTGCACTTTTCCAGAGGTTGATGGTCTACAGCCCAGCTCATACGAGTAATAGTTCGTGAGACAATTGTACCGGTACTGGTCCAGTTTGAGGATGAGAATGAGAAAGTTGAGTTTTCAAAAAGTCTCTCAAGCCCGGTGTGAATGAGACGTCAAATTTCAACCAGTACCATACAGTTGGCCGTGTTGGTTGATGAAACAACTGCGACCTGAGAACCTAATCGCCGACGACGACCGGTACTGTGGTTTCCCACACCTGAGAGCCGGGTTCTCCTACTGTTCCCAGTTTCCCTAAGCTGCTAGAGTGAGGTCGAATGCTGGAGCAATAGAACATGGCATCGAACCGAAGACGACTCGTAATCCTGACAACGCTCCTTATTATCGGAGCGATTGCCATCCTCTTCGCAACCAAGAGGCACGGTACTGGACCAACAGCAACCGGCCCACGAGACCAAGCATTGCCTGACTCCACTCCGAATGATCCTCATAATTACAAGCAGGTGATCGCAAAGCTGGAGACTGAAAGAGTCGCCCTGGGTTTGCGCTATCAAATCGCCAATGCTGCTCAGAAGGCTGAAGTTATGGCCCAGGCGCGTACCTTAGTCACACGAACCATCTACAGTGAAATCTTCCCCTCTTGGTATGGTACGGCCTGGGATTTTAATGGAACTACAGAGGTGCCACAGCAAGGTAAAATCGCCTGCGGATATTTTGTGTCTACAGTGCTGCGCGATGCCGGCTGGAACGTGCAACGAGCGCGATTGGCCCAGCAAGCGTCGGAAAATATCATCTTAAGTTTGACAACAGATCCACACGTAAAGCGATTTAGACGAGTCGCGATCACCGATTTCGTCGCCGCTGTCAAAAAATGGGGACCGGGAATCTACGTCGTCGGCCTGGATATACACACCGGTTTCATCGTTAATACGGGCGACGAGGTATATTTCATTCATTCCTCGTATGTTGAGCCCTACAGGGTTGTCAGGGAAAAGGCGAGCGAGTCAAGAATCCTGGCAGCTTCCAACTACCGCGTACTCGGGAAGCTCACGGACGACGACGTCTTCATAGAAAAATGGTTGCTTAAGACGCAAATTGTTACACGGGTAGCGTAAGAAGAGCTCTACTGAATAAGCGAACTTGAGGGAGGGTCGGTGGCGCTGTTCAAAATCATTCGGATCGTATGCACGCCAGACGGCTCTGTGTCATTACTCCCTCGCCGGAGCCACCATTAAAGTACCGCAAGCGAAGCGACCGGATGTCACACTCAATTTCCCCCCGTGATTCCCACTACGCTTTGTTGAGTGTGACATCCGGTCGCTTCGCTTGATGGTACTGTAATGGCAGTTGCGGTAGTTCTTGTGCAAAGCCACGCCAGACTATTTCTGACGCAAACACACTTCAAGCTATGGGCTTCGGCCTCCTACGTATTAAATATCGGGCGAGATCCAGAAGTCCCGAATAGCGATACGTCGAATCAACATATTTCTCCATTACATAGAACGCGAAGTAATAGAAGCGACAGAAGCTCCAGATTGCTAGAGCGAGAAGTACGACGACCTTCGCGCTCGGAAGCTCGAGCACTAACAGAATGGATGCGAGCGCGCCAAGAATCAGAAAGAGTATACCCTTGACCTTAATCCAGAATGGATCGGCAATGTTTTTCATGTAGGTTTCTCCGGATCAAAGAGAAGCGGGAAAAATTGGCCATCCATCTTATGACCAATTGGAACGGGCGGTACCCCTTCTAATGGAGCCGCATCGGATGCCGAAACAACCCCGTCACTAAAGACGTTAAGAACCACTGCCCGTCGTGACCTGTCGGTATGATTTTCGTAAGAACCATGGACCATCAAGGGGTGATGAAAGGAACACTCTCCCTGCTTTAACTCAACCGGTACAGGCTTGAACGCCCGCCGCTGTTCCGGAGTCAGTGCTTGCAAAATTGTATCCATGTCACTCGAAAACTCCTCACGCGGCAGCAGGTTCCAGCGATGACTACCGGGAACATAATGCAGACACCCATTCTCGCGTGTGGAATCATCGAGTCCGATCCAGGATGAGAGATGGGCCATCGGTTTGGTCCTGGTCCAATAGGAGTAGTCCTGATGCCAGATCACTACTCCTCCATGATGTGCCGGTTTGTAGAAAACCTGGTCATGCCAAAACCGAACAGCGCTGCCCAGCAGTTGCGAGGCCGGCACAGTGAACGCGGGATGCCAAAGAATGTCGTGCAACCCTGGAAAAACCCGCCACGCACCAAGCGCATGAAAGAGAACCTTTTGCGGATCCGCACATTCGTTGGAGGTATATTGATATAACAATTTATTTCCGGGATGCGTCGGATCAACGAGTGACATCACCTCGCTTCGCAAGGAATCAACCTGTTTGTCATTTAGCATCCGAATGCCTGCCACGTAACCATTTTCCCGGTAGAACTCAACCTGGTCATCACTCAACCTGTATTTTTCCCAGTCTTCTCGATTAGTCGGTTTGTCAAAGAGGTCACCGACAAATCCATGTTGCATCGACAAATCTTTCATTCTCTTCGGTCTCCTCTGAATTCACCCTGGGAAAATCATGGTCCAAGCGAAACTCCAGGGATCGAAACCCATGAGGCGAGGCGGAACTCGAACCTTGATCTCTTG
>DATIBX010000461.1:0-3271 GCA_035457105.1 Pyrinomonadaceae bacterium
ACTGGAGTCCCTGGGTGACCAGTCGATTTTCGATAACGCATCCAGATACTTTTCATTCAACCGGGGTTTGTTGACTGCGTTATGGAAGGAGCGTGGTGGCAAGAGATTAATTTTTGCGTCTGTTCCGCTATGGTTCGCATCATCACTCGTCACGTTTGTGGCGGCCCTGCTTTGGTTGACCGTTCCGTTTGCCTTCCTTGCCATTGTGGTTCCGATAGTGTTGACCATAGCGGGATTCTTTATCGCGGTGATCGTAGCGTTCCTTCTGCTCGTACTGTCCATATTAGTTGTTACTGTTCCTGTATGGTCCCACATTGCTTTTGTTGAGCCTAAAGAACCGCGGCCCCGGTCACTGGGTCTGATCGTCCTGGACTATGTGCTGGCAGGGCTGCTCGTTATGGAAGGATTGATGTACGGGATACTGGGCCCAGCGATTTTTTTAGGAGGCTTTGTTCTACTGCTGGGAATTTCGACCTCGTGGAATGACTCTAAGATAGAATCGGCCGAGCGGTTCAGAACCGTGATAGCGTGCTCAGTTGCGGCCCTGTTTTGCTTGTTTGCAGTCCTTTTATCTCATGTCAACCTCATAAGCCTGGGTGTCTTTACGATCTTTGTGGTCCATGCTACTCGTCTTTTAGTATCGTTAGACCAACCATTCTTTTCACAACAGCGAGTCAGGAAATCGGTTCGCTGGGTAACAAGCATCTTCGGTCGTTTCTTCCACGCATTGAGACGGCTACCATCCACTATTAAGACAGACATTAAGTATGCTCGTATCAAAACAGCTTCTGAAAATGAGCGTCGAAGTTCACAAGTGCATTCACCAGGCGAACAGCCGATCGGTGCGAGCACAGTTGGAGAAAAAGCCTACAGTGCAGTCGGTGCGAGACGTCTCACCTTACGTTCTTACGTGATCGTAACTGTACTAATCATCGCGGTTTTGGTCTCCGGGTGGTTGCTGGCGCCGTATCTGGGCCAAAGGCTAAATCAGTTGGGGCCGCAAATCCTGTCTCTAGGGCCCTGGTTTCGCTCAGTGGCGGTAAATCACAAATACTACCTGTATGGAATTGCCGGCCTGTTGACCCTCGCGATTTATTGTAGCGTTGCATTGGCGTGCGTTTGGTGTTTATGGAACGAGCAACGGATTTTGGAAAAGATCCGCTTTCGCGTCTCTGCTAAAGGAGGCGTGCAGCAGGATAACGTTGAAGATTTTATTGCTGACAGGTTCCAACAAATCAGAGACGACAACCGGTCAATCCGCGACCGGGTTTACTTCGTTGAAAATTTGAAAAAGCAATATCCGAACCCTAGTAAGGATCATCTGCACAATCTTCGAATGCTGAGTCGAGAAACTTTACCGGTCAGAGTTAAGACAGCTATCGAGCAGGCAATAGATGCCGGAGAAAGATCAAGTGCGCGAAGCCGCTTGCACGCTCAAATGGATGAGACTCTTTTCAAGCAGAGAGTTGAGGATTACTGGAAAGAACGTCGTAAATTAATCTTGCCGCCTGTAATTGCGCGAACTCTTTACACGTTGGTGGCGGGCTCGTTACTGGTCTCGCTGGTGCAACTTTGTTTCTATATTGGCAGCGATCGACTGACCGATCTGATTGCGCAGTTCGAATTAGTAGCAGGTGGAGTTCTTATCTACCGTTTTATGCGCACCAGCGGCAGATCTCCGTCACGCGTTCGTAAATGGTTATTTTTTACCGGTCTGATCTTAGTAACGGTTGGTTTAACTCACCCATTGCAAAACCTACTGTTAGATCCGCGCTGGCCTGACACTTCCTTCAATGTTGGCCTGGAAAGAATCGATGGGGGGACTCTGCGCTCCTTGCTGGCGCCTACCATCCTGGCCTTTCTGGTAGCCCAGTTAGGACATACTTTTTACTTGCTTGAGAGCCATACCCCTATTGCAGTTAAGTCGGAGGCAAAATGGATTTTTCTTCGATCGAGAACAAAACTGCGGGTCTTATTAGCGGCCCTCGTGCTTGCGCTGACAACGACTATCATTCAGTCGGCGCCAATGCAGGAACTGCTGGATTTGCGTGGTGAAAGCATGCCGGTTTTCGTGATGAACGAGAAAAAGAACGTACTGGAACTCCAAAATTTGCCCACGGACGGACGTGTGGTCCGCGTGGTTTTGGTGAATGTAGAACCACGAACGTTAATTCCTCTTGATAAGGATCCAACTATTCCAGCGGCTTACGATGCAGTCGTATCAACACTTGTTCAAGACGCAGACAGCCAAAACTATACACCTTCGCTTGAGAGAACGTTTCCGTTTAAGCTTAAAACTGCCCAACGAATTCACAAGCGTCCACGAGATCCTCGATATGACACCTATGGTGGAGAAATCTGGCTGACCTCGAAAAATGGTCAGATAGAATCATGGGAACCGTTAAGGATAAGTTGTCTTGAGCTACATGGCCTTAAAGGAAGCACAGCTACTTTCAAGCCCAAGTGTCTATATAATCAGAATCGGTTAGTCGCAATCGTCTATAACAAAAGACGGAGCGACTATGTGAGAGGTAGAGCAGAGACAACAAACGTGTTACGGGAATTTGAGGCCGACTCAACTTTGCAGGGCCGACTTTTGGTGGATACGCTGTCGCCGTTCGCCAGGACAGTCTGGAGTCACATTTTTTGAAACCTCTCCGGCGAGCTATTGCGTTGTGCGAGGGGCCGGCATGCCGCTCGGGTGGTTGCTCGTGAGATTGCCGTGGTCCACTGCGATCACTCCATTTACAATTACATAATCGATGCCCAAAGGCGGAGCGAATGGCTGATCGTAGTCAGCGCGATCCTCGATCTTTTTAGGGTCGAAGAGCACGACGTCAGCCCAGTAGCCCGGGCGAAGAAAACCTCGTTGGCCCAGTGCGAACGCTTCTGCTGCTTGCCCGCTGGCCTTACGAACTGCCGCTTCCATCGACAATAATCCCTGCTCGAACACGTAGCGACGGAAAACACGAGGGAACGTGCCACAACCTCGAGGATGCGGCAGATATTCGGCCGAAGGATCTCGCACCGCGCTATCTGAACCAAACACGCAGAAAGGATACGCAGCAATCTCCGCGACGTCCTGATCGTCGAGGTCGGCATAAACGGCCTGAGCGCCGCCACGCAGAGAAATTTCAATAAGATTCTCGATCTGCTCCTGCACTCCTGCTGCTGCGATCGGTACCTCCGCCAGAGTTTTTCCTATCCATTCCTTCTTTCCCGCTGCCAGCTTCACGAAAGTCAGATCATTCCAACCATCAGCCTTCAAGTT
>DATIBX010000462.1:0-5552 GCA_035457105.1 Pyrinomonadaceae bacterium
GGCATCGAAGTGAATGTTTACGGCAGTTAACGTTCACGATTTTCGACGAACAAGAGTCTAATCTAAAAGAGGAGACTAATACGCAAGCAAGATAGCAAGTTGAAATATAAGGAGATCAACATGCGACATATTATTGAGCCATCATCATTGACCACTGACCTAAAGGCTTTCGGCGCCCGCAACAACTTGCGACCAACCAGACTCGAAGTGCTTGGACCATCAAAAGACATCGAATCAGATTTTTGGCTCGAAGATGGATTACTTTTGTCTGGAATCGACCTGGATCCGGATGGTAAAAATGGGCCGTATATCGAAATCATGCTGCAGTCGCAAGCTCAACACCATATGACTCATGCGATTGCGGGTGTGAAACGAGTAGAGGTCGAGACTAACCAGGGAATCGATGAGTCGTTGGAGATAGAGGACGCTGCGGGCACAGTGACCATCATGCATTTTGGAGTGTAGGGTGGCTAAGGGTACCGCTTTGGAAAAGCTCCCGAGCCACATCAAATATCAGTTGAAGCATCTGTTATTGAGCGTCTCCCAATTCAAGATTTGATACATAGTTCATCGCCTTCTTCATAACCCCTAATCAGCTCTTCTCTGGTTGATTTTTGCGTTCCCTTGCCTGTAAAGTAACACCCGTTACATAGTTGATTCCTGTTACGTATAAGATGAAAGCCAAAGCGACCAAATCAGAGCGTGATTGGATTCTTCTTATCCATCAGTTGCCGCCGAAACCCACTAATCTACGTGTGCGGATTTGGCGCAAACTCCAAAAGCTCGGCGCAGTGGCGATTAAAAATTCTGTTTACGTCCTGCCTGCTACAGAAAAAGCACATGAACACTTCCAGTGGTTGAAGCAGGAGATCGAATCGGCCGGCGGAGAAGCCGCTGTTTTCAGAGCAGGTTCGGTTGAAGGGGCGACGGATAACGAGATTATCGCTGCTTTCCGCAACGCTCGTGATGAAGAGTATGCCGCGATCTCAGCCGCACTCGACGGTTTGACAGGAGCAATCCGCGAACAGTCTCGTGGTAAGCATTTATCTGCCGGGCGTTTGGCAACGCATGAAGCCGAGATCGATAAGTTGCACGCCGAGCTTGAGCGCGTTGCAGCCAATGACTTCTTTCATGCCGCGGGCAAAGCTGCTGGCTTCGCTGCTTTTGAGCGATGCCAGAAAGCTGTCCGTGCAGCTCAAGGTCCTAGCACGAAGGCTACTCCATCACGGATGAAAGCCGCTGCTCTCGACATTGCGAAGTACCAGGCACGGCGCTGGGTGACGCGCCGTAATCTCCACATCGACAGGCTCGCCTCTGCTTGGTTGATCAAACAGTTCATCGACAAACGTCCACGCTTTTACTTCGTCGGTGATGAAGAAACGGTCGAAGGCGCAATTCCGTTTGACATGTTCGGAGCCGACTTTACGCACCACGGAGAAGACTGCACCTTCGAGACCATGCTGAAACGGTTTGGCCTGGCAGAGAGCAAGGGCCTGAGCGGACTCGCTGAGATCGTTCACGACATAGATCTGAAAGATGACAAGTTTCATCGGCTAGAGGCTGCGGGGCTTAATGCAATCATCGACGGCTTAAGCAATTTGTTGAAGGACGATCGGAAGCTGCTGCAACAGACCGGCTTCGTCTTCGACGGGCTCTATGCCCTTTTAAGTAAAGAGTCTCAGGGGAAGACCGAGACGCAATCGACTACGAAAAAGCGCAGAACGACGAAATGAACAGGTAACTTCCGAAGACGAGCGATTTGATTGTGTGAGCGGTAAGCACAATGAATGAAGGTGTCATAACAACTGGGTTAGGTTGGCGCGACACTGTGAAGGACTACCTCAGTCTTGAACGCAACGTATCCATCGCGTCAGCGAGTGTCTTTCTGCTGGGGTTTGGGGAAGAGCTATGGAAGAAGTTCATTCCAAAATATCTCGAAGCACTGGGCGCGAGCACTCCCTTCATTGGACTATTCGGTACGGCTTCGGATTTCCTCGACGCGGTTTATCAGTATCCGGGTGGCTGGATATCCGATCGTCTCGGTCGTCGACAGAGCTTTCTCATCTTCATCACTCTCGCTGGCTTTGGCTATTTAATCTTCCTGTTAAGCCCTTCCTGGCCCTTTCTGTTTATCGCCCTCGCTTTCACGATGGCCTGGCAAAGCATGGCTTCGCCGGCGATCTTCGCAGTGATTGGTGATTCTCTTCCGCGTGAACGCCGTGCGATGGGCTTCACTTTGCAATCGATCCTCAAACGTGTACCGATCGTGATCGCACCCATCATCGGGGGGATGCTCATAGCGTCATGGGGAATAGTTAGAGGTGTTCATGCAGGACTCGTGATAGCGCTCGTGTTGGCCGCAATTACGTTGCTACTAGTTACGAGAATCAACGTCACGATAGAACCAGCAAAGGTTACGAATATCCGAGGTGTCTGGCAGTCATTTCATCGTGCACTGAAGCGTCTCCTGGTCTCGGACATCATCATCAGAACTTGTGAAGGCATGACCGGAGTGCTGACGATTCTGTACGTGACCAACATAAAAGGAGTCAGCATTGCCTGGTACAGCACCCTGATCGCGGTCCAGACGATCATTTCCATCGTCGTTTACCTTCCGGCAGGAAAGATAGCTGATCGCATCGGCCGAAAGCCTTTCGTGATCGCTACGTTTCTGAGCTTCGCGCTCTTCCCGTTGGCCGTGATGATGGCGTCGAGTTTTTCGTTTCTAGTTTTGGCCTTCGTTGTTGGCGGATTGCGCGAGATCGGCGAACCATCGCGGAAAGCAATGATTGTTGATTTTGCGCAAGAGGGTGTTCGCGCACGTACTGTTGGGCTCTATTACCTGGTGCGGAGTTTGTCGATTACACCTGCTGCACTGGTTGGCGGGTTGCTGTGGAAGGTCTCGCCGCAAGTGCCATTTGTTACTGCTGCAATCATTGGAATGGCGGGCACTGTAGTTTTTGCAATAACCGTCGAAGAGCAAAACGCCGGCTAAAGGAGGCTCAAAATGATCATGGAAGGCGTCCTAAAAGACATTCGTTACTCCATACGTGGTCTTCGCAAACGACCGGGCTTCACATCGCTCGTGGTGCTCGTATTGGCATTAGCAATCGCGGCCAATAGTTCGATCTTCAGTATCGTGAACGCAGTCATATTGAAGCCTTTGTCTTTCAAAGATCCCCAACAGTTAGTCTGGATTTGGGCGACACGCAAAACTGTTAGTCGTGCGTTCTTCTCAATTCCAAACTTTATCGATACACGCGATCAGAACCAGACACTGGCAGAACTTGCACCGCTCGCGATCTGGCCCGCAAACCTAACTGGCCAGGGAGAAGCAGAACGTTTGCAGGGTGTGCGAATCTCGGCTAACGCAATGCAGATGCTTGGTGTTAAGCCTTCAGTAGGGCGAGCGTTAACGACCAAAGATGACGATGCCAACAACGGTCGCGTCGTTATGCTGAGCTACAGCTTGTGGCAAAGGCGTTTCGGCGGCGCTGGTGAAACCTTAGGCAAAAGCCTTACGCTCAACGGCGATCCCTACACGGTGATTGGAATTCTGCCACCGCGTTTTGTCATCCCGAATGCGGAGACCGAAATTCTTGTCCCCTTGAGGATGGACCAGGACCCGCGGCGCACTGAACGTGGCTCTAATTTTCTACGGGTCCTGGCCCGGCTAAAACCCGGCGTTACTGCGGCCCAGGCTCAGGCGGACCTCACTGCGATTAGTTATCGCCTGCGTGATCAGTATCCGGATGACAACGATAATCTGACACCACCGCGCGTGCTGGCTTTACAGGATGAAGTTGTTGGCAGTTATCGCGAGGGGCTGTGGTTAATACTCAGCGCAGTGGTCATCGTATTGCTAATTGCCTGCGCAAATCTCGCGAACTTTCAATTGGCCCGAGCGGCTTCGCGACGCAGAGAGATGACTATACGTGCGGCGTTGGGCGCCAGGCGGCTAGTCTTGATTCGTCAGCTGTTAATTGAAAGTATGCTGCTCGCCATACTCGGCGGTGGAACCGGGCTGCTGCTGTCGTTCTGGGCCAAGGATCTCTTGTTGGCCTTGAGCCCCACCGATTTTCCGCGTGCTTCAGCGGTAAATATCGATGGACCGGTGCTCCTTTTCTCGATCCTCATCACGTTGTTTGCCGGACTTGGTTTGGGACTTGCCCCGGCCATTCAACACACCAGAAACGATCTCAACTCGGAATTGAAGGAAGGCGGTCGTGATCAAGCTGGCGTAACGAAGAATCACGTTCGCAGTCTGTTGATCGTAAGTGAGATTGCGCTCTCGTTGATGCTACTGGTCGGAGCTGGCTTGCTGCTAAAAAGCTTCGCGCGTCTGCGCGGTGTAAGCCCGGGATTCGATCCAAGTAATATTTTGGCGGTGCGCTTTTCTTTACCAGCTGCGCGCTACCCGAGCGGCGCTTCAGTGAAGCTCTTCTACGACAAGATGGCAGAGCGCCTTGCTGGATTACCTGGAGTGGAAGAGGTTAGCGCAGCCAGCGCGTTGCCTCTGAGCGGAATGATCGCGCGCACCACATTCACGATTGCCGGTCGACCTGCCGCGCAGTCCAGTGAGACACCATTTGCGCAACATCGTTGGGTTGGCCCAGCCTATTTTCAGACCATGAGAATTCCGCTTGTAAGCGGGCGGGATCTCACTGATCGCGACAACGAACAGGCGCCCGGTGTAATTGTCATCGACCAGGCTTTGCAGCGGCGATTCTTCGGCGCGCAGCAGCCGCTGGGCGCTCACGTGCTCATCAACATGGGCGATGGCAATCCTGCACGAGAATACGAAGTCGTGGGTATTGTCGAAGACGTCAAGCATATGGGGTTGACGGACGAGGCGACACCGACGCTCTATGGTCCAATGCCGCAGGCACCAAAGGCCGCAGTGCCATTTTTGGCCAATAATCTGAGCCTGGTTGTGCGAACGGGAATTGATGCCGAGGCACTGAATGCTGCCGTCCGTCAGGAGTTGCGGAGTCTGGACGTTGATGTAGCGACAGCTGGTGTTAGACCGATGGGCCAGTTTCTCGCTTCATCGGTGGCAGCGCGCAAATTCAATCTGGAATTGTTGGTAGCCTTTGCAGCCACTGCATTGCTGTTAGCTGCCGCCGGACTGTATGCGGTGATTGCATATCTGGTCTCGCAACGGACGCGAGAGATTGGCATTCGTCTGGCTCTCGGAGCCGCCCCTCATGACATCCTTCGTTTGCTAATCGGTCAGGGGATGAAATTGACTCTGATAGGGGTAGCCGTCGGTTTTGTTGGTGCGATCGCGCTGACACGTTTAATGAGTAGCTTATTGTTTGGTGTAGCGCCAACCGATTTTGTGACATTTGCCGGTTCCACTATCGCTCTAACAGTGGTCGCGTTGTTGGCTTGCTTTCTTCCTGCGCGGCGGGCGACCAAAGTCGATCCCCTGGTGGCACTGAGATATCAATGACTTATGTTTTGGACAACGACGCTACTAGTAGAGTACCGCGAGCGAAGCGACCGGATGCCACACTCAACAAAGCGGTCGCTCGAATCACGCGGCCCGC
>DATIBX010000463.1:0-3169 GCA_035457105.1 Pyrinomonadaceae bacterium
GGTCGATACGGATGGAAACTTCAAGTGGTGCAACACGGCAACGTTGAAGGGTTTGGGTTATCTACGCAGCAACTTTATCGGGCGTCCATTGCTGAGCATGGTCTACGAAGCCGACCGTGACCTCGTGCGTGAAAAACTCGACGCCGCGTTGCAGGGTGTGCCGCAAACTTACGAAATGCGTTACTTCTCGTACGACGGACAGCTGCGATATGCGCGCGTCGACAACTCGCCGCTTGTAGTTGAAGGGCGAACAACCGGTGTGCTGGGCATTGCCCGCGACATCACAGAGCAGAAGGAAGAACGCGAGCGTGCGGCGCGAGCCGATAAGTTGCGCGCGCTGGGCCAGCTCGCATCCGGTGTCGCTCACGATTTCAACAACTCACTGGCTGCCATTCTCGGTCGCGCACAACTGCTGCGACGCCAGATCGGTGAACCGGCATTGGTCCGTAACCTCGATATTATCCAAACTGTGGCTGAAGATGCCGCGGCCACAGTACGTCGCATTCAGACATTTGCGCGCAAATCGGCGGTGAAGGAATTTGAGCTCGTCGACGTCGCTGGACTACTAAACGATGCAATCGAGATAACTCGAACTCGCTGGCAAAACGAAGCACGCATTCGCGGGCTGGAATATGACGTGAGGCTCAACACCGAGCAGGGACAGTTCACGTATGGAAGCGCTTCTGAATTACGCGAAGTCTTCGTCAACATGATCGTGAATGCCGTCGACGCGATGCCGCGTGGCGGAAAACTGTTAATAACCTGCCGTCGAAAAGACGAAAGACTGCAACTGCATTTCAGTGACAACGGAATGGGAATGCCCGACGACGTGCAGCAGAAAATATTCGAGCCGTTCTTCTCAACGAAAGGCGCGCACGGAACGGGACTCGGCCTGTCCGTTAGCTACAGCATTATCGAACGACATTCCGGATCGATCAGCGTCGTATCCAAACCGGGAGCCGGCACGAACTTCACGATCGACTTGCCCTCAGTTGCCGCCGAAACATCCTCGCAAGATCTTTCAGCTAAACTGAGCGACGCACTGAGCCTGAAGATTCTCGTTGTCGATGATGAAGAACCCGTAAGAGAGACACTCGCTGAGATGCTGGTCGCCGTCAATCACCAGGTTGAACTGGCTGGCAGCGGTCACGAAGCGGTAGAAAAACTGCGGAGAGGTGGTTTTGACTTCGTCTTCACTGATCTCGCTATGCCCGAAATGGATGGCTGGGAGACCGCTCGGGTGATTCGAAAACATTGGCCTGGTCTGAAGATTGTTCTGGTAACGGGTTATGGTCCAACGACCACTCCACCGCCGGGAGAAGAAGATCTCGTCGACGCCATCATCGGAAAGCCTTTCGACTTCACGCAGGTAGGATCGACTCTTACCACTCTGAGCAGAGAACTCTGCCACAGATAAACGCTGATCCGCGTTCATCCGCGGCAGAACAAATCTCAGTTGAAGTTCATAATTCCGGCGCTGGCAGTAAATCCTACTCCAAATCCAACCACCATCGTCGGGCCTGACCATTCGTCTTTCTCAGCCAACATAAAGCCGGTTGATGCGCTCGAGAGATTGCCATAACGTTCCAGCACCTGGTAGGAGCCATGAACCTTTGCTGAATCAGGGTTCAGATCGAGTTGAGAACAAACGCCGTCGAGAATCTTCTTGCTGCCCGTATGGATCAGGCAATCGTCTACCTGGGCCATATCCGACACTGGTGAGTCGGGATGTCGCAGAACATTCTTGACAGTGGTCACTGCGTAGTGCGCACCGCGCGTGGGAACACTCGGCTGCATGAAGTACTGTGGCCTTCCTTTCAGGAAGGGATGTGAGCTGTTACTGACCATCGTGAGCAGATTCATATCGTTTGGCTGGTCGTTGGTCAGGTGGGAGATTGGTCCGAACGCGGGCTTTCCTTCTTCATTGCCTACCAGCAGGGCCACCGCGCCGTCCCCGAAAAGCATAGATTGGATTACGAAGGTGGTATCCAACCTTTGTTGTTCAAATTGATCGGGATCAAGCCTCCGCTCCTTCCTCAGTCTGATGATTTCGCGGTAACCGGAATACTCATCACGGAGTAACGGAGCAACGTATGGCGTGTGAGCTTCGGACATCACCACGATTGCGAGTTTGCCGGGATTCGCAGCCAGGTACCACTGAGCAACTTCGATTGACTTGAGTAACACAGAACAACCTTGCGCTTGCATACTGACAGTTCGCAGGGACCTTGAGAGGAGTCCATGCGTTTTCCCCATGATCTCGGAAGCCAGGCACGGCAACATCTGGTCAGGAGTGTTAGTCGCCGCGACGAGTAGGCCTATCCGGTTTGGATCACCTCCCCATTCGTGGATGCAGCGTTTGGTGGCGGCGACGCCGAGTTCGGTAGTCGAACTGGTGGCTAGCCGCGGTTTGCCGCAAAGAAAGTCTGGATAATTTTCTAGAGTGGAATATCGTTGGTCTACCCCGAGGGCGCTGATGGTGTTGATCAGCTCTGGGGAAAGCTTGTGCATCAGGCTTCCGACCAGTTCCGTGGTCTTGAAGGCATTCTGAGGCACTGAAGTAGCTGCTGATAACAGGTTAATCATTGTCGTTTTCTGCTCCAAAAGAAGAGGGGGATTTTGCCGCGTCAGCCCTGACTCCCACTTAGGTCTGACGCCAAGTTGTTTTACAACCCCCGTGCCGCAGTTTTCGGAGCGAGTGAATTTGTCGCGAAGTTCTTTATTTGTGGGATTTAGAGCGGGAGAGATTGCCTTGATAAGTGGCAGCGGCGTATCGTCCGTCTGGATACCCAGTAAACACGTCCAAAAAACAGACAAAATACCTCAGTAATTTCACTGAGTTCCCTAAAGTCCTGTGATACGTGGATATACAGTTGGTACTTGATTATCCAATGCCCCAATGCCCCGGCTTTGCACAGAAGTGAGTTCAGAAGTGGAGATTCTTTGCTCCGGAGGAGCAAGATGTGTATAGCACTCCGCCTTAGCTTATTATTCCGCTCCGTTAGGAGCGGCATGTATTTGAACTCCGCAATGCACATGGCGCTCCTGACGGAGCGCAGGTGTTATTAAAACGCGAGGCTATAAACATCGTACTCCTCCGGAGTACTTAGCTCTGAAATCGAGTCAAAATCACTTTCTGTGCAAAGCCCAATGAACCAATGCCCAATGC
>DATIBX010000464.1:0-4908 GCA_035457105.1 Pyrinomonadaceae bacterium
GGCGACGATACCGGCGCCGAATTGCTGAGGTGAAGACATTCATGAACTGCAGAATTGCAAGCCGGATGCCTTGAATACTGGTACTCCTCTCGAGCCGAGATCTCCGGCTTTTCTCAGCGGGCTCAGCAATTGGAGCAAAAAGGCGTCGTCAGGAACTTCTGACATCTGTGGTGCTGCCTCCGTAACCGTTGCGCACCGAAAACCATTTAAAAAAGCTAGATCTTAACAGCTTGCTACGCAGAGGATAATAAATTGAATAAGCAACGCTGGACGAAATGACGAGGAAATAGTCACAATGCAGAAAACCACTAGACCGAGGAAAATGCATGATTCGAGTTGTGATCGTTGGAGCCCTTTTAATACTTGTCGGCGTGAGTCTCGCTCAAACTAAAGATCGTATGACCGCACCAAGACCATTGCCCCCTGGATATTGGCCCATTGAGAAGACTGAGCCAATTATTGATAAGACCCAGACGATTCGGTTGTCTCCGGACCTTTCCACGCTAACTGCCGGAGAACGAAAAGCGATTGAATCACTCTTGATCGTCGGAAACATTTTTCAAGATCTCTACGAGTTGCAGCGTCACCCGCAGGCCGGAGCGGCCTATCGCGATCTTTTTAATCTTGATAAAGAAATGGGTTCTACTCCTGCAACGCAGAACCTGTTGACGCTTTACCGATTGTTTCAAGGTCCAATCGCCACGACGCTCGATAACAAACGCGAGCCCTTTTTACCCGTGAGTCCTCTCACTCCAGGGAAGAACATGTACCCGACTGGTTTGTCTAGAGAGCAGATCGAACAGGCGATGAATTCCGGCACGGCGCTCTCAAGCCGTGAAAGCATTCTCGACCAGCGAACTGTGGTCAGGCAGTTGACCGCTGAGAATGTTGGCGGGGATCTGAACCGTCTACGAAGATATCCCGTGCTCCAAACATTACACCCAAAGCTCTTATCGCAATTGACACAATTAGAGCTCGATGCGGCAAAGAAAGATCCTGTCGTCAGGATCTACTCGGTGCCATATTCATTGGCCTATGCCGATCAACTATTGGCAGCCTTTAAGTCATTGAATGACGCAGCAGATGCGGTTCAAGCTGATGACGAAGAGTTCGCACGCTATCTGCGCAACCGGGCCCGGGATCTTCTCTCCAATGATTACGAGTCTGGAGATGCGAGTTGGGTGACTGGCCGCTTCAAGCATCTGAATGCCCAGATCGGCTCATACGAAACTTATGACGATGAACTCTTTGGTGTAAAGACATTCTTTGCCTTCTGCCTGTTCCTCACTCGCCAGGACGAGACGACAGCTCTCCGACAGGCGATGAAAGGCATGCAAGCCCTCGAAGACTCTTTGCCTTATCAGCAGCATAAGAAGATTCGTGAGGACATTCCTGTCGGTGTATACGATGTAGTAGCCGATTTTGCCCAGTCGCGCGGTGGTAATACTGCAACCATCTTGCCTAACGAGAGCTATCTTGCCCGGCGATATGGTCGCACGATCCTCCTACGCGCGAACATCATGAGGGATCCAAACATCTTTCAGAGCACGGAAGGAACGTTAAGCGCGGCACTAGGCGAAGAACAGGCAAGGGAATTAACGCCTGACGGAAATTTCTACCGGACGTTATGGCACGAGGTGGGCCACTACCTGGGCGTCGACCGAACAAAAGATGGTCGCGACCTGGATGAAGCATTGCAGGACGATGCTAATACACTCGAAGAGATGAAAGCCGATCTAGTGTCGTTATTCGTGGCCGAGGCGTTACATAAGCAGGGTTATTACACTGACGCTCAATTGAGAAGTGTTTATGCGGGTGGCATATTGCGCGTTTTGCAAAACAATAAACCCAGGCGTGACCAGCCTTATAACACGATGCAATTAATGCAGTGGAACTTCTATCTGCAGAACGGCTTGTTGTCTTTCGATCAGGCAACAAAAACTTTGCGCGTACATTATGAAAAATACCATGAGGTAGTGGGAAAGATGCTGCAACAGACTTTGGAAGTTCAGTATCAAGGTGATAAGGCGAACGCTGACAAATTTATCGATCAGTATGCGACCTGGGACGACAATCTTCATGGAGCAATTGCAGCGAATATTAGGGCGCAACAGAAGTACCGTTTCCGTATCTTCAAGTATGCCGCTCTCGGGGAGTAGTCAATCCTGAGGCGTTACCGGGAGGGTAGTTCTGACCATCTCTATGTATACCGTTATACGCACTTCACTCGAATTGATGCGATCTGCAAGAGCCTTTGCGCGGTCAAAGTCTTTCGTTGCAAGTTGGCCGATTACCGAGGGCATCTGTGGGCCGATATTGCCATTAAACTCCCCACCTTGGAAGTAACTGTCAGTGGCAACATCAAGTTGAGCAAAGTTTCGAATAGTTCTAAATGCAGCGTCTAAGTCATTAAACTGGTCCAGTAGGGGTTGAATAATCTCTGTTGCTCGGTTCGGATCGTATTTAGTGAAAGCCTTCCCGAGTTCTAGTAATGCTGTCATCTCTTCTGGATTCGCTGCTTTGGTTGAAGAGCCAAGGATGCTTCGTGCCTGCTCCAACACGTTCAACACTGCCGAGCGCTTAAGTCCGCGGCCAAGCTGAGGCGCGATCTGAGCGATCATGGAGGATCGTAATTTAGCTGACGGTATGGCTCGAATTATTCTCAATGCTTCCTCAGGATTTCCTTTGGCGGCCAACTGAAAGGCCCTTTGTTGCTCTAAACTCCGAACGAGCTGGCGGCGCTGATACAAGTCCGTAATGTGTGCATTAAGAATCAACTGTGCTTTATCAATGTCGCCTGCGGCAGCTACTTTCTCAGCTACAGACTGATACATCTGTTCACGGATTTCGTCAGGAGCCTTTTCAATCCTCTCTAGAGATTGTTCCACCGAGCTGTTATTAAGTTGTTCCTGCAGTCGCTGCATCATCTGGTCCTGTGGATTCCACTTTTCCCTGACCTCCGCAAATTTCTTTTCTACTGCAGCGCTCTGAGTTGAATCAATACTTGGGCCAACGCTCTTTAATGTCTCTAAAACATTCCACAGGACGCTCCGGGTTTGGAAGTTGCGAGCATCCGTGGTGGGTTTATAGGCAAGCGACTCTGTGAGCAGTTTTTGAAATAGCTTGTTACGACCATCTACTGACAATAAGGCAGTCTGTTCGCCTGAATATGATTGTAGAAGGGTGGTGGCCAGTTGAGCGGCCTCCGCATTCTGCAAAAGTGTTTCGGCAGAGAGTTTCTGAACCATCTGACTCTCTAACTGCTCGGCAAGGTCAGGTGACTTGCTTTTTAAGCTCTCCAGTGTCGCTGCAAGACCATTCGCATATTTATCCTTTAAAATCTCCTGAGCCATTTGGTAGGTGCGTTTTGGCTCTGATTTTGCGAGCTGGCTTGCTACGAGCAGCTTGAGAGCTACCTCTCTGTCTATATCGAGACTCTGGCCTTGTCCCAGCCGATCCATTTGATTTCTGCTCGAACTCAAAAACTCCAGCGCTTTCTCAGGATCTCTTGGCGCGATGGATTCTAGTATCTCGTTTCGCAGCTGTCCGATAAAGGAGTATTGCTCGAGAGAATAATCGTCATCTTCCTCATTTAACGGCGCAGCCAATTCGGTAAAGGTAGAAATCGCACCGTCGAGCATTTGTTTTGATAACGTTTTATCTGCTTGTTCGACAACGCTCGCAACGGTCAATTGGTATCGAACCTTGAGGGCTGACGTCTTAAGTTGCGTTACGCTCACAACCAGGTCTTTGAGTAGGGCCTTGCTCTTTAAAGCGTTTACCTCAATATTTTTAAGTGCCTTCAATTCATCTGAAGTGGCCGGACGACAATCTAAAATTTTGATTTGGTAACGTCCATTAACTGATGCTGTTGCGGGATTACTTAGCGGGAATATCGTCACCGCGTAGGACCCTGTCGTCGTTGCCACAAAGCTGACGTCTTCGACACCCTGATTACCATTCGGCGTATCAAACTCACCAATCGTCTTACCCTCTGGCGAATTTATGCGCACTACGACGTCAATCCCTCGTTGTTCAACAGCCAGTTGTAAAAAGGTGTCCTCATCAAGAGTCACCGTGAAGGTTTGAGTCTCGCCTGATTTCATGGTGCGTTCCACAGACGTTCCAGGTCGTAATTCCACTACCTGGCCGTGAACTCTGTAATTTGATGCGAGGGAAGTGAAGCAAAAACCTAAAATAAATGCGGTGATAAGGCGCATCGGAGTTCTCCAGCAAGTTACAACCAGGCGATTAAGCAAACTTACCGAGCAAGGGGAAGGGGCGGCCGTAACATAGACGCTGCAAAGACCGGTTAGGTTCCCAAAATGAAGGATTTACTTTCCGAAGGCATTGCTGCCAAGGAAATTCTCGCGTAAGTACGAAACAGTATCGTGAAGAGTTTCGCTGGGATCCCGCGGTTTGAAGGACAATTCCCGGGCCGCTTTGGCACAATTCAAATACCAATAATATTGCGCCATCTCAATTGCTCCTGGTTCGACCGGTGAAGCCCAGTCCCATTGGCGAAAGAATGAATCGACCAGTTGGGCGCCTCCTACTGCGATGCGAGCAGGCAATGCAAACCGAGGGGCTGAGATTTTTGTTAGACGTTCCAGACGTCCGAAGAACTTATTAAAGGTCCAGTTAGCAGCCCCCAGTAAATAGCGCTCACCGTGACGGCCCTTCTTCATGGCGTTGCGAAACGTTGAGGCAGCGTCTCGGGCATCCACGAAGCTTACGCCCCCGGTTGGTACGGCACTGATTTTCTTCGCCATGAAGTCGAGCACAACTTTTGTAGAGCTGAGCCGATCGTCTCCAGGCCCCAGCAACAGACTGGGATTCATGATCACCAAGCGTAAACCTCTTCCTGCGAAGCGTTCCAGCGCGGCCATTTCTTGATAAGTCTTGCTG
>DATIBX010000465.1:0-9262 GCA_035457105.1 Pyrinomonadaceae bacterium
AGCCTCGTTTGGCAAACTAAAAGGCATCGTCATTCCAGGCATGTAACCCTGGATATCCTCGTGAGAGATCGTGACGAGATGCTTATCGGGTTCAACTGCAACTACCTTACCTTTTAGATCAAACCGTTTCTCATTAGCAGAATTTCGGCGGCAAGCATTGGACCAGAATATTGCTGTAGCGAGCGTTATTAGAACGAAAAGTTTTTTCATTTATCCCGTAAATTTAGCTCCGAGTCATAAAGTCGCTGATAGTTCCAAAAATTTGTCATGACTCTGAACACATAGTCTTTCGATTGCGCAAAGCCAATCTCTGGCACATAACGATCCGGATCGGTTGAGCGTGACCTCGCAATCCACCGAGCCATGTTATCAGCTCCGCCATTATACGAAGCAGCGACCGCCTGCGGCTGCTCTGGAAATTGTTGAAAAAGCGTCGCGAGATATTGTGAGCCGAAAAGTATGGCCGTGTCCGGATAATAAAGATCGTCTTGGTTAAAGTTGGTCAGCTTCAACTGAGCTGCAACATCGTTCGCCGTGGAAGGAATAAATTGCATCATGCCGCGCGCCGCCGCAATTGACTTAGCGTCGGCTTGATACCGCGATTCTTGTCGGGCAATCGATAAAACAAATCGCGGATCCACTTTTCGACTGGTCGCATGATTCAAAAGCGACTTGCGAAAAGGAGTAGGATACAGGAGTTGCAGATAATCCGCTGGTGCATTCTCTACAACGTAATCAGCTGGCAGTGTTCGCCAGAGTTGCTCAGCAAACCGCACCGCGCGACTTGGCAACCCACCCTTATACGATAACCACGCAATCGTATAATTCTCATCATTCAGTGCCGTGGTTGACGCAGAGGTGGTTGCCGAGGAACGAGCAGCAAGTAACTCCGGCACGCCTTCATCATATAAGCCGAGCAACATCAGGGCTCGGGCTAGCTGCGTGTGTCTGTTGTTTGCATTCGCCGGCAAGCGATCCACGATTGCCTCAACCGGCAGTCGTTGTATTACGGGAAGCTTATAAGTCGAGAGCGAATCGTATGAAGTTTGAATCGCCTTTAAGAATTCTGTATACGCAGCGCCAGGTTGTGTGACTCGGATACCGGCCTGCGCAGCTAAACGAGCTTCATCAAGTTTGTTGCTGGCAAGCGCCCCTCGAGTCGAACTCAGTAATTCTTGAGCCCGAGCTTTTACAGCACTACGAGCCTTCTCATTGTTTGATAGGGTCAGTAGGCGTTGCGTAGCTCTTGCGCCGTAGTATTCTCCTCGGCCGTCAGTAATAGAAAGGTATGCATCGATCGCCTCGGCGATACGACCAAGCTGTTCAAGCGAATAGGCGCGAAGAAAATTGACCTCAGAGAGGTAGGTGCCGCCGCCGACTTTAATTCCGCCAAGGTCGGAAGCCTTCGATAATTCGTCGCCATCTCGCACTACATCGGCCCAGGCGCCTTGGGCCAAATGAATGCGCATTTGTGCAAAAAGTGCGAGAGTTGAACCAAGGTCGGTCTTGAACCGTTGCCGCGTTTGTTGGACCCAGTTGAGAGCTTCTTGATACTTACCGGCTTCGTGCAACACGTCAATGACATTCAAATAAGGTCTTTCCGGGTTTGGTGCTTCCGGAAAACGGTCGATAAACAGTTTGTAGGTTGCGACTGCTTGCTCAGGTTTCTTAAGCCTGACGTAACTTGACGCAAGGTAACTCAAAGCGTCGCGAGCAGCGGCATTCTCGGGATAAAGGTCAAAGACCTTCTGGAAAACCTTGGCCGAGTCGTCATACTTGCCCTCCAGGTAAAGCCCTCGACCGAGTTGATACATGGCGTTTGGGACCGTTCCACTTTGAGGAAAGTTATCGATGACAAACTGATAGTGCGTTCGTGCTCCACTAAAATCACGGTTGAAGTGATAGACCGAGGCTCGCAAGAGATGGTCAGCCTCAGTAAGTTTTACTGGCGTGTTTGCTTCTGCTGCATCCAGTTCACGCACCGCAGCAAGCGCGTAATCGTCTGGGCGAGCGGCATCCGGCATCTGCATGACCAATTTCCGAAAAGCATCCTGAGCTTCTGCCGATTTGCCTGCTCGCGCATAAGAAGTTGCCATTAACGCGGCTGCCTCGCGGGCTAGAGCGTTATTTTTAGCAGTGACCAGGACTCGGGCCGCATCGGCTGCAGCCTGGTAGTCGCTACTCTCAAAAAAGCTTTCGGCCAAGCGAAGCGTCGCTGGCTCTTGTAGCAGGCTTCCAGACGTTGCTGCGACTAACCGTCGCAGCCGTTCGCGCTCCAGGGCTAGATCTCCAGTGGATCGAGCAATACGGGCTAATCTCCAGAGCGCATATTCCGAAAGAAGCGACGCTCCGTTGAGAACTGTTTCATAACCATGGGTGGCGGCGGCAGTGTCTCCGGAGCTCTCAGCAATGCGAGCTGCGAGATAGTCATAATCGCGGTTGTGGAAAGAGGCCGGATCGGCGCCGCGAAGTTTTTCTAATTCGGTAGAGGCTGTTTGCCAGTTTTCATTTTCAACGGCAGCACGAATACGTTTTGAAAGATCGTCCGAGGATTGGCCGTAGACAACAGAGAAACTGAAAACTAAGTTAAGCGTCAGGACCGCAACAATCCGTTTAGCTGTCATGTAACGGATTATGAGTGAGGCGCGGGCAATTTCCAAACAGGTTTTTCGATGTCAGCGGTCAGCGCCGGGGGATCTAGAAATACTGATTTGGTCACGCTAAAGCATCGTTTCTCTGTGCAACCTTTGTGGAAAATGTGGTGGGCAACCTACAGAGAGAAGCTTCACCACAGAGCCACAGAGTGCACAAAGGTTGCACGGAGAAGGATCAGATAAGGACACTATCCTTAAGTTCTTCTCATGCCGTTACGCGAACCATTCGCTTAAAGAAGTCCACCCGCTCGTCCACCCACCCGATAATCTTTAAGTCAGATTCTACTGAACGCGGTGGATCGGAAATTAGCGAGTCGAGCCCAATCAACCGTTTGAAGTTCACGTGAACTGGGCCAAGCCTTTCAGTTTTACCATCGCCCAAATAGAACTTAACTCCAGCTTTCTGCATGATGTTGATGAACTCTTGAGCCAACAATCCATACGCGATAGTGGTTGGGTGGACGCCATCTAACGAAAACAGACCTCCTTGAAAGCGCACACCATTCTTGTCAGCCATGAAGAATTTCGAGTCAGGTATAGGCGTCAGGTTCATCAACTCGGCCGGCAGGTCATATTTGGTCCACCAATCAGGCCGCGCACCTATATCGTCGATGTAGCGTCGGCAGGCAAGACGATCAAGCATTCCCGCGACATCCAGGATGTACCAGTCTCTTTTTTCCTTTCGCGCTTCACGAACAATGTTCTCGATGCAGTAATTGTACTGGTCAACCGCGCTATCGATTGCCCGTGCTTGTTGTTCGGTGATATTTGGATCGTCTTTTTCATCAAACTGAGCATCTGAGATCCACGGTCTGGTGTAATAAGGAAAATATCGAGACTTTGGACGGATCTTGTTACGGACACCTCTTGCGAGTGGCGCTATTGTGACGTGAGGCACGGTCCCAAAAATCACATGTCGGGCCTTTATCTTTTTTACCTCTTGAACTAACGCATTCAGTTCTTGTTCGAAATGGATCGGACGCCAGACGGTATATGCACTCTTCTTCTGTAGATCATTGAAACCGTCGTCGCTCCAGACGACTTTAAGCGTCGTCACCGTTTGGAGAGCATTATTTGCACCGAGAAAAACTATTAGCACTTCGATGCCATCGTCCTCTTCAGCTTGCCCACCCAGTATCTCTGCTTGCTGCAAAAGGGTCAGCGAGTTTCGCTCATCAATGTTGCTGGACGCATTGAGCACCCTGAGTGCGGCTCGTTCGTTGGCATTCTCAACTAGTTGTTTGAACAGCTGATCTTTGGGTTTACCGATCGACGCATAACAAGTCTTCGCGGTGCGATCGAGAACATCGCGCAGATCCCAGCCATAGACCGCAAGATTGTGATTGAGTTCAAGCAAGTCTGGTACGTGCGAACCGGGCCCACGCTCCCACCAATCTTCGAGCTCGCCCATAAATTGCCGTACACTAAAAAGCGCAAGCGACGTTTCCCACCAGTCGATACGAGCTCCATATTTAGTCTCGAGGTTTCGCAACAACAGTTCAATGTTGAGCGGTATCCCGCCAAACCCCCGATAACTCGGGTGACGAAAACTCTCGGACCAACCCAATTCCTGCGCAATAATTGCGGGGAATGAGACGTCAGTATTGAAAATCGCACCACTCTGAAAACCGTGTGTCAGCGAGTCGCCAATGGTCACGAGTCGATGAGGCGGTTGTTTTTTCAGGTCTTTGAGTTGTAACGGAATTCCCAGGCTGGGATCGTTACTCGGCGTTCTCGGTGCATTGGTAACGATCACGTCATCCGGAGTTATGGGGTCAAAATCTTCTGGCTCTTCAGCGAGTCGACCATCCTTCTTCAGTTGCTTATAGAGATCGTTGAAAATCGAATCTTCAGGGAAGGTGAGTTTCTGGTTCGGCATGAGTGTTTCCTTTTCCGGAACGTACGATGGACGCGTTCCATTTGAGGTGCAGGCGGAAAGTTAACTTTTGCAGCAATGCGAGGTTCGGTTGTTAAGCTGTTGCCTCCCGGAGTCGTGAAAGGGCGAGCAAACAGCGAGAGAACGCGGCGCACAATATTCACGATTGGTTCAAAAGTCAATTTATTTTGACGTACGGAATCGGCAATAAGGCAAAATTCGACTTTTTTGCAAACCATCATTCCGAGAATCCAACATCGCGGCAGCGCGCTATTCGGTGACAGCTACTCATTTCCGTTAAGTCGTTGTAACCTTGTCGCAGGGTTTTAAAACTTCATACAACAACGTCTTTTGATTATTCATGATTACGCAAAACGCTTTGAAGCAACACGCTCAAATACTCGATGGGTCAATCGTCGCCGAACGGATTAAGCAGGAAGTCAAAGCTGAAATCGAAATATTGACTCAAGCCAAAGGTATTACGCCCTGCCTGGCCGCGATTCGCGTTGGCGACGATCCGGCATCGGCGGTCTATGTCAGAAATAAAATCAAAGCTTCTGAGGAAGTGGGAATTCGCTCGGAGCATCATGCCCTACCGGCGACGACCACGACTGAAGAGCTCCTAAGTCTTATCAACACGTTAAATTCCAGAGACGATGTTGACGGGATTCTGGCCCAGTTGCCGATGCCGCCGGGTATTGACGAGAGTTTGATCATTGAGGCTATCGATCCTGCTAAGGACGTAGACGGCTTTCACCCAATTAACATCGGGCGATTGGCAATGGGACGACCCTCTCTCGTGCCATGTACCCCGGCGGGAATAATCGAATTACTTGATCATTATGGTATTGAACTGAAGGGCACTAATGCTTGCGTAGTCGGCCGCAGTCAAATTGTCGGTCGTCCAATGGCGCAACTACTTTTGCAACGCGACGCAACGGTTACGATTTGCCACTCGCGGACAAAAAATCTGCCTGCGGTGACGAGTGCGGCTGATTTGTTGATTGTAGCTACCGGTCGGGCTGGAATGATCCGCCGTAACTATATTAAGCCTGAAGCTACTGTAATCGATGTTGGCATGAACAAAGTCACTGAAGTAGAGGAAGTCGCCACACTGTTTGGAGAGGCTGCTCAGAAGCGCTTAGACATAATAGTCAAACGTGGTTATACCCTTGTTGGCGATGTAAATCCTGCTGAAGCTGGCGAAGTAGCAGGTCGTTTAACTCCGGTTCCAGGAGGCGTGGGCCTGCTAACGGTAGCGATGTTAATGAAGAACACGTTGAAGGCGGCAAAGCTTCGCCGAGGATTATAATACTATCTCTAGTCAGGCATGTTACGCATTGGTCTAACCGGATCCATTGCAGTCGGCAAGTCGTTTGTTGCCTCAGTCTTCGTCGATTTGGGATGTCATCTTGTAGATGCCGATCTCACTTCGCGCGAAGTTGTGCTTCCTGGCTCTCCAGGCTTGAAAGCCGTCGTCGAGCATTTCGGTGCAAAGATTTTATTTGACGATGGAACCTTGAACCGCAAAGCTCTGGGAGCCGTCATCTTTGCAGATGAACAAGAGCGCCTTGTTTTAAATTCTATCCTACATCCATTTATTATCGAGCGGCAGGACCAGATATTGAATGAATGGGAGGACAAAGACCCCGATGGAATCTGTATAGTTGACGCAGCGCTAATGATTGAGTCGGGAGGTTACCGGCGATTCGATAAGCTTGTCGTCGTTCATTGTCGACCGGAAGTTCAACTTGAAAGACTAATGCTGCGCGACGGCTTATCTCGGGACGAAGCCCAGCGAAAAATCAATTCGCAAATGCCGCAGGAAGAGAAGCAGCAATATGCTGATTATTTGATTGATACCTCAGACGGGTTCGAGCCAACTCGACTGAGAACGAAGCAAGTGTATGAGGAATTTCTCAAGATAACGCGCCGATGAAACGAAACCACTTTTTCAAAAGGGTCCAACCCTCCGGATTTACAACGGGTGGGGTTTTCTTTTTGACTCTCTGTCTGCTCCTATCAAGTTGTCTTACAGTCCAGGACCCATCGACCTATTACGGAAAAGTGGTGGTACCGCGCTCACAGGAGTTTCGCTGGAGCGATGGCGGTCTTCCCCAAACCTTTGATCCCGCGTTTGCCGCTGCTGCCCCCGATACTGATGCAGTGCGGGCTTTGTTTGAGGGGTTGACCGATTACGATCCTAAGACTCTTTCCGCAGTACCCGCGGTCGCCACTCGCTGGGAATCAACCGGCGACGGCCGCACCTGGACATTCTATTTGCGTGACGATGCCCGGTGGTCCAACGGTGACAGAGTGACCGCGCAGGATTTTGTGCGATCCTGGAAACGCACTCTCGAAATAGGACCACTGGCGCCGCATACTGAATTGCTGGCCAACATCCGGGGCGCGTTAGGGAATCAAATTGCTAATCATAAGGCCGAACCCACAAAAGAACCCGCTGGCTTTGGCGCAGAAGCTCTGGACGACCATGTCTTGCGCGTAAAACTAGAGCGCTCAGACACTAGTTTTCCAGCTCTGGTAGCTCACCCGGTTTTTCGTCCGGTCAAGTTTTCCGAAACAGACCCGACTCGCCGCTTAGAAGCGAACAATTTGATATCAAACGGTGCCTTTCAATTATCGAATACTTCAAATACGGGAGTTTCCCTGGAGCCGTCAAAAATGTACTGGGATGGACAAGCCGTCTCGCTCCAACGAGTCACGTTTGTGAACAGTACAAATGCGGAAGACGCTCTATCTGCGTACCGCGCTGGTGAAGTTGATGCCGTGACTAACGCAGCGTTTGAACCGCTTGCACTAAAACTGCTTGCTCCTTACAAAGACTTTCGTCGCTCAACTTTCGGTGCCGTCACTTATTACAACTTTAATACTGCGCGAGAACCCTTCGATGACATTCGCGTTCGCGAGGCACTAGCCATTTCAATAGACCGTGACCGCGTTAGCCGTGATGATCTGGACGGCGCTACCGAGCCAGCCGGAAAGTTTTTTCCCGCCTCGTCATCAGACGAACCCGTCATAGGAAAGACGGCATTAATTGAGCAAGACATTAACAAAGCGACGCAATTGCTGGCGGAGGCAGGTTTTCCAAACGGCGAAGGATTTCCGACAGTGAGACTTCTGATTAATCGCAACGAGCAACAGCGAATTGTGGCCCAGGCAATTGCAGAGATGTGGAAAAGCGCCCTCAACATCCAGACAGAAATCATCATCAAGAACTGGGACGAATATGAAACCGCAATCAGGGCTGGAGACTATGACGTTGTGAGGCGCGGCCTGGTCATGCAGACAACCGATGAACTGACGAATCTACGTATGATTTTTGAACGCGAAGTTACGCCGCTGCCGGCCGCCACGCCCGTCGCTAGTGGTACACCCGTGAAAGAGACAGCAACGCCGGAGAAACTTCCTACGGCGCCCGTGGTGGAATCAGAGGCTCAGGCCCTTAAAGAGTTGCGGTCAATGCCAATCTACTTTGCTTCTTCCTATTCATTGGTCAAACCTTATGTTGCCGGTTTTGACTCCAATGTCCTCGACATCTCGTCACTCAAGCGAGTACGACTGGAAACAAACTGGACCGACCAGAGGCCCTGACGTGACGGTTCTTCCTGCCGGCCAAGCCGCAACTCTTGAAGCAGCCTCGACCATTAAACGTGGCGGAATTATTGCTTTCAAAACCGATACTCTCTATGGACTCGGTGTCGATCCATTGAATCGTCTCGCTGTCGAGCGTCTCAAGAAGATTAAGGGTAGAGATGACGGCAAGCCGATCCTGTTGCTTATCTCGGATGAACCTGAGATGAAAAGAGTGACGCTGGAAACGACACTTATATTCGAGCAAGCAAGTCGATTCTTTTGGCCTGGTCCAATAACCCTGGTTACGCGCGCCCATCCTGAGGTGCCACTCGAGATCACAGCGGGAACGGGAACGATTGGCATTCGCCTCCCGGCAGACTCAACCGTCCGGGAATTAGTGCGGCAATGTGGGGGAGTATTAACAGCTACCAGTGCGAATCTTGCAGGTCAGCCTCCGGCAAGGAATGCAACTGAAGTCTTAGATCAATTTGACCAAATGCTCGACCTTGTAGTTGATGGAGGGGAAGTCACTGTAATTGAGCCGTCGACGGTACTCGACATCACAACCTACCCGGTGAGGTTGATTCGCGAAGGAGCGATCAGGCGCGACGTTATCGAAACCGTATTTGAGGTCGCGTAGGGAACTACTGGGTCACTGTCAGATTCTTTACGAAGCCCCAGTCACCGCTCGCATTTACGTTGATGTTCCCGACATTCTTTCGAGCGATCACCACGTTCGCTTGATACCAAAGAGGGAACACCGGAACGTCTCGGCTCACAATTTCCTGAACCTGCGTGTAAAGTTGTAAAGCTCGTTGCCGGTCGTAAGTGTTAACCGCCTCATCGAGAAGCGCGTCGAGTTCCTTATTGCTGTACCGGCTTCGATTACGCGACGGTCGCTCCTGAGTTGGTATCTCTGAAGTAGCAAAAAGATCTTTATAGAAAATTGGATCTTGATTGCCACCGACCCACTGGCTGTAGGCAATCTGGAAATTGCCGCGGCGCAGCTCATCAAACAAAGTGTTCTGTTCAGGCGTTTGAATCTCGACTGGAATTCCCACCGCCTTCAGGTAATTCTGAATCACACCCGCATATTGACGACCCGAGATGCTACTACCTGAGAGCTTGTAGACTACCG
>DATIBX010000466.1:0-8939 GCA_035457105.1 Pyrinomonadaceae bacterium
CCTCCGCAACATCCGTTTAAACCGGATGATTTTCAGCTTGCGGCACTAGCGGCACTCGAAATTGAAGACGTTCTAGTCACCGCACCAACGGGCAGTGGCAAAACCTGGATAGCACGCGAGGAGATTCGTCGCCTGCTGGAAACAGGACGCCGCGCGTGGTACACCACGCCTTTGAAAGCTCTGACGAATTCAAAGTACCAGGAGTTTGCCGATGAGTTCGGCGCTGAGCACGTCGGTATTTTGACTGGGGACCGCAAAGAGAATTCGGCCGCTCCATTGATTGTGGGAACTACCGAAATCTATCGCAACCAGCTTTTTGATTCGATGCGAAATGGGACCACGATTGGGGCGGATCTAGTTGTTCTTGACGAAGCACACTATCTCTCAGATGAAGAGCGTGGGCACGTTTGGGAAGAAGCAATTATTCTTACGCCACCGCGCATCCGATTGCTGTTACTGTCGGCCACGATAGGTAACGCTAGAGAGTTTGCTTCCTGGATCGAAGAGGTCCGCGGCGTCAACTGCACTGTGATACCTGGGCCACCGCAGCGGCCAGTTCCGTTAAGGTCCGCTGTCTTGCTTCCGGACCAAAGACTGCTGCCCCTGGTCAACGCCGCCGGACGACTAAATCCGGAAATTGCACAACTAATTGAACGCTCAAGAGACGAACGAGAAGGGTCGCGTGGTGGACGGCGTCGTTATTAGCGGTTGACTTCGCGAGGAAGAGTTGACGTGGAAAAAAGCATGAAGTTGCGGATGCCGGAAATGCCGCCGGCGACTCTTCTTTCCGCGCTGCAATCCTACAACCTACTCCCTGCGATCATTTTCATGCCTACTCGTAGGCGCTGCGACCAGGCCGCATCCGAATCAGCGCTCACCCGGCGCGATCCAAACGAGAGCCGTCGTGACGAACGTCGAGAATTTATGAGAGCGTTCGTCACTGAACATCCGGAGGTACGCAACCACCGTCACTGGGACACGATTGTGCGAGCAGGCGTAGCTTCGCATCATGCGGGACACATCCCGGCCTGGAAGCTGGTAATCGAAAAACTAATGAGCGCTGGTCTCCTCGACGCGATCTTCGCCACTTCGACAGTTGCAGCGGGTGTCGATTTCCCAGCGCGCACGGTTGTCTTAACTGGAGCCGACGCGAGAACAGCAAGCGGCTGGAGACAGTTGACGGCTTCAGAACTACAACAGATGACCGGGCGGGCTGGCAGGCGCGGGCGAGACAATGTCGGTTTCGTAGTTGCCGCTCCGGGTATACATCAAGATCCTGCGCGCATCGCACAATTACTCAATACCGCACCCGATCCACTTCTAAGTCAATTCAGAGCTACGTACACAACTCTATTAAACCTGCTTGACGCCTATGGAACGTTTGGTGGAGTTCGGGAGATTGCTGAACGCAGTTTCGCTTATCGTGATTACGCAAAGCAGATTCATGAACTCGAACAAGTCAGCATTCGAGCCGAAGCAACGATAGCCGCGCAACTGGCGGAAGCGAACTGTGCGATGTCGCCCTCGACCGTTCACGGGCTTGAAAGATTAGTCAGCGCTCGTGGACGACTGCTCGATGATCAACCGCAAAGTCGTGTTGAAGTATTACATCGTTGGCTAAATGATGTGGTGAAGCCAGGCAGGATTGTGGGCATCGGACGCAGCGGCAAGCGGCTGGTTATGGTCACGGAAAAACGCGACGGCAACATCCGCGGATTTCGTGAGGATTGGAGTGGAGCGAGTTTTCCGGTTGAACGAATTGGGAGAGTCTACGCTCCTGTTTATCGCTTGCAAGAGGAAGATTTCGATAGCGCCTTTGATGAGATCAAGCGAAAAGGAAAGGACCTGGTTTTGCCGGAACCCAGGCTACGCGATGCTGGAACCAGGGATGCCGAGGCCTTGGAACTTTTAGACAACGCGATCGGAAACCTCATTCCGGGGCACATAACTGGAGAAGATCGCACCAAATGTACCCATTTGCTCTGGGAATTACGCGCTACAAGTGAAGAGTTTGAACGGGCCAAACAAAGGATTGCGGCGCTACGAGATGCGGTGTGGAGACCCTTTGAGCAGCACGCCAGGGTTCTGGCCCATTTTGGATATCTCGATTACGATGCAGAGAAAGTAACCGAGCGCGGCCGCTGGCTTGCAGATCTACACATAGATCGACCACTGTTGGTTGGCGAAGCCCTTGAAAACGACCTCTTCAACTCGCTGGAGCCGAGGCAGCTCGCCGGAATTATGGCAGCGCTAACGGCCGATGCTGATCGAGACTACGGCGAACTCGAACTGGAAGATGAAATTCTCTCGTCGTTGACGAAATTTGAGGAGATCGGATTCAAAGTAGCTTCGGAAGAATGGAAACAAGGACTGGAGCCGGCTCCGGAGCTTAACTTTTCAGCGGCCGCAGCGTCGGTTCTGTGGGCCAGCGGTGCGGAATGGTCCAGAGTTGTTAGAGAAACACGTGCAGAAGAAGGAGACCTATTTCGCATGTTCTCCAGAACTGGTGAAGCATTATTACAAGTGGCCGGTTTACGGAGAAGTCATCCAGTAGCGTCGCAGGCGGCTTCCGCTGTCGCAGAAATCATACTTCGTGATCCTATTCGCTAAGCTTTCTGCGTCGCCCGGAAATTTTACGGTTGGACCATAATCTTTTTGAAGGAAGGAATCTTATGTCAAGTTCAATGGCACCACAGCCCTCCCCCCAGATTTTCTTTCAGAACCTAAACGCACACCAGAGAACCGAAGCTCTAAAAGCGGCAATCGAGTTAGGTGTGTTTACTGCAATTGCTGAAGGAAACACAACACCCGAAACTATTGCCAAACGCTGCAACGCGTCCGAACGCGGAACCAGAATCCTTTGCGACTATCTGACGATAATGGAAATGCTGACCAAGGAGAATGGGAACTACGGGTTGACTCTCGACTCGTCGGTCTTTCTCGATAAGCGTTCGCCCGCTTATGTTGGTGGAGCGACCGAGTTCCTTCTCTCGGCAACACTGGTCGAGGGTTTCAGAAACCTGACTGAAGCAGTTCGAAAAGGCGGGACCAGCATCAAAGACGAGGGCACCATCAGCGCGGAAAATCCTGTCTGGGTTAAGTTTGCCCGCGGCATGGCCGGGCTGATGTCGATGCCGGCGCAACTACTGGCTAAGCTTGCCGACCCGCAGGCTGATAAGAAACTTAAGGTTCTGGATATTGCAGCCGGCCATGGATTGTTTGGTATTGCGTTCGCTACGAATAACAAACAAGCAGAAGTAACCGCACTCGATTGGAAAGCGGTGCTCGAAGTGGCGAAAGAGAATGCCAAGAAAGCTGGAATTGAAGATCGCTACAAAACGATCGAAGGAAGCGCTTTCGACGTTGATTTCGGCACCGGCTACGACGTCGTTCTACTGACGAATTTTCTACATCACTTTGATCCGCCAACTTGTGAGAAGCTTCTGAAAAAGGTACATAACTCGCTCGCTGATGGGGGCCGCGCCGTCACTTTAGAGTTCGTACCAAACGAAGATCGTATTTCTCCACCAGAATCCGCTGGCTTTAGTTTGATAATGTTGAGCGGGACACCATCCGGTGATGCATATACATTTTCCGAACTCGAGAAGATGTTTGCGAACGCGGGCTTTTCACACAGCACGCTTCACCCATTACCGCCGACTTTTCAACAGGTCGTTATTTCCGAGAAATAGACCCGCTTTTGTGCTTCGCACAAAGTAAAGACAGGACCAGTGCAGTACCGCGAGCGCAGCAACTGGATGCCAGACTCAACAAAGAGATCGTTACGGTCAAAGCGGAAAGTTGAGGGTGGCATCCGGTCGCTGCGCTTGTACTGTACTGGTGGCTCACGGCTCAGCAAAATTCAATTCTTGTGCAAAGCCCTCGGTTGAGATCTTGGGTCCAAAACCCTGAGACCTCAGAAAGGCATGTTTATGCGCTGCTCTCTTCTAATAATACTGGGTCTCACTCTGCTTTATCCTCTTACTCAAACAACACCAACTCCTAAAACTCAACCTGAAAGCGTGGTGCTACTGAAACCAGCGCGAGTCTTCGATGGCGAAAACACCGAACTCCATAACGGGTGGGTAGTCCTAGTTCGAGGACAAAAGATTGAGTTCGCTGGTCCAGTCAACGAACTGCAAATACCTTCCGGTACAAAGGTAATTGAACTTTCAAATCTAACCTTAATGCCTGGATTGATCGAAGCTCACTCGCACGTTCTCTTACATCCTTATTCCGAAACCGTCTGGAACGATCAAGTAGCACACGAATCACTAAGCCTCAGAGTCGCTCGTGCCACCAACCATTTGCGCAACACGTTATTGGCTGGCTTCACTACAATCCGCGATCTTGGTACTGAAGGCGCAGGCTATGCTGACGTCGGCTTGAAACAGGCCGTTGAGCAAGGAATTATTCCTGGACCAAGAATGTTTGTCGCAACTCGAGCGATTGTGGCAACCGGTAGTTATGGACCAAAGGGTTATGCGTCGGAATGGCGAGTGCCACAGGGCGCAGAAGAGGCAGATGGTGTCGACTCTTTGACCCGTGTTGTGAGAGACCAGATTGGGCATGGCGCCGATTGGATCAAAGTTTACGCCGACTACCGTTGGGGAACTCAGGGTGCTGCTCCTACCTTTTCGCTGGCGGAGTTGATGCTCGCCGTCGAAACCGCAAAGAGCGCTAACGTTCCCGTTGCCGCCCACGCTACAACCACCGAAGGAATGAGGCGCGCAACTTTGGCTGGTGTGGAAACGATTGAGCACGGTGATGGCGGAACGCCGGAGGTCTTCCAGCTCATGAAGGAACGAGGCGTCGCTTTGTGTCCAACGCTGGCGGTAGCTGGAGCAAACGGAGAGCGAAAGAAAGCGGTTTTCAAGGCTGCACTCACCTCAGGTGTAACAATCGCCAGCGGAAGTGATGTTGGGGTTTTTGCTCATGGCGACAATGTGCGTGAGCTTGAAGCGATGGTGAGCTATGGTATGACGCCGGTGGCGGCTTTGAAGAGTGCGACTTCAATCGATGCTCGGGTTTTACATATGGGTGACAAAATCGGGAGTGTAAAGCCCGGTTTGTTTGCAGATCTGATCGCAGTTGAAGGGGATCCTACACAGGAGATCTCAACTCTTCGCAAAGTAAAGTTAGTTATGAAGGGTGGGACTCTTTACAAAACGCCTTAAAACCCTGGAGTGCGCCGGCCCGGCGGCTTTGTAACACGGCCTTCTGAAAGTTTTCGAAACGAGACTTTTTAAACCGCCTGCTTTGTTACTAACCTGGCAACCGTGGCCAACAATTCTTCCGTCTTGAACGGCTTACCCACAAATGCATTGAAACCAACCTGTAATGCGCGTCCACGATCGGTGTCAGTGTGTGCAGTAACGGCGACACAAGGTATGTCAGCGGTAGAGGTATCTGCTTTTAGTTCTCTAAACACTTCCCACCCATCCAATTCCGGCATTGATAAGTCCACCATGATCAGATCCGGAGGGCTTTGCCTTGCCAATTTAAGACACTCCTGTCCGTTTCGAGCCTCGCGAACGTCATAATTTGCCGCGGACAACAGCAAACGAAGCAGTTCGCGGTTATCGTCGTAATCTTCTGCAATTAGGATCGTGGCAGACATCTCTGTAATCTGAGTGAGAACCGACCCAAAATGGTTTCAAAACTCCTTAAGAGTACCAGACCTAGATTATTAGGCAAGATCTGTGCACCGAGAAGTGTTCGCCGTGACAACAATTAGACATGTTCAGAGTGTTAAGACGCCTGAAGGCCGTGATTTTCATAATATTTCTGAGATTAAGCGGGCTTTCTCCAACTGGTTTACTTAAGATTTTTCGTCACTTCCTCGAAGCTCGGGGCCTGCGCTAGCTCTATTAGGTCGTTAAGAGTCCGATTTGAAGTCAGATTCGAGCGTTTCGAATGGATACTTAGCCCTAAAAATGCAAAAACAATTGACTAGCGTAATAGCAGCCGTTCATAATCCCCTCTGAGCCCTTGCCCCCATGCGAGGCTCTCAGTAACCCTTGGTTCAGATCCCTACCTTAGAAGACCTTGAGGTTCGTCAAAACAACATCGCCACCCACACGGAGGAACGAACTGTGGTCAACGGACAATTAGAGAACAGTTTACGCCACGAGATTGAGTCTTACATCGAGAGTCGTCTGGGCACCATAAAACAAGATATTACCGCCATGCAAAGCCTGCTCAATGAATCGCTTACCGGCTTGTTCGAACGGCAAAGCGACGTGCCGATGGAAGGTAGTTTGAGTACCGCCATCGCTGAACATTTGCGCGCTGCCCATGAACGCGGTATCGAACTCGCGGCGTCGGAATCCTCAAGGGCCAAGGCTTCCAGCGATATGGCGATAGTCAAGGCCGGAATCACTGAGATTAACGAACAAGGCTCGCAGGCTGACATCCTCAAAGCCCTCATTAACCGCGCCGCATCATTCGCGCCGCGCGTTGCTTTTTTCGTGATCAAGGGTGACCAGGCTTCTGGATGGCGTGGTCGTGGTTTTGAAGGAACCGTTGGAGACGATGCGCTCCAGGACATTTCTGTCTCCCTGTCTTCGGACACCGTACTCGGAAGTGCGGCCAAATCGCTGACCACCTGGAGCGGTGGTCCTGGCTCGCATTCAGAAGACCATCTGGTTCTGAATCGGATGGGCAAAGAACCAGCTCAGCGAATAGTGGCGATTCCTCTGATAGTGCGCGGACGAGCCGTGGCAGTGCTTTACGCAGACTCAGCCGGGTTGGATTCAGAATCAATTAATCTTGAAGCTCTGGAAACACTTGTAAAAGTAACCGGCATGTCCGTTGAGTTACTCTCGGCGAGATCTAGCGCTCCAAAACGTGCCAGTGAGCCGGCATCTGCACCAGCAGAGGCGCCAGCATCTTCTTACACACCGACTAGCGATTATCAGGAGCCGACACCAGCGACCCCAAGTTATGACTTTTCTTCGGTTAACGAACCAGCACCAGCCTCCCCTTCATATGAAGCAGCGCAGCCGGCTGAAATGTCTGTAGATGAACCGTCCACATCCGGTTACGATCTTGCACCGGTATCGGAGTCGTTTACTGAAACCCCGTCATGGAACCAGGAGAGTCCGGCACCGTCTCATTTTGAACGAGAGGAACCATCAACTCCGGCCCCGAGCCAACCAAGACGACGTTATGGACAGGAAACAGAATTGCCGGTTGAAGTCAGCAGCGATGAAGAGCGCCGCTTACACAACGACGCCCTACGTTTCGCACGATTACTGATCTCCGAAATCAAACTCTATAACGAACAAAAAGTTGTCGAAGGTCGCTCAGAACACGATCTCTATGATCGACTGCGCGAATACATTGATCGCTCAAGAGAGATGTACGACAAACGAGTTAAGCCGGAAGTTGCATCGCGCTACGACTACTTTCACGGTGAGTTAGTAAATACTCTTGCTGAAGGCGACGTCTCGAAGCTCGGATCGAACTATCCCGGTGCGACCGTCAACGCATAACCTTGGAGTGCGCCGGCCTGGCGGCGCTTTGTCACACTGCCTAATCGCTTTCTGAGCGATCCCGTGTACAACGTCGAAGCAACCGTAATTAGTCATTGACTCACTAAAGTATTGGTCCGTTGCCGACCAGGAGCCGAACGACTTTTTGTCGCATTGTTATAGAATCATTCTCGTTCACAAAGTCTGAATTAAGTTATCAGTCGCCGTCTTTATAACTGTGGGTAAACATCGGCTAGTTATTCTTGTTCTCGGTGTCAGTGTACTTGCTGTCGCTTCTCTCTCCTTCCTACTTAGCGCCAGTTGTCTTACTCGACCGCAAACTCTTGGAGAACAAAAAGCGCTCGAACAGATGCGCTCAATGACACGCAACGACGTTCTTCCAGCGGAAGACGTCGTCGTCCGCATTGAGAACCAGTTCAAGGGAACAAAGACAGCAGCTTTAGCTCGCGTGCTTCGCGCTCGCATTAAATTGAACGCAAAGGATTTCGCTGGAGCTGCCGACTTACTACAATCCCGAACAATCAACGACCAAACCGCGCTGGGAGACTACGCGCTTTATTTACGCGGCACGGCTCTCGAAGAAGCAAACCGGCCGGCTGAAGCCAGAGCAACGTTCCAGGAACTTCTACAGAGCTTTCCAACTTCGCTACGGACACGCGACGCAGCCTTGCGGGCCGCAAATCTTCTGACGAATAGCGCCGAGCCTGCAGCGATTCCTCTCTTGTTAAGAACGTTGATCCAGGCGGATGAACCGGGTGCGTTGCTGGCAACTGCCAAAGCTTACGAACAGACATCAGACCAGACTCGAGCGCTCGCCACTTATCGACGGCTGTATTTCTTCGCACCTGCAAGTACTGAAAGTGCTGAGGCTGCAACCGCTATCGCCCGTCTTGGTTCGACTGCATCTCCCGCAACCGTAGAGGAAGCCGCGACGCGAGCCGCACTCTTGTACGAGGCGAAGCGTTACGTCGATGCAGTTACCGCGTATGGCGACGCTTTCAGCAGATTTCCCGCAACAGCAACTACTGAGAATCAACTGCGACGAGGTATTGCTGCGTCGAATGCGCGAAAAGTTCCCGAAGCCGTCGCGGCCCTTTCGAGCGTTCCGACCTCAGCGGGTGAAACAAAGGCTGAGGCTCTTTTCTATCTCGCTCAAACTTACGCTCGAGCCAGACAATGGGAGCAAGCTCGAGCGACAGTTGAGGAGTTGAGACGCTCGTTTCCCGCGAGTAGCTTTACGCCGCGCGCCTTTGTAACAGTGGGACAGCTCGCGGAAGATGCGAAGAATCAGGTCGACGCTAGCTACTTTTTCAAAACAGCGGTTAACAATTTTTCCAATTCGATCGAGGTCGCCCAGGCACAGTTTGAACTAGCCTGGGATGCTCACGAATCCAAGAATTTTACTGACTCGTCTAGAATGCTGACCGAGCATCTTGCTTTTTA
>DATIBX010000467.1:0-13217 GCA_035457105.1 Pyrinomonadaceae bacterium
GTTCGATTTCCGTTACGGCTTTCTCCTTGGCCAGTGGACTCATACGGTTCAGGTCTTGTTCCGCTCGGCTCAACACGGCTTGGGCATCTGCCAGTTCGGCTTGCGCCTTAAGGACATCCACTCGTTGCTTTGCTTGAGCCAGGTCGGAAGTGGCCTTTCCAAGGAGTGCCTTTGCGGATTGAAGTGATGCTTCGAAAGGACGTTTATCGATGATAAATAGAAGCTGTCCTTTCTTCACCCGTGCGCCTTCCCTGAAAAAGACCTTCTGGAGCACGCCCTCTACCCGCGCGCGTAGCTCAACAGTGTCGTCGGCCCTGGTCTGACCCACGAATTCGCTGTAAATGGGCACCGTCCGTTGCTCGACTTTAGCCACGATGACCGTGGGACGCGGCGCAGCCGCCCCCTGCTCCTTGACTGCATTCTTTTTGCCGCAGCCTGCACCCAAAAGCACAGCAGCAGCAGACATCAATGCTGCTGCTAAAAAGCCAAGTTTGCGGATGTGTGCGTTGTTCATTGTTGAACTCCTATCACGAACCTGCAGCGAGGCCCGTTCAGTTGCTCAGAAGATGCTAGGCGAGACGCTTATAGCCGCCGCCCATTACCGCGGAAATTCATAAACGCTGGAATTCTATGGGTGCCTTGACGGGTGCTGTACTAGCAAAATTAACAGTAACCGGACCAGACGACCGTCTTTATTCTGAGCTGTTTAAGAATCTGTCTTATTCGGCCTGTACGGAGGGAGTTGGCGGAGCGTAAAAACTCGGCGTCTTACATTATGAAATCGGCAGGAAGCGTATGCTAAGGGAGTTGGCCTTCGCATTTGTCATGGTGGCAGTATGTGTGGTTATCCACACCACCGGCCTGGTAATCTTTTTTGAGTGGTTGGGAAAGCGGCGTGCCCTGATTGAACAACATTCGAGCATGTTGAGCTACGCGCTTCTGCTCATCCTGGTTTTTGCCGTTATCATCCTCTTGCATCTCGCCGACACGGGCATATGGGCCGCGTTTTACTATTGGCGAAACCTTTTCTTAGATTTCGAAACTTCGTTCTATTTCTCGCTCGGAAGCTACACAACAATCGGCTATGGAGACGTCGTACTTCCGAAACCTTGGCGGTTACTTGGAGGCATAGAGGGAGTCTCGGGCGTGCTGCTATGTGGACTTTCAACTGCCTTTATTTTCGCTATCGTCAATGTTCTTTTTCGAATCCGAATTCAAAAGCAGTCACATAAGATCGGTGCCCGTGACTAGTCGTGATAACGCTTTCATTCAATTCCACGTTGTTTGGAAGATCAATTGATCAAAAGTTGTGAGCCACGACGCTCTCTTTCGGACAGTTCGGGATATTAAGGCCACTTCCATGTCTACATTCTTGGGAAACACACCTCAGGGAAATCCGAGCGCGACAACGCGCGTCAAGATGATTCCTTTACTGACTGCCGAGTCATGTAATCTGGCTTGCGTATTACTGGCCTGCCTTCAGTTGTTTCATGTGAGCAATCAACGCCTTGGCTTGGTCGCTCGATACTCCTTTGTCGCCATAGCCCGGCATGTCTGGGGGTTTCGCACCCTTCTTGCCCTTGAGGACTATTTCGAGCAATTGCTCTTCGGGAAGACTCGTATCAAACTTCTTCTCTGCTGTCTTTCCGTGGCAAGCAACGCACTTTGTTTTGTAAAACGCTGCAGCATCAAAAGGTTTCTCGTCAGATTGTGCACGAACAGTGATGAACAGAGCGGCAGCAAAGAGTCCCGTCGCTGCTATGCCACTTGCGAATTTCAAGTCTTTCATGTTCCTCCTTTACCCATTTAACACACAGGGTCAAATTTGTTCAGATTACTGTAATCGCCCTACCCGACCCCCTGTAAAAACTGACAGTTAACCTGATGCAAGCAACTGCGTAAGATTACCGATCTGTTAAATTTAGAAGGAAGTGTGCCTACCCAACTTCCCGGTTATGGTTACAAAAGAAGGGATGTAGGTGTCAGTAGCGTCAAGAGAGGATCGCTGGGCTGTGATTCTCGCCGGCGGCGATGGGGCGAGGCTTCAGTCACTAACCAGAAAGATCTCGGGGGATGATCGACCGAAGCAATTCTGCGCTTTTCAGGGCTCGACAACGCTTCTTGATCAAACGCGCCGGCGCATTGCGCAATCTGTACCCAACAAATACACGCTGACAGTTGTCACACAAACTCACGAGCGATTCTATAAACCTCTTTTCAGGGACTCCGCAGAGAGCCGACTGCTGGTTCAACCGATTAATAAAGGAACGGCGCCGGCAATTCTATTGAGTGTTCTAAAGATCGCGGACCTTTCACCGAGCGCGACCGTAGCGTTTTTCCCCTCAGATCATCACTTCACTAACGAGTCTCAATTCATGGCAAATGTCGAGAACGCCTTTGCCGCAGTTCCCACTATCAGCGAGACGATCACCCTGCTCGGCATCAAGCCTGACAAACGTGAAATCGGGTACGGATGGATCGAACCCGACGGAACTCCTGAGGAGCGAACGAATGGTTGCCTTTTGCGCGTGAGAAGGTTTTGGGAAAAGCCCTCTTACAGCTTCGCGCAAAAGCTCATGCGTCGCGGTTGTCTATGGAATAGCTTTGTAATGGTTGGCAGTGTTAACGCCTTCCTTAAGATCATTGAACGAACTCTTCCAGGACTTTACAGATTGTTCCTGAAAATTAAATCGACATTCGGCACCGCTGCCGAGGCTACGACTTTGATCGATGCTTATTCGTTGATTCCTCCATCAAACTTTTCCGAACAAGTGCTGGAGCGGTCCCCCGGCGACCTATTCGTAATGCAAATGCCGCCAGTCGGATGGTGTGATCTGGGCGAGCCAAAACGCGTAGTACGAACCCTTGGACTGAGAGGCCTTGGTTCAAGAACGACATTAAATATGTGCGATCGCTCTGCGAGGGAAACCAAAAGGAGGTTGGAAATGAGTGTTTCAGCAAAGGCTACAGACGCGATGTCTTTAATGAGAACACCGACTGCCGGGAACAGCTTTCCCTTGGGAGCAAGTGTACTTCCGGAAGGAGTAAACTTCAGCGTTTTCTCGAAACACGCCACAGAGATCGATTTACTCCTTTTCGACACTGTCGATGATCCTCTTCCATCACGAGTAATTACCCTCGACCCGGTCGCCAACCGAACGTACCACTATTGGCATGTGCTTGTGCCAGGTTTGCGGCCTGGTCAGATTTACGGCTATCGCGTATGGGGACCCTTCGAACCCGAGCGCGGTCTGCGATTCGATGCGCAGAAGGTGTTACTCGATCCCTATGGGCGTGCAGTGGTTGTGCCGAAAAACTACAGACGCGACGCCGCAGCAGAAGCAGGCGACAACACGACGGAAGCAATGAAGAGCGTCGTGATTGATCCGCAAGGGTATGACTGGGAAGGTGACGCGCCTCTGAGAACGCCTTCGTCGCGCACGATAGTATATGAGATGCACGTGCGCGGTTTCACACAACATTCCAGCTCTGGTGTGGCGCCGCACAAACGCGGCACTTATGCCGGACTGATTGAGAAGATACCTTACCTCAAAGAGCTGGGAATAACAGCAGTCGAACTGTTACCCGTGTTCCAGTTTGATGTTCAGGATTGCCCGCCTGGTCTAGTCAACTACTGGGGTTACCAACCAATGGCTTACTTTGCACCTCACCAGCAGTACAGCTCGCGCCAGGATCCGACCGGTCCTGTGGACGAATTTCGCGACATGGTCAAGGCGTTGCACCGGGCCAACATTGAAGTGATCCTTGACGTCGTTTTCAACCACACTTCCGAAGGAGCAGAGTCAGGACCAACATTCTCATTCCGAGGTTTCGATAATCCAACCTATTACATCCTGGAATCAGATCAATCCCGGTATGCAAACTACTCCGGTTGTGGGAATAGCCTTAACGCTAATAATCCGATTGTGCGGCGGCTGATCGTTGATTGCCTGCGTTACTGGGTCGAAGAGATGCACGTAGATGGATTTCGATTCGACCTCGCATCAATCCTGGCGCGTGACGCGACGGGCCAGCCAATGCCGAACCCACCGGTGCTTTGGGACATTGAGTCAGATCCTGTTCTGGCGGGAACAAAGCTGATTGCCGAGGCCTGGGATGCCGCAGGTCTTTACCAGGTGGGTAGCTTCGTAGGCGATAGCTGGAAGGAATGGAACGGGAAGTTCCGCGACGATGTACGCAGTTTTCTGCGTGGCGAGGAAAACTTCGTTGTGCGCTTTGCCGATCGACTAATCGGCAGTCCGGACATTTATGGACACGAAGAGCGTGAAGCCGAGCAGAGTATTAACTTCGTCACCTGCCACGATGGGTTCTCACTGAACGACCTTGTCTCCTACGAACAAAAACACAACGAGGCGAACCTTGAAGAGAATCGCGACGGCGCCAATGATAATCGCAGTTGGAACTGTGGTGTCGAGGGTCCGACGGACGATCCCGACATAGAGAGGCTTCGCAATCGTCAGGTGAAGAATTTTCTGGCTATTAACGCGCTTTCCCTCGGCATGCCGATGATCCTGATGGGGGACGAAATGCGCCGAACGCAGAAAGGCAACAACAACGCTTACTGTTTCGACAATGAGGACAACTGGCTCGACTGGACACTGCTCAACAAACATGGTGATGTCTATCGATTTCTGACTCTACTTAACGCCAGCCGTCCGCAGCGAGACGTAGGGGAGGGGCAACGGCAGCTCACACTCAACCAGCTATTGCTACAGGCCAACAAATCCTGGCACGGTGTCAAAGTTAATGAACCTGATTGGAATAGTTGGTCGCACACTATTGCCTTAACCGCTGAACTTAAGAAGGAACAGTTACTGCTCCATCTGATTGTGAACGCGTACTGGGAAGCTTTGGATTTTGAGCTGCCTTCGACAAACGGAAGTAAGAATCCCTGGCACCGTTGGATCGACACCGCGCTCGAATTACCACATGACATCGGGCCATGGGAGACAGCGACTTCCATATCAGGACTTACATATCGGGCTGAGGCTCGTTCAGTCGTGGCGCTCTATTCAAAATTAAACGGAAAGGAAACTAGAAATGCAAAACGACGTGCGACGACTTCTAAGCACGCCGCGAAGGATGGGGAAAAAGAATGAGTACCACGCATGCCGAACATTAACGGACGGAGCAGGAAATGGATTCCAATTATTTTCTTGCTGAACTGCTGAACTCAATAGGGGAAAGTTATGGCAACCGCATCCGCCGCACAGCGTCAACCGGAACCAACCTCAGTCACTGCGAAAGAACAAACTTTTGAAACGATGCTCCAGGATTTTCAGTGTGAGGCTTGTGGGCAATACAAGATCCGTCGAACGGAACGAGAATTATGGTATACCTGCGTCAACTGCGGTTACAGTTTCGGCATCGAGCCACATCAGAAGCATCGTCCGAGGCGACGCACGGACGTCGGCGGTTCAATTTCACATTAGTGAGCTAGTTTGAACGTGGAGTTAAGAACTCCGAAGCGTACATGCACATTGCGGCTAACCACTCGCACCTTTAGCACCCTTCGCTTTCGCACTCTTCTTACCGCTCTGCGCGCGCGCAGCCTTCCCATAAGCTTGTTGGTGGACCAACTCGTCTATGATTTGTTCCTTTTTCCCCTTAAGCAAGTCAGCAGCAGTTACTCGGCCGAAGAAGTCCTGTAGAGCGGCAATGCAGCCAGTCCATCCGGTTTGATGGCTAGCCCCAAGGCCGGCTCCGTTGTCTCCATGGAAATACTCGTAGAAAAGAATTAAGTTTCGCCAATGGGGATCCTCCTGAAACTTCTGCGAGCCTCCGTACACAGGCCGGCGCCCGTTTGTGTCCCTCAAGAAGATGTTCGAAAGTCGTCTCGTGAGGTCCTTCGCCACCTCGAAGAGTGTCATCCGGTTGCCTGAGCCTGTAGGGCACTCAACCATAAATTCGTCACCGTAAAAGCCGTACAAGTTTAATAGCCCGCGGACGATCAGGGCATTCACGGGCATCCAGATTGGCCCTCTCCAGTTTGAGTTCCCGCCAAACATCCCCGTGTTTGATTCGGCTGGTAAATAGGAAACGTCGTAATGCTGTCCTGCAAAGTCGAAGATGAATGGGTGATGCTGGTGATAGCGCGAGAGCGAACGTATTCCATAAGGACTGAGGAATTCGTTCTCGTCGAGCAGATAGCTCAACACTTTCTCAAGCCTATCTTTCGACAGTGGCGACAACAGTCGTCGTCCGCCGTGGCCGATGTAGCCATCCGTGGTTGGTGATATTTGGGCCAACACCTCAGGGTAGCGCTCGCGAAATAGTTGAACCAACTCAGTAAGCCTGGGGAGCTTAACCTGTTCCGGCTCGAAGATCGTCGAAGCGCAAAGCGGCAGTAGTCCTACCATCGACCGAATCTTCAACCGCATGCCCGAACCGTCAGGCAGACGGAGTACGTCATAGAAGAAGCCATCCTCCTCATCCCACATCTCGTCCGGAAATTCACCAATCCGATTCATTGAATATACGATCCACACGAAGTGCTGGAGGAAGTTGAAAGCATAGTCTTCATACTCTTCCGGGTCGTTATCAGCGAGGATAAGGGCCATCTCCAGCATGTTCTGACAGAAGAATGCCATCCACGCGGTTCCGTCCGCTTGCTCGAGAGTCCCGCCGGTTGGAAGCGGCGCGCTGCGGTCAAAGACACCAATATTGTCGAGACCCAGAAAGCCGCCTGAGAAGACATTATTGCCGTCAGGATCTTTACGGTTGACCCACCAGTTGAAGTTAAGCATCAGTCCCTGGAATGAGCGCTCGAGGAACTTGATGTCTTCCCGGCCGAGAGCTCGTTCCACCTTATAAAGGTAAAGGGTGGCCCAGGCGTGAACCGGTGGGTTAACGTCGCTGAAGTTCCACTCGTAAGCGGGAATCTGGCCGTTCGGGTGACAATAGAGACTGCGCAACATCAACAGGAGTTGTTCCTTGGCGAAGTCAAAATCAACGAGTGCAAGTGAGATTGTATGAAACGCCAAATCCCAGGCGGCGTACCACGGATACTCCCACTTATCAGGCATCGAGATGATGTCGCCATTAAACATGTGGAACCACTCAGCGTTGCGAATCTTATGTTTCATGGTACCGAGGACTGGATGGCCTTCGTGTTCCTTGAGCCACAGGTCAACGTCGAAGTAATAAAACTGCTTGGTCCAAAGCATTCCGGCCAGTGCCTGTCTGTGGACCAGTCGCTGATCATCAGTCAGCGAAGCAGGTGTGATTCGATCGTAGAACTGATCGGCCTCGGCAATCCTCGTAGCGAAAGTCTTCTCAAAGTCGGGACCAAATGGTGCCGCCGGAGCTCCCTCCGAAAGCCGCAGTCGCACGATCGATGAACCGCCCCCAGGCACGTCGATGGTGTAACGAGCTGCCGCTTTGGTCCCCGTCTTAGCGGGGTTAACGGCTTTGGTGTCTCGTGAAATGACGTATCGATGAAACGCATCCTTGACCCACGGTGAAGGATTTGACTCACCCCAGAGGCGCTCGAAATTACTCTCATTTTCCGTAAAGAGAAGCTCGGGCGTCCCTTCACAGGTGAGCCAGTAGTCGCCCAACTCTGAATGCGAGGCTTCGATCCGGCCGTCGGATTCTCGCAACACTGGTTTTGGTTTTGGATGACTCCACGACCAGGTGTTTCGGAACCAGAGCGTAGGGAGCAAATGAAGGCGGGCCGCATCGGGCCCCCGGTTGCACACCGTTATGCGCACCAGAATGTCAGTCGGACTCTCTTTGGCGTATTCGACGAAGATGTCGAAGTAACGGTCGTCATCGAAGATACCTGTATCAATAAGCTCGTACTCGAAGTCATTGCGCGAACGGCTGCGATTGGTCTCGATAAGTTCTCGGTAAGGGTACTCACGCTGAGCGTACTTAAAGAGGTATTTCATGTAGCCGTGTGCGGGTGTTGAATCGAGGTAAGAGTAATATTCCTTAACGTCCTCGCCGTGGTTTCCCTCACTGTTAGTCAGACCGAAGAGACGCTCTTTAAGGATCGGATCGCGCTCGTTCCACAAAGCAATTGCGAAGCAAAGGCGTTGCTTGTCGTCAGAAATCCCGCCGAGACCGTCCTCCCCCCAGCGGTAGGCTCGAGAACGAGATTGATCGTGGCTGAAGTAGTCCCAGGCATCGCCGTTAGCGCTATAGTCCTCCCGGACCGTACCCCACTGCCTCTCGCTGAGATAGGGCCCCCACTTCTTCCACGGGATGCCTTTTTCTCGAGCTTCATTAAGCCGCTTCTGAGGAAAAGTATCCAGACGTGAGGCGTCACCGAGTTCGCTGACTTCGTCATGCAACATACTGACTCCTTAATCACTTACTCGTTGAGTAAGTATCTGAATAGTTAAGCCAACGTCGTTTTTATTTGGGTGGCGTATGGACCAACCGGGGCTAACGTTGGGCTATAGTTCACAGACGGCAATTAGGAGGACACTTCCCGCCACGGATGCTACGATGTCGGAAAATGCGGGACAACTGTCATTTTTTACAGGATTCCATACAAGGCAGATTAGCGAGTGAGGGACTGTAGAGTGTCGCGGGAACCCGAGCCTTGACGGCTCAGGAGGCATTAAGAACATTGAGAGCGCTGAGAGTCTAGAGAAGCGAACCTTTTGAGCGTTTTGCGAAACAATCAACTCGATGGAAAATCCGGCTTGGAAGAAGCTACCCTAAGCCCACAACACCGATTAACAAGTGGCGTTGTCCTTCTACTACTCGTTTCCTGAAAACCCTAGTTTCCGCAATGGAGCTCAAGACGGCTGGTTCGTTTTGGCGGCTTTGTCAGATTTAGCACGCCAATCGGGCTTGCGTTCTTTACTTGCAGTCGCCAACGCACGGCGAACACCTTCAGCATCGAAGTCGGCCGCATACACAGGAGTGGCCGGTTGTTGCCTCCACGAGTCATCGAGACTGCCTGCATCCACCCCATCAAAGCCGAGTTGATCGACCAGCTTTAAGACGACGGACTTCGCCCGCTCGTCATCGCCCGCAACCGGAAGGGCGATACGGCCTGGAGTTCCTGCCGGCTTGCCTGACTTCAAAAGATGTTCGGCATAAATATTATTAAAGGCCTTCACTACTGGCCGACCTAGTTGCTGGGAAACCCAGCGGCTCTCGACCATTCCATCTTCGATTCCCGCGATGCGGCCATCACGTTGTTGCGGATAGTAATTGCCCGTATCGACGATTACATTACTTGAGCGCTGAAAAGCTTGTCGGGTCCATGAAGTAGCTGTCGATATGTTTAGCAAGCGGGCCTTTAGTTTCAGATTCAGCCTTTACCTTTTGCCATTCTGGATCGGCCTGAAACGCTGCCCAATTCTTCGTGGCCTCCTCACGGCTCGAGTGCTCAAGAATGTAAACGAACAGGTTCTTCGAATAAGGCTCGTCTTGCGCCAAAAGCCAATGCTCTTCATGTTGCCGTTTGAAAATCTCATCACTGTGATCGCCAAACCGAGCGATCAGCGCATCCATTTTGCCCTCGTTAACCTGATACATTCGCAGCTCATAGACAGGGTGCGATTCTTTCGCTCCGCCGAGATAGCTGAGAGCTAGAGTGAGAGCGGCGCCACCAATGAACGATAGAAGAGACGCTGCGCTGATACCAGTAAGCTTTGTTGTTAGTTTCATTGTTGCTATTGCGATGCTTGCAGGTTGCATGAGGGACTCCAATTCTTAACTATAGATTGCACTTCGCTACTTCGTTCGACGAAGTGGTACTGACTCACCGCTTTAAGTTGCCCGTTCTTATTTGGCGGCCGCCATCTGCTCGCCGAAAACTTCAGCCAGGTTCTTCGGTTCCTTGCGCTCCTGGTGATTAGTTTCGTGGCGAAGGATCGATGACGTCCAGTAGACCTCCTTGCGTGAACGCATGATGTTGCCGAGCGGACGATGCTCCTCCGTGACGCGCCACGCGGCCATCGAAGTCTTGTCCATCTTTTCGAAGTTGTCTTCTCCGCCGATGTCCTGTTGCGGCAGCCGCAATTTCGCTACGGTCACATACGGCGAAAGGCTCTCCGGCCAAACAACTGTCGTCTTCTCCACCGGCATTCGAGCCAGATCCGTGCAGAGCTGGACTTGGAGGTCGAACTCGTAGGGACCCTTGCGCAGATCTGCTACCAGCTGCGGCCGGAAAACTTGTTCGGCGGAATTGGATCGAGAGCTCGCTGTTCAATGCGGTCCGCGAACGATTGCACCGGTGCCACCCGGACCTTTGCGACGTAGTCGCCATGTCGCACCGCACCCATGGTCCAATAGGTCGAGAGCAAGAGATTGATGGGCTTGGTTTGCGCGAGACGCAGGAATGCGCCGAGTTCTTCCCAAGCCCACTGCTCAGTGCAGGGATCGGTTCCTGGGGCCGGAACCGTACAAACAATCGGCCCGTCCGGATTCGTTTTCAAAACGGCGAATGGCGTCAGCAGGTTGGTAGAAGGATTTATAACCGAAACCGTATCAGGCAGCGACTCGCGCACTGATTCGTCGTCCTCCGAACGGACTGACATGCCAATCATCTTCATCACGGGACACGGCGACGTGCATATGACTGTGCAGGCAATGAAGGGCGGGGCGGTCGATGGGAACGAGTTTGCTTAACTGAGGACTTTATCCGACTTAATGTCAGCAACACCTAAGTCGCAACAGCAACCGATCGTCTTTGTGGTTGACGACGACATCTCGGTGCGCGAATCGCTGGAGTCGCTGATCGCGCACGACTTGGCTGACTTTCATTACTTTGTCTCCGTTCTGTTTTTACCTAAACGGTTGCCTGATCGTCGAAGTAGATCTTGCGCACAAGTTTAACTCTCAAGCCACAACGAAGCACATAAAGTCACAAACGCAATGGCAACTCTCATAAAAAGAGCCGGCGCCACAAAAGGGCGCCGGCTCTATAGCCGCCAAAAGCTGCACCAAACCACTACGCTGCGGTCGCTGCGGTTTTTCCGGGCTCAAGGATGGCGTCCAGCGGATACAAAATTCCGTTCTTCGCTTCTTCCTTTGGCAGCACGACGTTCGCATTAACGAGTTTGATCTGTTTCTGATCCTTCGAAACGTCGACTCTGATCTCAGTACCGGATTCGGTCTTCAAGGTGCTGACCTTGGTGAGATCGTCGATGTCCATGGATTTCGGAACCACATAGATCAACATCCGTTTTCTGAGCTGCTCACGATTCTCCGGTTTGAGCATGTCCGCGACCTGTTCTTGCGGCAGTGAGGCAAATGCTTCGTTAGTTGGCGCAAAGACCGTCAAGTCCCAGCCTTTCGCGAGCTTTTCATCCAGCCCTGCGGCCTTCACGAATTCGCCGAACCTCTTAAACCGCACATCACCATTCACGAAATCGAGAATCGCTTTCTCCGTTTTGTTCTTAGTCTGCATTATTTCTCCTTCTTATTGGTTTAATGAAGTTTCGGCGGCATTGGTGTGCGCGGCAGCGTTTCGTGATGAAGAATGCGAGCGCTGACAGCCATATCAATGCGGCCAAAGCCTCACTAATTAAGCTTACCCGGTCTTGATAGTTATTTCGTCCGAGACATCCCTTAGACTCTTTGAGTGATACCACTCACTGCTCCTAACTTAGAAAATCCGCTAATGCCGCTCGTGCGAGTTTTCACTCACCGCCACTGGGTGATCTCTCTGATGACAAATTCTGATGCGATTCCGAAAATGATGCTCAGCTAGTAGACCTTCCATGTGCTCCCTGTGGGCTCTAGGCTCCTCTGATGATTGAGAGAGGTCACCAGTGGGCTTAGAGCGCACAGCGGTGCGCAGACCCATATCACAAGCGCAAAGGCGCTTTCGGGATGCATATTCTATTGCTGGCTCAGAACTGCCCCAGAGCTATTCTTTCACTTGCCGCACATCTTAGCGCGTTGGCGTCGGTGATGATTGCCTGCGCCTACACTTGCAAAGCAGTGGCATCCGTGCCTTATGTGTTTGGCGCAGTTGCAGGCGCTGTGTTTTATCTGGTGTTAGTGGCAATTGTCTGGGAATGAGTCCGAAACCATGCAAGTGGTTCTAAGGAATTAAGCGCGACCATTATTTGCAAGTTTGTTGTATGCGGAATAGACCGCGATGAGGCGATCTGTCGCAGTTGGGTCGCTCCGAGCCAACAAAGTTATTAACTCGTCACGCTCGGTGAGTAACGATCGCAGTCCTTCACGCTGAGCAGGCATGAAGAGCGATCCACTATCCGTTTCGATTTGCCGGCGCAGGTCTGTATAGAAATCGCTGGTAAGCTGGCGGGCTGGTTCGTACTGGCCACGCTGAACTTCAATCAGCGCCGCCGATAAAGTATTTTGCAGTTGGGCCAAACGCACGCCTCGCTGTGCGGCGTCACGTTGTTCGATTGCCCGAGTCGCTTTTAACCACATCGGAGCAAACCCAAGCAAAAAGAAACCTAGGCTTAGCGTTGCGTATAGGGCAACACGTTTCCAGGGGACCGCAAGCGCCGAGAATCTCGGACTCAAAACGTTGCTCTTACCGGTTACGTGTTGCCCTGCCGCCCTCATTACTCTCACTTCCTGTTCAGCTTTAGGAGGTTCTAACGACTGCCGGGCTTTGCCGTTCCCCAGCCGTCCGCCCCGACAACCGCAGCGATCTTAAACTTTCTTCGCACTCTGGCGAATCCGTGTAAACACAGAGTGGCGTGAGTATTTACCCTCACTGATCGCTTCGACTCTTAAGCGATCTTACCGATTCTTTTGTTCGCACTCCTGGTTAAAGTAGAAATACCAAAACAATTAGAAATCGACGGATTAAGGATATGGAAACCATGCAGCAAATCCTCATGAGGTTAAGGAGCTTTCTGGAGGCGCCTCTCTTCAAGCTGGGCGAGGCGCAGGTCACTCTTCTTTTGGTTCTCTACTTCCTTTTGCTGCTGACTTTGCTGATTTATCTATCCGGAAAGAGCAAGAAGATTGTCAACAAAGTGCTGGCCGGACGTGGCGTGGATTTAGGAATTCGTGAAGCGACCAGTTCGATCGTTCGCTATGTCCTGATCTTCCTTGGTTTGCTGGTGATTCTGCAAACGATCGGCATTGATTTGACGGCCCTCAGCATTTTGACGGGCGCCGTTGGTCTCGGCATTGGCTTCGGACTACAAAACATCGCCAGCAATTTCATCAGCGGCATCATTATCCTGTTTGAACGACCGGTGCGGATCGGCGACCGCATAGCGGTAGGAGACGTGGAGGGCGAC
>DATIBX010000468.1:0-4587 GCA_035457105.1 Pyrinomonadaceae bacterium
TCTATAACTCATCAAAAACTCAGTACTTAAAAGTCCTTCAGGCTGCTTGGGAAACGGCCCTAAATGACTCGTTAAGGGGTGGCTCGCTTTCTGCGTTCAAAGCTATTGCGTCGACGCAGTGCGGTTGATAATAAAGAGAGGATGCCGATTTGTTATTATTCGTGAACACTCACTCCCGGTGTTTCCGGACTGGAATTGCTTGCTAAGCCAAAAGGCCACCGTTCGCACCATTTGAAGCCTCGCTACACAGACGCGCCGTGAGAGAAAAGTCTGCGTTTATTGAACAAGTGCACGCTCGCCTCGATCGAGCTATTGATGGTTGAATCGATGATCGCAAATAACAAACCCGTCCGCTGTTCGAAGCCGAGCTCATCCAAGACAGCCAGGACCAGATCGCGCGCGAAAGCTTTTTTTTGAGGGCCGCTAAGCTCCATATAAACTTCAGCCTCTTGCACAGCAGCAGATACGACTTCAACGAGAATCATAAGTGTTCTACGTCGCGAGCTTACCCATACCAGCAGGTCGCCGACTGCATGAAAAATCTTTCCTTCACTATTTATTAACCCTTCCCTTTCCAGCGCATCAATGGCAGCTTTTACTTCCGGGGGAATAATGACCGGCCTCTGAAGCGCCCGCCTGATACGCTCAAAGAGCCAAGGGATAAATAAAAAGATCCACATTATGCGTCTGCGCAACGACAGACAGAATCTGGCGAAGATCGATTTGGTTTCTGTAACCGACCCTTCTTCAACCCACAAACCGTAGCGGTTTGTCACGAGAACTAAAACGTCGACGCTCCAATCAACAACAAGATCTACAAGGATCGGCTGGAGGAATTGTGGGACATCAGGAATGTTAAAATGACGATAGCGCATGAAGTAGCGCACCACCTCTTTAACCTCTGCGGCTTTCATCCTGCCCATACCCCGTGTAGCCCCATACCGCCGCTCGGCATTCTGGACAAGTACTTCAACAAGATCGATCCAGACAACAATAGCTCTCTGGATCTCCTCACTATGTTTAGCAAGGAAGCTGAGAGCGGTAGCCAAGTCCTTATCCAAACCTTCAGCCATTGCAGTCCGCATAAGTCGGCGCAACTCCCAAATTGTGGATCGAAGTTCTTCACGCTGGCTCGTCCGGCTCGCTCGAAACGGGGCCAATATTAAACCGAGAGAAAATTCTGCTAGCTCGTTGGCGGTGTGACCGAGCGCCCGAGCAATCTCTATAGTTGTATCTGGCAGGCTGGAATGCTTCACCGCAGTCGCGTCCATTGGAAAAGAATAGATATATATAGGAGAACTAATACCAACCCTATCGGCCATCTTAGCGATGCTCCGAACACCACTGGTAATCCGGGAACTATCAAGAGCAAGGCTATGCCTATGGAAAGAATCGAAGTTATTAACAACCGAAGGCGCCGGTTTCGTATACGCCTCACTTTGGGCGATTCTGAGATAGTCACGTTGAGTTCGAACGCCCCCTCGGATAATTCGGTGAGGAGATGGTGAAGCTGTCCGGGAGAATCCTCGAGCAGCGAAACCATGTTGAGAAATGTTGACTCAAGCTTATCAGGATTAATCGCTCGTAAGGCTTCCTCCCTTTGTAGGCTGGCAAAGAATTCCCGGCCCACTGACCGCAGATCAACCTTTGTTCCGAGCTGGTAAGCTACGGTTTCGGCTGTAAGAATGGCCCTGTACATGGATAGGACTCTGGCCGGCACCTGTAACTTGTGCCGCCGCGCAGCCCGCAACACTCCAACCAAGGATTGTGCGAAGGGGGAACGATCCGTCTCAGTACCATGGCTTGGCTGATCATTTTGTGTTCGCTTGAGATAAGGGCTGATCTCGACCATGAACTCTGAGCGGAAAGCATCCATATCCGTTTCTTCGCTAGGAGTAAGAATATCGGTTACAGCATTGAACATCTGGTCCAAATCAGCGTTATAAACAGCCGACAAATAACGCATTTGACGCGCCCGCACCGTCTCGTCTAGTTCATCACATAACCCAAAATCGACGAACCCTATCACATCACCAGGCAAGGCAATCAGGTTACCGGGATGTAGGTCTGCGTGAAAGAATTGATAGCGAAAAATCTGCACCAGGCTTGACCAGAGAAGATTTCTGGCAAGTCGGTCACGATCTATTCCCAACGCGTCAATATCTGCGTCCGGGTGGCCGGAGCGTATGGTTAATAACAATTCGCTCACGGGGAGACCTCGGAGGTATTCAGCTGTAAGAATTGTCGAAGTGCTGAAGGCAGTATTTGGTCGCGGTATTATCTGGAAGCGGTCGCCGGCTGCAAGCCCGTATAATCGGGTCAGATTCCTCAGCTCGTGCTTAAAGTCTATTTCCTTCATCAACCATCCGGTTAACTCTTCCACAACCTCGGTTGGTGACACAATAAGCGACGTGCCGCTAATCTCAAGCAACCTAGCCAGCCGTCTTGCACGCCGCAAGTCGCGCTCAATCCGAAGGCGTACGTCAGGTCGTTGGATCTTGACCGCGACTTCTGTGCCCTCCTTTAAACGGGCTATATGCGTCTGAGCTAAAGAGCCCGCCGCCACCGGCCTCGGATTTATATAAGCGAAAACTTCGTTGGGCTCACCTCCCAGTTCTTCTCTCAAGATCGCCCTCGCCTGCTCCCAGGGAAATGGCTGTACTCGATCCATCAAAAGCATCAACTCGTCGCAGTATTCTTGAGGGATGAGGTCGGGACGTAAGGCCAAGAATTGGCCGATCTTTATGAACGTCGGGCCTAGGCGCTCAAGACGCTGCCGAAACCCGACAGGCCCTTCCACAAAGCGCTCAACAACAGAGCGCCGACGATTCTTTACGGCTTCACTCATCTTGGCCTCGCCATTATTAGAGATAGAGTGAATAGAGATGCCATCAGACTCACGATAACGATCAGTAAAGTCAGGTCAAGATTCCAGCCAAGCCCCAGTACTGTCAAGGAAGCACCAACCAGAGCGGCGGACACGCACCGAGTTGCCAAAAGATCGGAAGGGTTGTTCTCCAGGGATTCCTGAGCTATGACCCACTTAGAGTCCTCTCCCACAATGCGATTCATGAGGATATGCAGGTAGTCGGGCAGTGCAGTAGTCAGCTCGGCGACATTTGGCTTGAAACGTTTGCTTGCAAGCACATTGACCATTCGCTCGATAGGGCTGGGGCGAATTTGCTCGAAGAAGATGTGCATTTCATGTAATAAGTCGAAGTGGCGCGACATACTTAGCGCGCTATAGTCGAGGGCGTTCATTGCTCTCCAGAAGAGTAGAGTGTCAACTTCCACACGCAGATGATTTCGCCTCATAATTCCGAGCAACTCACCAAAGTACTTTCCCAAGTGGCGGTCTTTAAATGTGGAGGTTGGTTTGTTGGACGCCTCATACCACCGGCGCATACAATCTATAGATTCGTTCTCAAAAGCCTTCCAATCGGTTTCGTCCGTACGATTCGCTAGCTTTGAGAAATAATGAAAAGCTTGATTCAGGCTTCCCAAAGCGAGGGCCTCAACAAACCCTGCGAGGATTTCCCGGCGAGGCTTGGAAAGTTCGTCGAAGATACCGAAGTCGACAAAAGCGATATCATTATGATCGAGAGCAATAACATTGCCCGGATTCGGGTCACCGTGAAAAAAGCCGGATACAAAGAGCTGATGCATTGCAGCATGGGCCAGGTTATGGCTTCCTACGGTAAGATCCAGATTTGGAAGACGAGCGAGGATCTCGTCCTCTCTTCCCTGGGCCACAAGCCTTATAATCTGGGCCAGACTCAAACCGTCGATGAACTCCATAGTCAGCACCTTCTGCGTCGTGAGCTCCCAGTAAATAAAAGGCACGACCTCGTGCGCCGTCGCATTTTGGCGTAGGCGATCTGCCGTTCGGCCCTCTATCAAGAAATTCAATTCCCTGGACGTCCAATTAGCAAACTCTTCGACTACCTCGCTCATTGACAGTGTTCCAGATAAGCCGAACGCATCTGCCAGTGCGGCGACGCGGCGCAAGTTACGTGTGTCGGCAGCGAATATGGGTTTTAAGCCCGGACGTTGAATTTTTACTGCTACACGTTCGTTAGAGTTGGTTCTTGCCTCATGCACTTGGGCGACTGAGGCCGCCGCTAAGGGCTTCGGGTCAAAGAGAGGAAAGATTTGAGCGAGCGGCCCCTGTAACTCCGTTTCTATAACCGCCTTTACCTCTTGAAAAGGCAAGGGGGATACATCTTCATAAAGCCTACTCAACTCCTGGCACACTTCTTCGGGCAGGAGATCTCGTCTCATAGCCAGGTACTGACCCAGCTTTAGATAAGTGAGCCCCAATCTCTCCAATGTAAGACGTATCCGCTTCGGGTAGTCGTTCTGTTTCTGCGGCAGGCCGAAAATGTGTCGGACAAGGGGAGCCGTCCCCAATTTAGAGGCTTCCCAAAGCGGCAAAATAGCCCGTTTAATATCTAGTGCAGCTTCACGAAGCCAGAGCGCCAGTTTGCTCGACGCCATCTATTCACCAAGGAGATGAGTATCAGCCCTATTTGCCAGGCTTAGCCCTTAGACTAAAATCGAGCTGTGGATTCAGGACATCAGCATTAG
>DATIBX010000469.1:0-2797 GCA_035457105.1 Pyrinomonadaceae bacterium
TCAACTGAAATAACGCTTCGAGAACCAGCGGACATTATTGTCTCGGACTTACGAGGAGTGCTGCCATGGTATCAGGGAAATATTTCTTCGATCATTGATGCGAGAACGAGACTGCTTGCCAGTCGCGGGGTGCTTATTCCCCGACGGGATGTATTGTGGATTTCGGTTGTCGAAACGCCGGATCGTTATGCGGAATTAGTCGGCCCGTGGGAACGCTCAGACGTGGACATCTCCGCCGCAAAAAGAGTCGTAACCAATACCTGGCGCAAAGCACGAATCACTCCTGAGCAACTTTTGTCTACTCCTGTTTGTTGCTACAAGCTGGATTACAACGAAATCGAGACCGGCGATCTTGAAACAACTGCCATATTGGAAACGAACCGATCGGGCACTGCACACGGACTTGCAGTCTGGTTCGATTCAGAATTGATTGATGATGTCGGATTCTCAAACCATCCCAGTGAACCTGAACTCATCTACGGGCAAGGATTCTTTCCCCTTCCATATCCAGTCGCAATCGAAGAAGGTGATCGAATTGAGCTAAGTCTCAAAGCTGATTTGGTCAGGGGCGATTACCTCTGGCGTTGGGAGAGTACGATTTGTACAGGTGAGAGTTCACAACCCCGGGCCAGCTTCAAACAATCTACCATGTATGGAGTGCCCTTGAGTCCAGGAAAGTTGCGAAAACGATCGGCGACGTATAGACCTACGCTGACCGAAGCGGGTCAGATTCGCAGTTTCATACTGGAGTATATGACCGGCGACAACTCTCTTGAAGAGATTGCCACGATCCTGGTGAAACGATTTCCAAACCGATATGTGGATTGGAAATCGGCACTGGACGAGGTCACCGCTGTTTCGCTGGAGTTCGGACAATGATTAGTGGGTTGGATATTCAACTCGCATCTCAGAGGTTAACTAAAGCAACTCGAAAGCATGTCCAACGAGTACTCAGATATATCAGCGATGATGATTTAGACGGTTTACGAGTCATCCGTGTCATCGAAGAATGTCCGGGGGATGACGAGGCGAAACGTTATCACCCTTATTTTGCAGGATATCTCATTAACGGACACTATCAAGAAAGCGACGGTAAGAAGCCTACAGAGGTGGTGCTATACGCTTCCGACATTTATTTTGGAATTCCTAATTGGCTAGTAGGAAGTAGAATTGCGTTACTAAAAATTGCTGACACCCTCGCTCATGAAATCGGGCATCACGTCTTCGCCAAGAAGTTGGGAAAGCAACCTCGAATTAAGGCTTATCAGCAAAACTTGCGTAATCCGGAGGAAGAGGGCTGGGCGGACGCGTATGCATTAGCGGTTATCGAACGGATGGAAAAATCCTGGGCGAACAGGACAGGGCGTCTTGTCACACAAGCGCTGTCTTCTTTGTTGGCGAAAGTGGCGTTGCGTAAATATTGGGATGAGAATTACCAGGTTTCAGCCAAGTTGAATTTTCAGGCTTACATACTGAATAACAAGAATCAGGACGCCGGGCAAGGTTACAGACACTCGATGGAGAAATTAAAGACGCAGGTTCCTTCAACATTAAGCCCGGAAGAACATAAATGGCTTATGACTAAGTACGAAGCCCGACCCGAACAAAGGACCAGGGAACAATGGTTGGGTCAGGTAAGTCGAAAGAGAAGCACAAAGGCTCGAAAGCGGAGAATGTAACTGTCTAATGGAAATTAGGTGTTGGGAAGGCTGTGTGGCGCCGCGTGGTTTGGACAAGCATGTTCATCGGGCGCTTAGTTACATTGAGCCAGAAGACTTGCTTGGGATAGACCACATCCTACTACTGGCAAACATTCCTGAGGATTCACGCGATTCTGATGTCATCCAGGCGATCGCAGAAGATCAGTTAATCCTTGGCGCGTACAAACGGCGGCGAGGAGAAGTGCCTGCCCACATCATATTGATCGTTGGCTGTCTATATAAACCGATGCCGAGGGTTCTCAGAGGTACTTCGGCAATGATACTGAGAATTGCGGAAACAATAGGGCATGAAGTCGGTCATCATCTTATCGCCGAGAAAAGATTTGCGCGTCGCCCAAAACATGGTTCCGATAGAATTGAGACTGAAGAAGAGTTTGCCGACCGTTACGCGCTATCAGTCTCGTCTCGGATGAAGCGACGGTTTTTCTACCGGTTGGGCTCGTTCCTTACGTTGATTGCAGCTGCCAGAATTTGGCAGAAAGGTGTGCGCGCCTGGGACCGGAAGGAATATGGGGAGGCGGCAAAATACTTCGATATGGCGATGAAGGTGAAGTTAGATTATCCAGACGGGGCTTATTGGTATCAACAGGCTCGAGATAAAGGAAGTAAGTAGAGCGAAAGTCAGAACCGTTTGGGTGAGCCTGGGATATTCATTTTGAGAGCACAAGTAATGAAATTCTTCGTGTCACTGTGGTTGTTACTGGCGCCGATTAGCGGAGTTCCCTTGCAAGGCAATGTAACTACTCAATCCACTACAACCTTCGACCAGCGAATCTTGCAAGTCGAAGAGGGTTCATTAGCAGGGACGCTACTCGATCCTGACTCAAAACCAGTTAGTGGGGCTCTCATCACCGTATCCAGACGCAGTACGAACCCGTTAGCCAAATATACGAGTTACACCGACGGTCGAGGCCGCTTCTACTTTTCTCAGATCGCCGTCGGCAAGTATGACATCGGCGTAGAGTCGAGTGATCCATGGCTCAAAGACACTTCGACGGTCGTCACCGTTCGGCACTCACAGAGGACCGATGTTCGAATCGTTCTTGAACTCAATAAAGATTGTGACAAATCGGCTG
>DATIBX010000470.1:0-2578 GCA_035457105.1 Pyrinomonadaceae bacterium
TTCCGACGGTTGCTTCAGACCGTTTGGGAGAGTGCCAAGTTCCGGTAAAGCGACTCGCGCGATTAAGGGCGGCAAGTAGAAAATCACCCCGCCGATAGTGAACAGCACCATGCAGAGGATCGCGATCTTCTTTGCGGACTGTTCAGTGTCGGCGCAAAAGTAACGTTGCGCATTTCCGAAATTGTTGTAGCCCGTGGTTTGAGAAACTGTGTAAACAAGTAGAAACAGCCAGCCGTATTCACCCGCGAAGGGATTGAAATAACCGGCGGGCGCTTGCGCAACGAAGTTATTGAACCCACCCACATTCGAGAGCGACAGAACCATCAACAAACAGGCAATGGGAAACAGGAACATGAACTGAAACATGTCCGTGAAGCACACCGCCCAGTAACCGCCCAAAACCGTATAACCCAACACTACGAGCCCACAGATAACAACCAGGTATTCGACGGGAATACCGAGTGCAATAGACATAAAACTCGACAGTGCAAACAATCGTACTGAACCAAACATCAATTGACTTGGACCAGTCAGCCAGGAAAATGTTTTATGTGTGCCTTCGCCGAAACGACTGCGGATGTACTCGACAACGGTCGTTACTCGCGAACGTCGCCACGCCTGAGCGAAGAATACGTAGCCAAAGAAGAAAGCTGGCACCGCCAGGACCATGAGGAAGACGCCGATCACGCCATGCCGATATGCGAATCCAGCGCCACCCGTGAATGTCCACACCGAAAAGCCGGACATGAACGAAGCCATTCCCGCTACCCACCACTCGACGCGATTCCCACCCTTCAGAAAATCAGCACCAACCCGCATGAAGCGCATGAAGTACGCGCCAATGCCAGCCATTAGCAAGAGGTAACAGACAAGCACAACGTAATCGACTACGTGAACTGAACTGTGCATGCTGTTCTCCTTCAAAGCGACCGAAACTACGGTCGCAAAGATGTGTTAGTGGCGCCGTTTTAGGGGAGTATTTCCTGCTGATCAGTTAAGCGATCACGAACTAAGAAACTCGGCCGAGTCTTTATCAATAAACAGATGTGCGTCTGGGTGCGTGCGCAAAATCGACGCGGGACACTGAGTACTGACTGGTCCCTCGACTGTGTTCTTGATTGCCTGGCGTTTTGCTGGTCCAGGCGCAATGGCAAACAGTTTGGGTCGCGCCATGAGAGTTGGGATGGTCAACGACAACGCGTCTCTCGGCACCTCTTCCAGCGCAGAAAACGCGCCGTCGTTCACTTGCTGGTTTCTACAAACTTCATCCAACTCGACTACCTTTACCGCCTGCGGGTCGTTGAAATCGCAGAACGGAGGATCGATGAATGCCAGGTGACCGTTTTCTCCAATTCCCAGGACTGCAAAATCAGGGGGGTTCTCTTTCAGCAGTGCTGCATAACGATTTGCTTCTTCCGCTCCATCTTTAGCGTCTCCTCGAAGCCCATGGAATTGCCCAAGTGCTACTTTGTTCACCAGACGATCAATCAGGAACCGACGAAACGATTGCGGGGCGCGTTCATCCATTCCGAGGTATTCATCCAAATGGAATGCCGTAACGCGCGACCAGTCGATGTCGCTTTCACCTGCAAGGTTGGCAAGGAATTCGTTCTGCGAGGGCGCTGACGCAAGTATCATGACTGCTCTGCCACGTTCTTGAATTGCATGTCTAATCTCCGCCGCGATAACGGATGCCGCGGCCTTTCCCATTTTGGCTCGCGACTCGTAAACCAAAACGTTCAGGTTGTCGGCCTTTATATTTCGTTCAAGCCCGTCTTGTACCAAAGCCGTTGATTCCATAAACCTCCACTACCCTCTTTTGAATTCGAAAAATTGTTAGCCAACTTCGGGGCCTGCGATGGCCACTACCAGCGACGAAGTTTTTTTGCTTTGCATTCCAGCACTCATTCGAATTAGGTCGCGCTCTTTCACGAAACCACGATCCGACAAAATACGCGTGCTCGCGCCGCATTCATGACTGAAGTCCAGGTAGACGTTTTTGTCCCTGATCTGGGCCAACGCTTGATCAATCAAGCTCTCAACTTGAGCGGCTTCTGAGGTAACGATCGGCCCCACATAGTTTGCCCTCGTACCTCTTCTGGCCAAAGCAAAACCACTCAACGTCTCGTCTGAATCTCTGACCAGCACAGGCGAAATAATCGCATCGTCGATTAACAACCCAATCAACTTCGAGCGATCACCTAAAAAGGCTTGTTCATCGAGTTCGAGTACTTGCTGTCGCTCATCCTCATCCAACGATTTGCTCTTCGTCGCTTGTGATTCTGATATAGGTGGCCTGGACCAGCGTTCGACCAGCGACTCAATCTTGAAACCCAACCTTTCATAGAGCGACTTACCCTGCGCCGTTGCATCGAGCTTGATAGTGGCGACTTTGCCGTCGAGATAATCCATCGCTGTCTTCATCAACTGGGTGGCCACTCCCTGGCCTCGATGTTGAGGGTCAACCAAAACCATTCCGATCCAGGCAAGCTCGTTTGCGTATGTGGTCGTTGTGGTCGTTCCGATTAAACGTCCATCCTTGAGTGCTCCGAAGCAACCGTTCGGCTCAAGCGTCAAC